>CAZIOA010000001.1:0-42951 GCA_964540835.1 uncultured Candidatus Saccharibacteria bacterium
AGAAGCCTAGGTCGAGAGGATCAGCTAAGGTGAAATCTGGCACGACGTTTTCAGCGATGTCATCGACAACGGCTTGAGCTGGTGCAACAGGTGTCTTGTTCCAATTAGGAACGACATCTTCAATGATCTGCTTCTGCACTTCTGCACGTCGAACAGGTTCTGGAACCGGTGGCGGTGGGGGTGGTGCGGGTTGATTGTAATGTGGGTCATTAGCCGGATTGTTCGGACCTGCAATTACGTCGAAGAACGCTTCTCCGATAGGAGGCACGACGTAACCAGCGGCTTCGATAGCCTTTGTGATCGCATCGCGATCACCTCCATAAATTTCATTGATCACACCGAATTTATCAACAAACGTCACGTGTGGTTCGCGCGGATCAGGAATACGGTGGTTCTGAGGGATGGTCGAAACCATCGCTATAAGTGCGCCAATATCAAGACCCTGCGAACCGCCATTTGCCCAAAAATCGTTGATATCTAATCGATTAATCGTACCTGGTAGCTGTGGTGTATCCAACGGTATGCCTACCATATCTTCCATGATTGGTTTCAATATAGGTTCAAACGTTCTCTTTAGCGGATGATTCAGGATGCCAGTGACACCATACCCATCACCATTGCGGACAACCTCTACGTTACCCGGTAGCGCGCCTCCGCTTTCGCGGGCAATCTGTGCGGCTGCGACGTTACAGACGGCTGAGCCAAGCGAGAAGCAATCCAGGCGAACTTTCTCGTCAAACTTGTTTGCTCGCCAGGCGTCAACAACTTTCGGAGCGCCGTCAGCGATGGATTGATCCATTCGGGCTGGACCCCCTATGCCAAATACTGCAATCGACGCTGGGTAGTGGATGCGCATGTTGTTGTCGTTCGGATCATAGCGTCCTTGCTGCATGGCAGCATCGACTGGCAGCTGGCTTGTCGGATCAGCATTACCGCCGACATAGATATTTGTCTCGTCGGCGTGTGCGGCGCCTACACCAAAAACTGCCGCGGTGCTCACGCCTACGACAGCGACGGCTTTCGTACCCAGACTTTTTAGTTTCGAACTTTGTTTTTTCTCATTATGAGAAACTAAACCACCTTCAAAGGCCGCCTTTAACCTGGCCATATGATAACCCCTATCTGCCCGCCCATTACAAGTTGTGCGGCGAGCGTATCGCACCGCTAGGCAAAAGTCAATGTGAAATATTTCACACTTTTTATAGGGGTAATTTACTCGGCTAACAGATTACGAGACGAAATAAAACGCATATGCTCATTTACCATCTCTCAACAGATAAGGAAATGTAATGAATGCAACAATGTTTTATTGACAACAATGCACATAAATTGTGTGGATATATTGCTTATGTTTACTGTAGTGACAAAATCCGACAGCGTTGCTGCCGGATTTTGCATCGCTTTTAGCGAGATATCGCGTACACCGTGCGTCTAGCGTGCAGGCGCGAAGTTGCCCATGAAATCGTTTACCTGATCTACGATCTGATGCACAGGAGCTGGTGCTTCCGGTGGCGGAGGAGGAAGCTGGAATGCCGGTGCCGGTGGTGGCGGTGGTGGAGCAACTGGTGCAGGCGCAGGTGGCGCTACTTCTACGGGTGCTGGTGGTGGCGGTGGAGGCGGTGGAGCCACTTCCACGGGTGCAGACACTGCTGGTGCAGGTGGTAGCTCTACAGCAGGAAACGCTTCTTTTGCAACCTCTACTGCTTTGTCGACAAGCTCTTTGACGGTAGGTTTGGCTGCTGGCACCTCAATGGGCACCTCTGGCGCTTGCGGTGGTGCTGGGACAAAATCCTCGACAGCATCTTTCACTGCATTAACCGTGTCCTCGATGACTTCTTGAGGAGTAGGGAGCTCGGGAGTTTTAGCTTTTGGTGCCGCGGCAGCAGGGAGCGCATTTTTGAGCGCTTGAGGCACATCGAGTGGCGGCAGTACGTTCATATTTACCGTAGGAACTGACTCAGGCCGCAAGACAGAGTTTGGAATCTGCGCGATTTGATTCAGGTTGTGCTGCAACGAGTTCAAGCCATTTTGAATCGTCAACCCGGTATTGTGCAACGCTTGTCCAGGATTCATGATGGTGTTTTGTGTGCTGAAAAGCGCCTCGGCGACCATGTTTGGTACTTTGTTGACGAGTTCTAGCCCGAAGTCCACGAGAACACCAGGTACAAACCGAGTCATGACCCAGAAGAGATTTCCCGTGTTTAGCTGCTGATCCAGCGCGCGGGCAAACTCATCGACGGCGCACTGTCCGTTGACTTCAGGCAATCCGTCACGACCATTGTTGATCGGGAAGGCACAGTTCGCTGCTTTGTTCCAGTGGTCGTTGACATACATGCCGTTTGCCGCCGCTGCCTGTACGAGCGGATGAACGCCGACATCGTAGCGGAAGTGGATGACGCCATACTCGTCCTGCCAAACCATATCCGGATTTCGGTCATGTACCGCATGAGCGGGGCTGGCACCTGTCGCGACGGCCTGCCACAAATTGCCGACCAAGTATTGGTTCGCGCCGTTGCCCCAGATGTCGTTTTGCGACGAATGTTCATGTGAGCCTGGAGGAAGCATGGCGTTCATATCAACACCGGCAAGTGCCGCCCACGGCTCGCCAACCTTGCCCGGCAGACTGTTCCAAAAACCAGTCGAACTGGCTGGACCACCGTAGGAAACGACGAGTACATTTGGCGGTAGCACACCACCATGCTCACTGGCGATCATATGACCAGCGCGAGCGGCAGCGTCGGCTCCGAGCGAATGACCAACGATAAAGACTGGTTCGCCTCTACTGATTGCGCCACGTGATGCTTCGACAGCTCTTACCGCTCCCTCCTCAGAGCATATCTTCATGCGGGCGACATCTGCGCAATACTCGATAGGTACGACGTTGTCTCCGGGACGAATCCAGCCTTCATGGTGCAGCTGGCCGATTGTACCGCTTGCATTCCAATCACCAAAACCACCTATCACATATTTGTTGACGGCGGAAAGATCAATCTCGTACGATTTTGCCACCTCTTGCACGCTTGTTTGCGGTTCGCTCTCAGACGACGCCAGCATGCCGACGCCAGCCGTGACGACTATAGGCGCTACAGCAAGAGCCCCTAAGCTCCTGAGTGTATCGAGTTTGCTTCTCGGTTCTTTGTCATGGTTAGTAGAAAAACTTTCAAGCCCTCGTATAGTCAGCGCTTGCTCCCCTGAGGCAGACCTTTTTTTACCCATAGTCTCCCGTATCCCCCTTTTATTGGTTATGGTAGAAGACTATTATGGTTTTACAACAATGTCAATATTAGAACGTTGTAAAAACATGTGTTTGCTGTCACATATTAAAAACCCACTCTGTCAAAGTGGGTTTTCGGCTGTGGAAAACTCCTTTAGTTAAATAGGTCGAAACCGACAGCAGGCGCAGATGGAGCGCTCACGGCAGGTGCCGATGGTTTCGGCACTGGAATATCAAACTTCGGGAGGGACGGTGCAGGTAGTGAATGTGCCGGACTTGGGGTGAATTGCTTGACTATAGAAGGGAGTTTGAACGATGGAAATGCTGGCGCGGGTGCTGGCGGTGGCGCGGGTGCTGGCGGCAGCTCTACGACTGGCGGCTTTGGCGGTGGAGCGACGCGCACAGGAGCAGGCGCTGGCGCGGGTGGTATATATACCGGCTTGGGCGTTTCTAAGCGAGGCGGCTTCGGAGTATCTGCAACGACAGGCTTTGGCTGCTGTACCGGTTTAGGTGACGGAACTTCATAGGCTGGCGCATCGATGACACGTGGCGGAGTTGGGTCCGGGATCGAATGCACGGGCGGAGGAGTGATGGCAATCCTATGCTCCACGATGTCGTTGAGCGACTGGCGAGCAGGCTCCGCAGGGGATTTAGGAGCATCCACAGGGGGAGGTGTTTCTACTCGTACATGCGTCGGAACGCTATTTGGCTGATCGTCAAGGATATCACTCGCCAGCTGGCCTAGCGATGCCAGTGAGTGTTGAGTAGTTTGTTGTGCCGGGTGAGGAGCAGTTTGTCGCGAGGCATTGGCAGACGCTAACTCTTGAGCAGTCATGGCGGCATATTGGATGAACTGATCGGCAATCATATTGAGCTCACGACCGAAGTCCATGCCAGTGTACTGTTTGATCTGGTCTCTCGCCGTGTTGACAACGAAGTTCTTGCCGTCACCAAGTGCGTTTTCGATGACGTGATCGACTTCGCCCATGAGTTTGTTGATTTCGCCCATAACAGTGCTAAATGCACGTTGAGCGGCATTAAACTTCGTCAATGGGTCGACATTTGGATCATTGATAATCGCAGCGGCTTCACCGACAGCGCCTGCCATATGGTTAAAGCCATTCCAGCTATCATCCATCAGCTGCTTCCACGGCTCGGGCATATTCGCTACCAATGTCTGGAAGAAATTGCCGGTACCAAACTGCGCGTCAAGTGCCTTGGCTCCATAATGTAGCGCTTCACGAACATTTGCTTCCGGTGGCGGTGCGTTCGGATCGTCATTGCGCGGAAAGAGGGCACGGAGCGCTCGATTAGCACTCTCGGTGTCCATGATCCTGATACCAGCCCTTTCAAGCGCATCAACGACCCATTCGTTTTCGCGGTGAGCAACCCAGTGCTCGATGCCGTTCGCATCCTTAAACATCGTCCATGTCACGCTCGGATCATTGCGATCAGGCACCTCATGAGTGCCGTGAGGAATACCGGCGATGCTATACATGAGGGAAGTAAAGCTTTCGTTGCCACCACTGGCATATGGGTCACGATCATTGTAGAACATGCGTATCTTCGCGCCAGGAGGAAATGCTTGCTCACCACCCGTGTCGCGGAGACCGATTAACCCCGTGCCGAGTTTGCCCCAAGGACTCTTATCTATACCCTCGGCTCCTTGCGGCCCACCGATCATATCGATCGTCAGGTCGCCTGGCCACTTGTTGCCATTTTGCCGATATACGTCCCAGGCAAAATCCTGCCCGGCATACGTACCGAATGAATAATAGATGAAGTGCGCGTGTTCGCCGCGCGACTGGGATTCCTGGTATCTTGCCATGGAGACTGCCGAGCCCTCTTCAATCGACGTTTCTGGTGATCTAAAGGGGTTACCGATACCCATATCGGCAGACCAAGTCATACCTTCGTCACGATTACCAGGAGCGTAACCTTTGGCGTCAAACTCCGGCATAGGAGCCATGACCTGGGTATTGCCACCCATACCGTAAGACCTGGTCGTCACCACTGCGTGCTCTATCGTGCCCACTGAAGACGCGTATGAGACGGCAGCATTTTTCGCTTCGCGATCTGGCTTGTCGGCATGTACGCCACCAAAGAGTACTACGCCAAGCGCCGTGCCACCAGCAAGCACGGTCGCCATGGCTTTTGGCGCTGCGTCAGACGCCAACTCCTGTAAACGAGCGGCGGAGCGACTAAGCGCCTTTTTCGTCCTCGTCGACAGTGGATCTTCATCGTTGATTTTAGTCTTTTCGCGTCTCTCCATGCGCGCCTGCAGCACAAGTGTTCGCTCCTCTATAGTGTGCTCGCGATGATTCTGCCATTTATTTTGTGCAAAAGTGTAGGCATTTTCGGCCGCCACCACGAGGTTGCCACGAACCTGTACGGCTTTTTCTCGAACATGTGTCAGCGATTCAGCGACACCCGCCGCGACCGCGTGCCGATAGTCGACCGGCTCATCCGAGTTTTTATCGAAGTCAAATAAATTTTCTTCGACCTCCTCACCGCGAAGGTATTTATAGATAGATTCGAGAAACAAGTCACTACCGAGGTCATCCAGCCCCTCTTCCGAAGCGAGATATTGCTCCATTTCTCGATCATGAGTAGCCAAGGCATCTAACGATACTTCAACCTCTGTCTCAGTTGTTACTAAACCTCGACTCATAAACAGTATTCATATTAGCATGTATTTTGACTTTTGTCAATTTTAGTGCAAAGCATTTACGGTATAATGATACAGATGACAAAAAAGAAGCTCCCAGAGGTGACACTTACGCTTGACCGTATCATCGGCGGCGGGCAGTGTATCGGCGATTTGGAAAATGGCAAAAAATGTCTCGTATGGGGCGGTCTGCCTGGTGAAGAAGTGCGCGTGCAGCTGACGAAAAAGAAGTCGTCGTACGTCGAAGGGTACGTAACAGAGGTGATGAGGCCATCATCCGAGCGTATATCGCCACGCGACCCAGATGGCTACCTCAGTACCAGCCCATGGCAGATCATGCAATTCGAGGCCGAAGCGCACTACAAATCAGCATTGATCGAAGAAGCGTTTGAACTGCATGACATGGTCCTACCGCAACCGATCACTGTCTGGAGCGACGAGGTAGAGTACGGCTACCGCAACAAGGTAGAGTACAGTTTTTGGTACGACACCGAGAAAGAAACGTTGGATCTGGCGTTTTTCCGCCGCGGCACACATGGTAAAATCGCCGTCGACGGTACAAGCCTCGCAACCCCTGTCATTAACAGGGTAGCCCACGATGTACTCGCCGAACTACGCAAGCTTAAGGTCGATGGCCGAAGTTTGAAAACCCTTCTCATCCGAAGCAATCGCGCTGGAGAAGTCACCTGGCAGCTCTACGTCAAAGATGAGGATTTCGACGCTGAAGCGGTACTCGCAAGTACCATCTCGCCAGAGGTGATTTGCGCCGAAGTAATCTACTCGAACCCCAAATCGCCAGCCAGCGTCATCACCAAGCGGCTCGGCGCGACCAGCGATAACATCCTGACCGACACCATTTTGGACGTACCATTCCGCTACGCAACCGAAGGATTCTTCCAAATCAATCTACCAGTTTACGAGCAAGCCCTGACAGATATGAAAACATGGATTGAACCAAACAAACCAGTTGTTGATTTATACAGTGGTGTCGGAACGATTGGCCTCACCATCGGTGGAACTGATGTGGCACTTATAGAGATGAACGAACATGCCGTCCGCGAAATGGAGCGAAATATCGTAGCACTCGGCAGGGTAGCTGAGGCAAGACCGATTCTGGCTGCCAGCGAGAATGCACTTGACCACATCACTGGCGAGGCAACAGTCATCGTCGATCCGCCGCGCGCCGGGTTGCACGAAAAGGTCGTCGCGAAACTACTTGAAACTGCACCTCAGCGCATCATCTACCTTAGTTGTAATCCTGTCACCCAGGCCCGCGATGTCGCCAGACTAGCCGAAAAGTACGGCATCCGCCACCATATGGGCTACAATTTCTTCCCCCGAACACCCCATATCGAACACCTCGTTATCCTTGACAAGTTCTAAAAATACTTCATAATTCATCCCGTTCACACCCTTCGACATAGGAGTTTACGTGAAGTTCCATGAAACTGTCATGATTGGGGCCATGCTAACCTTTAAGTCCATGCAGGCATCACTCCAGACCGCCGAACTGCTGATAAGCGCACCCTATATCTCGCGAGAGACAAAAGTTCGCGCCGACCAGTTCGTGCAGCACTGTGTCAATCAGATGCAACCGTTTACACAGGCGCTCATCGCCAGTGAGCCGCGACAGCTTGATGGCAACCTGGAGCTGTTGCTATATAAGCAGGACATTCCAGGCTATCGCGCCACGCAAGAGCGCCTATGCAATGTCAAGGCAGAGGTTAGTATGCTCAAGGACCTCCACGACGACATGAAGCAGAGTGGCCATCAACTGAGAGCCCAAGTCCTCAGTTTGCCGCTTTTGCTCGGCAAGCTCCAGATGTGGGCCGTACAGCGCCAGCTCACCAAGATCTACGCCGGCGCAACTCTGTCGTAGGGTGACACACCCGCCGCTCAATCTCGCCCGCGAATATCCGCAGGCTCGAGAATGAGTCGGCGGGTATTTGCTTTTACGAGGTGTCCAGGAGCCTCATGAGGTCTTGATACGACGATACGCGAACTTGACGGACATGCGCCAGTTGCCACGCGCGTCCGTGTCAAACTGACGAATTTCGCCGTCAGGAATCTCACTTATCAACACCAGTCCGGGATTATACGGTGCAAGCGTACGGTAATAGACAAGGTCCTCAGGCAAGATATGACTCCGACCAGGGAATACGTTTCTGACATGCTCGCGGCCGATATCATCGAAGTAATGTGGCTGGCCTTTCGGTGGAACATACAGCTCAGCCTTGAGCCCCATGCGAGCGATGAACTTTTTGATATCGCCAAGCGTCAGGTTAGATTGCGCGGTGATGTATGTAAACAATTGCTTCTTCGAAGTCAGAAAAACAGTCGCCACGGCAGTACGACTCACGGGCACCTGTCGAACGATGACACTATCGATCTCTAGAGCTAGCCCGAATTTCTGCTTGACTGTCCGCTCAAGATCAAAATCATCGAAAATTTCATCACTCATAATTAGGTGAAGTATAGCATATAATAGACAATCCTTATTGTTTATGCCGTAATAATACCTCGTGTTTGCTAAAATTTCGCTTTGTACTATAGTGTTACCAATATTCATGTAAATCCGGGTGGTTGCTGGAGGTAATATGGCAGGTCTTGAAACCAACAAACACAATACGCTTTCAACCGTACTTGGAGCAGGCGGTCCATTTGCTATCGCATACAACTCTGGTATATGCATGGGGTTAGGCGAGAGGGGAATCAATCTCCGCGAAGATGATGGACCTATAATCGGCACCTCCGGCGGGGCTTGGACGGCTGGTTTCATCGTTACCGACAAAACAGAAGAAGAAGTCGAGGCAATCCCTCCTGTCGAGTTCCCAAATCGTGAAGAAGACTACCTGCTGGATATGGGCGAGAAGGTCTTTGGTGACGCGCGCTCTGCTCGTATAGGGAGCGTCGTCCTGCGACTACCGTCAGTCAGAAGACTCCTCCCAGGCAGAGAGGTGCTTTGGGATGAGAATATCACTATCGGGCAGAAGGCGGCGGCTACCTCTGCCATTCCAGTCGCATATCGTAACGTCAAACTACGGGGCAATCGATATATAGACGGCGGCTCAACCCTGTCGTTTACCCATGCCGACCTGGCACCAGCAGCAGATCATCTACTTGTCGTTGCTGCTCTCGCTCGACACTCCAAGTTATCTCTGGGACCGCTCAAGGATCCTTCTCTCGTAGGTCGCCAGTTAGAGCTCAGAACCAAGTATGAAGCTCGACGGTGGGAGAAGAAGTATCAAGGACAAACCGATATCATCATGCCAACTCCTGAAATAGGCGGGCTTGTCGAACGTTTCTCCGATCTATTCGTCAAGAAAATCGCTCGACGGGCATATGACATGGCTATCGAGCAAGCACATCAAGCGGTAGAAGAGCGCCCAAGCCTGGCTGCACTTGCCGAAAAAATGACTCAAAAAGCCGCACAGGCCCAACAGACGTAACAACTGCGTTATAATATCCAGTAATGGATTTTGAGACACGCCTGAACAAGCTGAACGAAGATCAGCGTGATGCGGTCGATACTATCGACGGACCGGTGCTGGTGATCGCCGGACCGGGAACCGGCAAAACCGAGCTGCTCAGCATGCGCGTCGCGAACATACTACGGCAAACCGACACGCTGCCCGAAAACATCCTCTGTCTGACATTTACCGAAAGTGGCGCAGCTAACATGCGCGACCGTCTGACGCGATTTATCGGACAGGCGGCCCATGACGTCAACATCGGTACGTACCACGCATTCGGCGGTGATCTGATCAAGCGATTTCCGATGTATTTCATGGAGTCACGACTCCAGAGCCCTGTCGATGATCTCGGTCAACACCAAATACTCGAAGCCATTATTGACAAGATGAGCTACTCAAACCCGCTCAAACAGACACGCCACCATCTGGGTGACCTGAAAAGTACGCTCAGCGAGATCAAGCGTGCGCTGCTATCGAGCGACGACCTCCGCCAGATCGCTACTGAAAATACAACCTTCATCCAGGAAGGTAACCGGGATGTCGCCGCGATATTCGTTAACTTCACGACTATGCCACGTAAGCTTGAAAAAGCACTGCCTTATTTCGAAAACACGCTTACCGCTATCGAGAAGCACGTCTCTGATAGTACGCATGAACACATTGTGCCCCTCGCGAACATTGCCCACAAAGAACTTCGTGCCGCGCTAGAAGAAGCGCAGGAAAAAACCACGCCGCTCACGACATGGAAAAACAAATGGCTCGCAAAAGATGCTGGCAATAAATTTATCCTGGCTGGCGAGCTGGAAAACAGACGAATCAACGCACTGGCCGACGTCCTCGATCAGTACCAAAAAGCGCTGGAATCGCGTGGACTCTATGACTTTGACGATATGATTATCCGATCCATCCAGGCACTTGAGCGGCATGATGATTTGAAATTCACACTACAGGAACAGTACCAGTACTTACTCCTTGATGAGTTCCAGGATACCAACGCCGCGCAACTACGTCTCGTGCAGCTTCTCACGGACAATCCTGTCCACGAAGGTCGCCCAAATGTCATGGCAGTTGGTGATGACGACCAGGCTATCTATGCCTTTCAGGGCGCCCAGTATTCGAACATGTTGGACTTTCACAGGGCGTATCGTGACGTTCATGTCGTCAACCTCAGCCGGAACTACCGTTCGCACGCTGACATCCTGTTAAGCGCGCGCAATGTCGCCGAGCAAATCGCCGAACGTCTGCATCATAAGTTTGATGACATGACGAAGACACTCGTCGCATCCAACCCTAATCTGCCCGAAAAAGCCACCATCTCTCGCAACGAATTTCTCAGCGGCATCGCGCAGTACGATTGGATCGCGCACCAAATCAAGCGGCTTATCGACGACGGGGTAGAGCCGCGCGAAATCGCCGTCCTGGCACCCAAGCATCGACAGCTTGAACCACTCGTGCCATATCTCAATGCGCTCGATATACCAGTACGTTACGAAAAACGCGAGAATATCCTGGAAGCGCCAGTCGTCACGCAGCTGCTCGCCATGAGCCGTCTCGTGCTTGCTATCAAGAGCGGACAGAACGCCCTGGCAAACTCATTGTGGCCTGAGGTACTGAGTTATGATTTTTGGAATATACCGACGCATATCATCTGGCAGCTTGCGTGGAAGGTGAGTGATTCCGATGACGACAGCTACAACTGGAACAAAGCAGTACTGGACGAAGACGTCTGTCGCGAGCCAGCGCTGCTTTTCCTGTCACTCGCCGGGATGAGCGAAGGTGAATCACTGGAGACTATGCTTGACTACCTGATCGGCACATCTCCTGTGGACACGCATGAGGAGTCTCTACCGTCCATTCGTTCACCGCTCCGCGAACACTACACCGGTCAACAGGCACAAGCAAATAATCCGCAACTATTCTATGAAACACTATCTCATCTGAAGATACTGCGCGAAAAACTGCGTGACTATCAGCAAACGCATGATCGTGCCCTGACGCTCGCGGACCTGATCACGTTCATCGATATGTATCATGCGGCCGAGCAGCAGATGATCAACACCAGTCCATACAACCAGGACGCCAATGCCGTGCAGATCATGACGGTGTTCAAAGCGAAAGGACTGGAGTACGAGCATGTCTTCCTGCCAAGCTGCACAGATGAAGTATGGGGCGGCTCATCACGTGGTAATTCCAACAAGCTGACACTGCCGCCAAACCTTGCGCCGATCCGCCACGCTGGCGCGACTGACGATGAGCGATTACGCATCTTGTTCGTAGCGCTGACACGCGCCAAATTCGGCCTCTATATGACCAGCTACACGCAGAATTACAATGGCAAAGCGACGAAGCGACTGAAATACCTGGACGAGCAAGACCAAGGCGACGATACGTTCCGTAGCATGATATTACCATCCGAATCGCAACTGGTACTTGTCGACGATCGCTCGACTCCGCCTATAGAGAGTCTGGAGCTCGACTGGCGAGTGCGACACTCCGACGGCATCGCCGTCGCGAATCTCCGCGCGCTACTCGAGGATAGGCTACAGAAATACAAGCTCAGCCCGACGCACCTGAACTCGTTTACCGATGTCATGTACGGCGGACCGGTGAGTTTCTACTACAACACGATACTCCGTTTCCCTCAGGCTCCGACGCTTGCGAGCCAGTACGGCAACGCCATGCACGAAACCATGGAGTGGATCCAATACCGCGTCGATGAGTCCGGGACGGTACCGACACTCGACCAGACTGTCGCTGAATTCACCGAGCGGATGAAGGCCAAGAAGCTGCCGGAGCAGCAAGAAACACTGGAGGTCGAAAGGGGAGTGGTAGCGCTATCTGCGTATCTGTCACAGCGTTCGCACATATTCAAGCCTGGCGACAAAGCAGAGCACAACTTTGCTCGCGAAGGCGTGGTTATCGATGACGTATATATGAGCGGTAAAATCGACCGCATGGAAATCGACAAAGAGAAGAAAGAAATCGTTGTCGTCGACTATAAGACCGGCAAAGCCTTTGACCGCTGGAAATCCGATGCCAAGCTACATAAGTACCGCCAACAACTCTACTGCTACAAGCTGCTTATCGAGAGCTCACACACGTTCGTAGGCTACAAAGTCGTCGAGGGGCGTCTCGAGTTCCTGGAGCCAGACGAGACGAACAATATTCACTCATTGTCACTGGCGTTCGACGACGAAGAGCTAGAGAAGAACACACGACTCATGAAACTCGTCTGGCAGCACATCCATGACCTGTCATTCCCAGACACTTCCGACTATGACGAGTCGCTTACAGGCATCAAACGATTCGAGCAAGATTTGCTCGATGGTAAAATATAAATCACGGCACGACCTCTTTGTAGCTGTTGACAATTTACGAATACAGATGTATCATATTGTCAGTACAGAGTGTGTGGCGGATATCGTAGGAGTGTCTCGTAGGATATCCGCTACACACTTCCTGTCGAACATACTAGTGATGTGCTAGTGATATGGGAGTTGTCGCACACCGCGGATGACAATGGCAACCTTGATTTATTCCTAAGCGGAGACGTGATAATCGCACCGGGAGGGGCTCATCCCGGGAATTGCATCATGACTCTTTACAGGAAAGCATCTTGCTTTCAGGGCGCGGGTTCGATTCCCGCCATCCGCTCTTTTTGAGCAAGGTACGCTCTTGATTAGTGCACCAAGGACACCAATCAAGAGCATCTGGAGTCGCAGGCTAGAAGACCCTTGAGGTACTGCTTCGAGGAAGCCTCCTCCACATGGGGGACGCGCTGAGCGCTTACGGGGTCAGCTCAGCGCGTCCCCCGCCCGTCGCATACATGTGACGGGCACTTTTTATATCTGCATAATATAGCTCTAGTATTTACGTATAATGAGAGAAGGCTTGATGAAGAATTTTTGGGACACGCTACCACGACCATTTTTTGTACTGGCTCCTATGGAGGCAGTGACTGATGTTGTGTTTCGTCATGTCGTGGCAGCCGCTGCGCCGCCCGACGTATGGTTTACTGAGTTTACCAACGCGACCGGCTGGGCGCATGCAGGCGACAAGGCGATTGGTGAGCGATTGGTGAAAACGGACGACGAGAATCCGATTGTCGCACAGCTATGGGGAAGTGATCCGGCATCAATGAGCAAGCTTGCCAAACACTGTAAAGAGCTCGGCTACCATGGTATCGATATCAATATGGGATGTCCCGACAAATCAGCCGTCAAGAGCGGCGGAGGAGCGGGTATGATCATGAATCCAGAGAATGCGGCTGCCATCATAACGGCAGCGAAAGAGAGCGGACTACCTGTCAGTGTAAAGACTCGTCTGGGTTACAGCAGGGTTGATGAGTGGCGAGACTGGCTGGCGCATCTGCTGAGACAAGACATCGTGAACCTGACGATACATCTCCGTACCAAAAAAGAGATGAGCAAAGTGCCAGCGCATTTCGAATTGATACCAGAGATCAAACAACTTCGTGACGAAATAGCGCCACAGACCTTTTTGACGATCAACGGCGATATCATGGACCGCGCGCACGGCATGGAGCTGGTCGACAAATACGGCGTCGATGGGGTAATGATAGGTCGCGGTATCTTTCACAATCCGTTCGCTTTTGAGAAAGTGCAGCACGAACCGTCCCGTGAAGAATTGCTTGGTCTACTAAGACTTCATCTGGATTTGCACGACCATCATGACAGTGTATCCCGCATTTCACACCTGGATGAAGCGCAAGGCGCCATTGAAGCACGGCACGAACCGTACAAAAGGTACGGTGGAGTGAGTACTAGAGATGACAACGCAGCGATTCGCCAGGAGCCACCAGCGCAGGTAGCTGATGCTGCCTGGCAGGGTGGCGGTGTGAAAGGCGGGCGAAAGTTTGATCCGCTCAAACGTTTTTTCAAGGTGTATATGCATAGCTTTCCCGGAGCCGCAGAACTGCGAGATCAACTCATGCATACGAAAGACACTCAGGAAGTTCGCGCGGTTCTTTCTCAATTCTCAAGCATCCCACGACCCACGCGCTTGGATGCAGTACAAGGCGCTGGTGAAGCACGCAGCGAGTCGTATAGATAATACGACGAGCGAGTACTGGAGCCAAGCAACGCAGTAATGAGCCAAAAGCACTGCAGCGCAGCGGTCTGTGACCGCTGGCAGGCAGTGCAGTGCGTGGTCGTGGGTTAGATAGGTAGGTTGATAAAGCTAGTCAGGCTACCCAGCAGACCCGACGCATTGCCAGCCATACCGTTTGCTATGCCGATCTGCGACGTGATTGCGGAGAATGAACCCATCAACCCACTCAAGCCCCCCAGACCGCCGAGCATACCGCTCAGATCGCTGATATTTCCAAGGTTGCCCAGATTGCCCAAGCTACCAAGACCGCCCAGACCGCCCATCATGCCGCTAAATGTCGCGACGAGCGCCATGACCAGCGTGATCGATGAAGCAAGTATAGACCCGATGGTAGTCATCATGGTAGAGATATTGTCAAGCTGAGACTGTGCGGAGGTGACGACTCCTTCGCCGTTAAGATTCAAGTCCACGCAAGTGCTTTTGTCCGTGTTGCCAGACAAGCACTTCCTGATTTTTGCTATTTGGCTCTGTAGCCCTCCGGCAGTTTTCTTGAGCTTGTCAAATACGCCAGACAAGCTCTCTATCGCTTTGGTTACGGCCGCTTGTACGTCCGTCAGTTGCGTGATCTGGAACTGCGCGTCGATATTCTTGGCAAGCGACTTCAAGTCACCCAGTGACATGGTGTTCGTGACTTTTTCCTGCATGGCTTTGAGCTGCTCAATGACTTTTTCGATGAACTTTTTGACTTTGTCTTTGAACTCGCTCGGCAATGTGTCTTTGTTTTTTGTGGTGTCTTTGTCGTTCAGGCCCTTTACCTGAAACGTTGTGCCGTTGCTGCTGATATGGATGTCTATGCTCAGGCTTTTTCTTGTTTTTTCGAAGTTTTCCAGACGGCGATCAATTTCTTTGAGCACCTTCTGCTTGAGCTCTTTGACTGCCTGCGTTTCGGCAGCGGCTTGTGCGTTTACCGTGGCTACTGGCACCGATACAGCCAACAACATACTCATAAATAGCAGTGCGCATGCAGATACGGCCCTTGATGTGAAACGGGGGAGAGTGATATTCATCCTAGTCTCCTAACTTTACTCTGTTTTTACTATCGTCAAGCGCTGCCTCGGCCGCTTCTTGGGCGTCTTTTGACTGCTCGATGCTCGCCTCGAGCGTCGCGAGATTTTGCTTCGCTTCGTCAGCCGAAGTGACCGACGCTTCCGAAGTGTTTGCCTGTCCCGTACTGTTCGCGCTACCTTCTTCTGGCGCCGCAGAGCCAAATACGATATAGAGCGCAAGCGCGATGACGATAAATACAGCAGTGACAGTGCCGACGATGAGCCACGCAAATCGTCGAGAAGATTGTTCTGTTTTGTCCATTTGTATCCCTTGCTACTGTTTGTTTTTATCTGTTATGCGGCGATTGTAGCATAAGCGTGAACACTTCGCAAGTTTCTAGTTCAGCTATCTCAAAAAAGTAATGGTTGCAATCAAAAAAAAGTAGGAGTATCGTAAAAACTTGGCAAAAATAAATCAAGGAAATTATGTCGCACCACGAACAGTTGACACAACGCGAAAACAACATCAACGAACCGATACAACGAAAAATAGGAGCAACGACGATGCATAGCGCAGAAGTGCCAATAGCAATTTATGAAATATCTGAGTTATCAGCCGAAAGACAGGCGACATACTCTGAGAGGGATCGTACTCAACGCTGCTTCTGCCTCTGCGGTGATGATAGATGCCTCACAGCGGAATCAACCGATGCGCTTAAGCGCGAGGGTGCAGCAAGCCCAGACAATGCGCTACGCGTCTTTGGCGGCGCGCAAGGAATAGCGCACATTTTTGCTGTCTCCATAGCGGCTCAATATGGCAGACAAAAACTACAGGAAATTACCGACGGTGACTTCGTTGGGTTCATCAAAAATGTGTCAACTCGCTGCGACGAGTTGGGCTTCATCGCATGCAACCATAGCGCAGATAAAAATGAGGAAGATCGCTGCAATGTCAACCCCAGCAGCAAAAACGGTATTGGCTGCGCACGTTTAGCAAATGCCCAGACAGTAGCAGAATTGAACTATTCTGAAGACATCATAAAGCTAGGCAAAAATGAAGAGAGAGCGATTTTTACCGCCTCTGACGACTCGTATATAGACACGATAGCGACCGCGAATCAACATATTGTTTCCGTATTTACCAACGAAGGTCAAAAAACATTTAACGCTGGTCGTAGTGAACTGATAGCCGCAGGCTCTCCTGTCGGACTCGTTACCGGCGCGCACGCTCCAGCAGACGAGACAGTCGTTGCACTGAACTTTCACCCCAACAAGGTGAGTAATCCACGCATGGCATATGAACGAAACTTGGCGTTTTATGATATCGACGTGACACAGGTTGCGGAATTGGTCATGAAGCTACAGCCAGAACTGAACCTACAGCCACGCATTATCTTTGAAGCTATACTACAAGACGTACGCGCTACTCGAAAAGCACTCGCAGCATCGGAAAACAAGTCACCAGAAGATCTGAAGATTGAGATATACGGTCGCGCAGAAGACGGACTAGCATACCTCAACTCAATCACTAATTAGTCACTGTATGGCTTGATAGCGCTAGGTCTTGCGCAAAATAACATTTGTTGAGCTGAGCCTACAGTCGACGACGACGACGCTGCAAATCAGCGACCTTCAAGCGTACCGCATGACGATCAACGAGCTGGCTGGCTTTTTCGAGCTCTACCTGATCCTTGGCGCTTTCGCGCATTTTCATGGCGCGGTCGAGCGCAGCTTTGGTTTCTGCCTCTATGATATCCTCGCCGCTGTCAGCCTCGTCGACAAGTACCTTCAGGCTGTCCTGAGATACTTCGATCACGCCGCCGGTAATGGCGTAGTAGTGCAGGTGCTCATTGCTGTCGATCTTGTTTCTGCGCACAGCAATCGCGCCCGGCACGGCGATGCTGATCAGCGGTTCGTGACCGGGAAACACCGCAATTTCACCATCTGCCGTCGGCAAAATTACTTCATAGACATCTTCGTCTACTTTAGTCCCGAGCAATGTGACTAACTGAAACTTCACTACTTAGCCTTCTTTTCCGCTTTCTTTGATTCCTTTTTCGGAGAGTCCTTTTCGCTCAGTGGACCAGGTGCCATGTAGAACCAGCTCTCCGGCTTGTCATCGTACTTGCCAGCCAAGATGTCGGCAGCGTCCTTGATAGTGTCTTCGAGCTTGGCATAGACGCCCTTGTTGCCGGTAAATTGCTCAGCAACGTGGAACGGCTGCGCGAAGAAGCGCTGCAGACGGCGAGCACGGTTGACGGTCTGCTTCTGCTCGTCTGAGAGCTCTTCCATACCGAGGATGGCGATGATGTCCTGCAAGTCTTTGTATTCCTGAAGCGTACGCTGTACTTCACGAGCGACACGGTAGTGCTCTTCGCCGACGATTTCAGGGTCGAGTGATGTCGACGTACTGTCGAGGACATCCACGGCAGGATAGATACCGATCTCGGTGAGCGCACGGTTCATCACGATAGTCGCGTCGAGGTGGGCAAACGTCGTTGCTGGGGCAGGGTCGGTCAAGTCGTCGGCAGGCACGTAGACAGCCTGCACGGAGGTAATCGAGCCCTTCTTGGTAGAAGTAATGCGCTCTTGAAGCAGACCCATCTCCTGCTGCAAGTTCGGCTGATAACCGACGGCACTTGGCAGACGACCGAGTAGGGCAGATACTTCGGCACCTGCCTGGGTGTAGCGGAAGATATTGTCGACGAATAGCAGCACGTCCTGGCCTTCGTCACGGAATGCTTCTGCCATGGCCAGACCGCTCAGGGCAACACGCAGACGAGCTCCAGGCGGCTCGTTCATCTGACCGAAGACGAGGGAAGTACGCGGCAACACGCCTGCTTCTTCCATCTCGTAGTAGAGGTCGTTACCCTCACGAGTACGCTCACCGACACCGGCGAACACGGAGTTACCAGCATGGAACTTCGCGATGTTGAAGATGAGCTCTTGGATGAGGACGGTCTTTCCCACACCTGCACCGGCGAACAGACCAGCCTTGCCACCTTTAGTCAGTGGAGCGATGAGATCGAGAACCTTGATACCTGTTTCCAGGATTTCGGCTTTGTTTGACTGCTCAGTCAAAGCTGGCGGAGCCTTGTGAATAGGAGCTGTTTTGCCTTTTGGTGCCGCTTGACCGTCGATCGGCTCACCGACGACGTTGAACATACGCCCAAGCGTACCGTCGCCGACAGGCACGCTGATTGGCGCACCAGTGCTTACGACCGTCTGACCACGTGTCAGTCCGTCCGTGCTTGAGAGTGCAATCGTGCGAACCGTGTGCTCGTCGAGGTGCTGCGCGACTTCGAGCGTGATCGTCTTGCCATCGTGCTCAACGTGAAGCGCATCGTAAATCGCCGGAATCTCCGCGCCATCACCGAACTCAACGTCGATGACCACGCCGACGACGGCAATAATCTTGCCGTCCTTCGATTTTGTCTTTTCTACTGTCTTTACCATGTTATTCTCCTGCATTCCTTTCCGTTTCTTCGCCGTGTGGGTCGATTATGTGCTCTAGTCCTTCTTGCTCAGCGTTTCGGTCGCTAAAGTCTCGCTCATGTCGTCGCCTCCTCGCCGCCGCTGATTTGAAAGTTGCCAGCCAGTACATCCGATAGTTTCCGCCGTGGCTTGATTTTGGGCTTGATACCACGCTTGCGGTTATAGTCCTCCTTCGCCCAGCCATAGAGGTTACGGACATCTTCACCATTCAGTCCGGTCTCGTATTCAACCTGTAGGATTTTAAGTATCCTTGCCGGACTATAATCCTGGTCGATAAACTCCTGACGACGTTGCTCGTATATAGCAAAGAGGTTCACGTCGTCCCTCTGCTCAAAGTCTGCCTGAAGCTCCCTGAGGTACTTAGGTAGCTTCTTGATATAACCAAAGTCCTGCTCCTTTTTGACGGGAAAACGAGTTAACTCCGGTTGCTTCTCGGTCATCATTTCATCGCCTCCACGCCGCCGCTGATTTCGGCGAGTTCCTGTGTGATCGCGCTCTGGCGGGCTTTGTTCATGGCGAGCGTCAGGTCATCGATCAGGTCGCTGGCGTTGTCGGTCGCGTTTTTCATGGCGAGCATACGCATGATGTACTCGCTGGCACGGGCTGTAAGCAACGCGTGGTACACTTGCGCCTCGACGAGACGATACGTCACAGCAGCCAGCACTTCCTCGGCACTTGGCTCAAATGTCGCTTGGCGGACAGCTTCGCTCACCTCGGTTTTTTCAAACCCGGCTGGCAATATACGCTGCACCGTCGCCTCTTGCTTGACGGTCGAAACAAATTCGGTAAACACGATATCGACAGCATCGACGTCGCCGTTCTCAAACGACTCTACCGCAGCGTCGACAATCGCGCGCAGCTGGTTACCGGCTGGATCGTCGGGCAGATCCTGGTATGCGGCAGTAACCTGTGTGTCTTTGAGCCTTGAAACGAAACGGTTAGCACGACGACCGACGGCTATGGTTTGGTTTTTTATGCCAGCCGCATCGTCGTCGAGCAACTGTCGGGCGTAGAGTTTGAGTACGTTGGCATCGTATGCACCAGCAAGACCTTTGTCAGTCGCAATGACGATGAGCATGCGGCTTTTGATCTTGTCGCGCCTTTGAAACAGCGGATGTCGATCAGTTTCGCCCTGCGCAGCAAGGTGGGTCAGGATCTCACGTGCAGCGGTCGTGTATGGACCTGATGCTTTTTCGGCTTCCTGAGCCTTGCGCATCTTGCTAGCTGCCACAAGTTGCATGGCCTTGGTAATCTGCTTGGTCGATTTGACCGAGCGGATACGGGTTTTGAGCGCGCGGGTACTAGGCATCCTTAACCTCCCGAGCTACTTTACCAAGTGCTTCCTGTTTTGCGCGTCTTTGATTCTTTAGAAATTTATGAGATGGAACCGGAGTGTACTTTGAGTAAACGCCACTCCGACGCATAAGCCGCTCCGTAGCTGTCACTCGTTTTACCTCATCAGCTGTGTCTGTGTTATCTATCGCGCTAAACACCGCGCGTGCAGCTTGTCGATCAGCCAGTGTTTCATCGATATCATCATTGGCCGCAGGCGCCTCGCGGTTCACGCGTCCACGTGCAAGCAGATCGGCATCAGCGCGGGCCCATCCGTCCAGCATTTCCATACTTTCGTCCGACAAGTGTTCGGTCATTGTCTACCCTTCGAATCCTTTCGCTACAGCTACGGCGACTTTCTCGAGCAATTTGGCTGTTTTGGAATCGTCAGTTATCTTTTCGTCGCCCTTGTTGAGTTCCTGCATGTCCTTTTTGTGGTCGGTCCATAGGCGAGTGAGTAGGGCAGTCTGCGCGTCCTTGATCTTGCTGACGGCAACTTTGTCGAACGCACCGCTGTTGACCGCGTAGATAGAAGCGACTTGCTCCCAAACGCCAAGAGGACTGTACTGAGGCTGCTTGAGCAGCTCTGTCAGGCGCTGACCGCGCTCGATCTGGCTCTTGGTCGCTTCGTCCAGGTCGCTACCGAACTGCGCAAATGACGCAAGTTCGCGGAACTGTGACAGGCCAAGTTTCAGGTGAGAGCCAACGGATTTGACAGACTTCGTCTGCGCGTCACCACCGACACGGCTCACAGAAAGACCTGCCGAGATAGCTGGGCGGATACCCTGGTTGAAGAGGTCTGTCTCCATGAAGATCTGACCGTCGGTAATAGAGATAACGTTGGTCGGAATGTATGCAGAAATGTCACCAGCCTGCGTCTCGATGATAGGCAGTGCAGTGAGTGAACCTGCGCCCAGGTCGTCAGACAATTTCGCAGATCGCTCCAGAAGGCGAGAGTGTAGATAGAAGACGTCGCCAGGGAAGGCTTCGCGTCCCGGTGGGCGGCGGAGCAGCAGTGACATCTGGCGGTAGGCGACAGCGTGCTTGGTTAGATCGTCGTAGATGATGAGCGCGTGTTTTTTGTTGTCGCGGAAGTACTCGCCCATGGCAGTACCAGCGTATGGCGCCAGGTAGAGTAGGGAGGCGGGGTCAGACGGACCAGTCGCGACGATGATGGTTTGATCCATCACGCCTTCTTCTTTCAATCGTTCGACGAGGCGGGCGATTTTCGACAGTTTCTGGCCGACAGCGACGTAAATGTTGACGACGCCGGTCTTTTGGCGGCCTTGGTTGATCATGGTATCGATCGCGATAGCCGTCTTGCCAGTCTGGCGATCGCCGATAATAAGCTCACGCTGGCCACGACCGATAGGGAACATCGCGTCGATCGCCATGACACCGGTCATCATAGGCTCGTGGACGTGCTTACGACCGAGGACGCCGATCGCTTCACGTTCAACCAAGCCTCGGTGTTTGGTCTTGATAGCAGGACCGCCATCGAGCGGACGACCAAGCGGATCAACCACGCGGCCGAGGAGCTCTTCGCCCACGGGAACGTCCAGAATCGTGCCCTTGAGCGTCACTTTCGCGCCAGCTGCAACCTCTTCATCGCTGCCCAACAGCACGGCACCGATTTCGTCTTCGTTCAGGTTCAAGGCAAATGCTTCGACCGTACCGCTCTTCGTTTCGATAAGCAACACTTCGCTCGCACCGGCACTGCGAAGGCCGTACACCCAAGCCACGCCGTCACCGACGCGGGTGACGATACCGACGCTTTCCAAATCGCCAGATACTTCGAGTGCGGCAATCGCATCGCGGAGATCCTTGCTGAGTTCTGTAACTGTTAATTCTGCCATTTTTGCTCCTTATATCTTGCTTGCTTTCAATTGATTCAGTCGACGCCTCAGTGTCGTATCCAGCTCGCGGCCAGCCGCGCTCACGCGCACGCCTCCCAGTAAGCTATCATCGACGGACTCTCGCATCACCACACGCTCGGCGTTCATGGTTTGCGCCAAAAATGAAGCAATCGCGTTCTTCGTATCATCACCAAGCTTCCGACTGCTGTGTAAATCAGCCACGACGAGACCTCGTTCAGCAAGCGCAGCCTCTATGTCGCGAACAATCAAATCCATTTCGTTCTCGCGGTGCGTCTCAGTCAAGTATGCCGCCAGTTGTTTGATGACATTACGGCCAGCCAATAACTCGTCAGCACAATACGCCGCGATTTTGCGTCGGGACAACTTGGCTCCAGCCACTACGCTTGCTCCTTGATTGCCGCGGCAATGATTTTTTTGTCGACGCTCTCGCTTACTGTTTTGCCGACGACCTTTTCGGTTGCAAGAGCAACTAGTTCAATCGTGTCGTTGTGTAGCGTCTTGCGAGCAGCGATAACGTCTTTTTCAAGCTGCTCATGTGCGTCCTTGACGATCTTGTCCGCGCGAGCCTTGGCTTTTTCTTCGCTTGCCGCGATCATGGCATTTGCCTCGTCTTTGGCCGTCGCGACGATATCCTTTGCTTCGGCGCGCGCTTCTTTGAGCAGCTTGGCTATATCGTCTTGAGCGGACTCTGCTTTGGCTTCAGCTTCCTGAGCAGCTTTGACGCTTTCCTCGATTTTTGCCTGTCGGTCGTCAACTGCCTTGATTAGTATCGGAAAAACCCATTTACCCAGGACAAACACGAGGATCAGAAACGCGATGGCTTGAAATAGCAGCATCTGACCATTGATGCCCAATGAGCTAAGGATGTCGCCTGAAGCGCCCTGTTCCGCAGCTGCAAAATTATATAGAAGATTCGTCATGCAACTCCTTTTATATCTATTTAGCCTGCGACCGCGCGCGCGATAAACGCGACGACGATACCGATGATAGCCAGTGAGTCAGCAAAGACGATGGCGGTGATCATCAGCGTGCGGATTTCACCAAGTTTTTCTGGGTTTCGACCAAAAGCACCAAGCGCTCCGCCACCGATAACACCGATACCTACTGCCGCGCCTAGTGCTGGAAGGGCATAAGCTAAGACAAATGCTAACTGCTCCACAATATTTTCTCCTTTAGTTTATTACTTTAAATTATATATTATATCGTTACAACCTGCACATTTGAGTGCAGTTCGGGATGAAAAGCGAGCACCGCAGCGAAGACGTACACAAAACGTACGGCGAAGCGAGGAGACGGAGCTTTACATCCGAAATGCGCCAAATGTGAAGGTTGAACATCATTCTGTCTGGACAGCCGCTTTGTTACGGATATCAGCAGATGAATGATCGTCAGAAGTGATGTCGTGCGCATCCTCAAGCACCGTGTGGCTCTCTACTGCCAGTGCCGTGAAGATAACGGTCAGGATAAAGAACACGTACGCCTGGACAAAGCCGATAAACAGCTCAAATAGCAGGAATGGCGGCAACGCGACGACAGCGACGTAACTCGTCAAGACTCCAATGATGACGAGGAGGATCTCACCAGCGAAACAGTTGCCAAACATTCGGACGCTCAGCGCCGCGTATCGTGAGAATTCTCCGATAAACTCAAGGACACCTTCGAAAGATCCGATCGGATCCTTGATCGGATTGCGGAAGTATCGTTTCAGGCTGCCAATGGGACCATGCACGCGCAACGCGTAGTATTGCACCATGATCAGCACGATGATCGCGACCGCAAACGTGAAGTTCAGATCAGCCGTGATCGCGCGAAGTACTGGCGCATCGTTCCAAAAGATCGAGTCGAGTCCCGGCAACACGCTCATCCAGTAACCAGCCAGCATGAAGAAGAAGATCGTCAATGCAAGCGGTGCGACCTGGCGAGCGATCTTTTGGTCTGGGATGACGCTATACACCTGACCGAGCATGCCTTCAAACGCCCACTGCACGAGTCCGACGAAACGATTATAGCGACCGTTTTTGACCATGTAGGCGACGTAGCCTAGCACGCCAAAAAGCACGATGAGA
The DNA here is from genome assembly GCA_964540835.1 of uncultured Candidatus Saccharibacteria bacterium. Taxonomy (GTDB): domain Bacteria; phylum Patescibacteriota; class Saccharimonadia; order Saccharimonadales; family Saccharimonadaceae; genus UBA2112. The sequence continues at coordinate 24,242 of CAZIOA010000001.1, forward strand.
CTCAGTCCGCCAGTCAACAATGAGTTCGTGATCGGAAACCCGCCGATACTAAACAACTCTTGTGAAGCGACGTGGATCTCGATCCCGCCTGACGTAGACGCAAAATTACTCAACATACTCATCATTAATTACCGCTACTTTGCTCGTTTGCTTTCTTATATTGCTGCCTGACTAGCAGTGTCGTCACGACGATACCCACCGCCAGGCCGCCGACCGCGTACCATGGCTCAGTATCTGCCATGCTATCGATCCAGAGACCCAGGAGCGCCCCTCCGAGCGTAGGGACAAACATCCGCCACGTCGTATCCGCCGCTATCATGAACAATAAAACAACCGCTGATTTTTGTGGCGGTGTCTCCTTGTCGTCGCTTTTTTTCGCAGCGGCAGCGCTCATTACTAACATACTGTAACAGAGAAAATTTTAGTTGACAAGAGGACTGTGCCGGTTTATTTGAGATACAATTGAGCTATGCCTCGCAGAAACCATAAACCACCTAAATATATTCGCTACAGCCCACCTATGAACGAACGGGCAAAGACCCGTTATCGCAACAAGAAAGACGCCGAAAAGGCAGCTGAGATGCAGATGTTGATCGTACCAAGCCTAGAGTTGACGGTCTACCAGGGAATAGATGGTGGATGGTATCTGACTCGCCGCAAAAATTCTCATGATTGACTTTTTTGCCACTAGATACTATGATTTAGGCACTTCATGGCGGTGGGGCAGAAGTACATTGACAAGCAGACAGACACAAGGTGAGTTATCGCTGCGCCACTTCGCGCGCACCGGTATCTCATCTTGTGTTGGTAAGAATACACAAGCGGGGGAGACCCCGAGGACAATCGCCTGTGAGAACCGGAAGGAAGCGCGATGCGAATCGCAATCCCAAAGGGCCGGGCGATAGTCTCGGTCAAAACACGCCAATTCGATACCGAAAGGAATGGGGTCTGACAATCATGGCCGACAACATTTTTACCCTGTTAAGTCCAGATCAGTTGGAACTGCTGGAAGATGCAGGCAAGGAAACGGCAACATTCTCCATGGAACCTCCGGAGTTCGCGTCCACTTGGGCCCAATTTGTCGGCGATTTCGCCGACAGGGTGATTGTTCCCGTTGCCCGTGACTACGACGAGCGGGAGGCGTTCCCGATCGAGGTTGTGCAGGAGGCAGCGAAGGAGGACATTTACGGCATCCTGCCGCTGCTACTCGCCCAGGCTGAAAAGTCCGGTCTCTTCTTGCCGGAGATGGTGAGGGCGCTGTTCAAACGCGATCCGGGGTGCGGCATGGCGATCATGGGCTCGGCACTCCCTGCCGCTGCAGTCCAAGCCAACGGCACTCCCGAGCAAATTCTGGAGTGGGTGCCGCAGCTGTATGGCACCAAAGAGGACATCAAGATCGGAGCGCTCTGTGTGACCGAAGAGGGTGCTGGCTCGGATGTGTCGAAGCTGCGAACTCGAGCAGTACGCGACGGCGACGATTGGGTCATCACCGGCAACAAGATGTTCATCACCAACGGCTCGGTGGCCGACATGTATGTCGTCGTGGCAACTGTCGATCCCGAACTAGGGGCTCGCGGTCACGCCAGCTTCATGGTGCCGCGAGACACCAAGGGTGTGGAGCCGGGCAAGAAATCCGACAAATGTGGGATCAAGGGCAGTGACACGTCACCGGTGTACTTCGATAACGTGCGCATCCCTCGTGAAAACCTGTTGGGTGGAGAGGGTGCGCTCGAGGATAGGCTCGCCAAGGCTCACGAAGTACAGAAAAACCCGAACGCCCACAGTGGTGGCAAAAATCCCGCCATGGCGACCTTCGAGGCAACTCGCCCTCTAGTGGGGGCGATGGCAGTCGGTGTCGCCGAAGCTGCGCTGGAGTATGTGATAAACTACGCCAAGACACGCGAAGTTTTCGGCTCAACACTCGACGCCAAGGAGATCACCGCGGTGAAGTTTGCCAATATGGCCACGGAGATCGAATGCTCCCGGCTGTTGGTCTGGCAAGCTGCCTGGATGGCGAAAAACGGCAAGAAGTTCACGCGAGCCCAAGGCTCGATGAGCAAGCTGAAGGCAAGCGAGACTGCCGTGAACGTGACTCTGGAAGCCATCCAGATCATGGGCGGTTACGGCTTCATGCGTGAGCATCCCGTCGAGCGGTGGCACCGCGATTCGATCATCATGAGGATTTTCGAGGGCACCAGCGAGATCCAGCAGCTGGACATCGCCGGAAAGCTCACGGGTCAACGTGTCCGCTAGCACCGCCGTCACAACAACTGAATAACGATTTCATGCGAAGTGATAGGTGGGCGGCTCAGTATTCTTACCCCGTCTGCTTGTCACTTTCGCTTCCGTGACTGCGTGGTCGCGCTGAAGAGTCCAAAAGGACGAAAAGCGAAATATTGACGTATAGTCTCAAGAGGACTACTATTCACGCATGAAGCTTAAGCGTCATGTCGATGCGTTTTTGGACAACACACAGTCGTCTGGAAGCTACTATCTTGGCGCCGATTCTTTTGACGCTCTCACTACAGGTTCGCTCCAAAAACTTGCGTCACTTCAGTTTCGTTTGCGCGCGGGTCGACTTCTGCTATCCCGAAACGCAGATGACAGACGAGCTGTCAGTCATATAAACAAGGTATTTCACGAAGATGATCTACTGTATATAACAGCTAAGCAGGATGGTTCCGGGGAGCTGCAGCGACCCATCACGCAGCAAACCAAGATCGTGCGATGGCTTGCGACCGCATCACAAAAAGACATATCGACATTTCATAAATGGAACAGGGAGCGCACGCAAGATCTGCAGCTGGCACTAGGTCGCGATAGACCGGAAATAGTCGGCAAAGCCATGGAGAAAACCCATGAGCTCGCTGATATAGGGCTGTTTCCAAAGTTCGCACCAGCCGTGATGGAACATGCGGTAAACAACCACTCGCTCGTTGCCATGGACACATTTATGAGCGCTGGACTGTACAGGGTCGGGTTTTGCTCCGACCATGAAGTCGCACTAGCAAATTTGTACGAAGACAAACTCAGCCTGGTAGGCGGCTCGGATGAACTCAACAGGGTACCGTATCACGAATATTTGCATGCTGCTGGTAATGATCGTGGGTTTTTCAGAGGACTATACACACCCCTGTGGGTATTGCGCCCGCTGGAAGAAGCATTTGTCGAGCATGCGACCATGGTAGCATTGACAGATGAGCCGAAACGACCAGAAACAATTCACCCACAGGCTCGTACCGATGCCTCCGGTATCAGCGGAAGCTACTATCAGGAGAGAAGGCTCCTCGACTCGATCGTTAATCATACCGATATAAGTATCGAACAGCTAGGCGAAGCCTACTTCACGCCCCAGGGCACAGAACGAGGCGACATGATACGCGCCGACATAGAGAGAAAAATCGGCAACTACTTTGTGTCTACTCAGAATTTTTTTGCATTCGTCGACAAATACGAAAAGTCAACTTTAAAGAAAAGAGACGAACTCATCACTAATGCCATTAATCAAGTTGAAGATGGAGGAGGCTTCCGATCTGACGAGCCACTGTACAGGAAAGTCTGGAGACCGCTGTCAAAGCTGCTGGTATACTCATAGTACGTACACCTTGCATACGAAATGCATTTTGATATACTAAGTATAGTAAATAGAGGGATAATTATCATGAGCGACGCAAAACCACAAGTTACAATCTATAGCACCACGTGGTGCGCGTTTTGTCACACCGAAGCACAGTGGCTCGACCACCTAGGCGTCCCGTACGTCAAAAAGGACATCGAACAGGACAAGGAGGCATATGAAGAGCTCATGCAGAAAAGCGGTGGCAACTACTCAGGCGTGCCCGTCACCGATATCGCTGGCGACCTCATTCTCGGCTTTGACCGCCCCAAACTCCTTGACGCGCTCAAAACACACAACCTCCACCCGTCTGCTTAACTAAAGTGCTTATTGCTAATATTCTGCCGATAGCGTATATTCCGTCTTATCACGGAGTATCGCCATGGGTAATCATGAAACCGAAAAATATGACGATTTTGAGACGATAGAGGGTGAGTCGGTCATCGTTTGTATTGACGGCGTATCCAAGATCGAAGAGATGTTCGGTTCCGAATCGCTCTCAGCCCCGACAAATCTAGAAATTGAAAAAGACGTCAACTGGCCTCGACCGACAAAAAGCATGTCAGTCGAGCTGCTGCCGCTCGAAACAGATATCGACGGGGCGACCCTCGCTACGCGATCAATCAGTACAACGCTAACGTTTCCAAAATTCAAAGAGATTCCAGATGACGCGCTTGTATCATTCATAACGAATCGCCTCCACGAGGAAACGGGGATACACACGGATTTTTACCCGACGATTCATGATGGCGACCACATGGAACACTGGATTTGCGCGCATGATGAATACGCCCTCGTATTTCAAATGCGGAGCAAGGAAAATGAACTATCGCTCCGCGCGTATTCTGAGTATGACGATGTACCGGACAAAGATCAGATCAATAGACGTAAGTTGCAGCTGTTCTACATAGCTTCCACGCTCGCGCTCGACGCGTTGGCCAGCCAACTACCAAATCAAGAAATGAACACACAACGAACTCTCATACGCATTTCTCCTCCTGAAATTAATGAGGAGGGGTTAGAGCAAGAGACAGATGAAACCAACGAGCCGGAGGACGCACCTGGAAAGGAATTGGAATTGTGGGTCGGTGAGGAAGAAGCGCCTATAAGGGAGCTGCTTGGACGACCATTTGATACCATCGGTGGACTGACGCTCGCCAAAGAAAAGTTACTCGAAATAGGTCTCGCATGGACATATCCCGAACTCGCCAAAGAATACGACATACAGCCTTCGCACTTCGTCCTCCATGGCCCTCCCGGTACGGGCAAAACCTCGCTCATAACGGCCTTCGCCGAAGAATTCGACGCAGAGCTTGTCGCAAAGCCTTCAACCACAATCGTGAACGCTTATCTCGGTAAATCAGCCACGAATCTGGCCGACGCATTCAAAGAAGCAACTGACAAGGCAGAAAAGCAAAGAGTCCTATTGTTTTTTGACGAAATCGATTCGTTAATAGGAAATAACAGCAAGCAACACCGCGAATACGGCCAGGTAGTAAATACGTTCAAACAGGAACTCGATAATCTAGCCAAATCGCCACACTGCAGGAACGTCATCGTAGCGGCAGCGACAAATGCCGATATACAAGACCTCGAACCTGCGATCGTACGCTCTGGCAGGATCGAACCGATTCCCGCGCCAGCGCCAAACGAAAAAGAGCGCATAGATATCTGGTCGCGACTTATCTACACGTCCGAAGATATCAAAAGAGAAATCGATGCGGTGCAAAACGACAAAGATGACGACGAAGAGCTGGTTGCCGCCAGCAAACTGAACCCGTCTCGCTTCGACAAAGATATCGATATCGGCAAACTTGCCAAATTGACCGAAGGAAAAACCGGAGCCGACTTCGTACAGATTTTGAAACGGATCCGCGTCAAAAAGTTTCGTCAAGCAGTCGGGCTCATAGCTTCGGGCAGACAAATAGAGCATGACGAAAATCCCCACGTCAAACTCATCACGCAAGTCGATATCGAAGATGCTATACGAACGTTTGGCGTGACTTAGCACACCCTGACCGCCACTGAGACTTGCCAATACAACAACTAGACTATATTGCTATAATATGATATAGTTATACCAGTCCCATTCATATACGAAGGGAGGGACGATGACAGAAGCTGGTATACATCTGATGGCAAGTCTATTTGGAGCATTCATCGGAACTCTTGCCATAATCATGCTCGTGATCATGGTGGTAACGGTCATGGTGAAAGTGGTAGCAAGAGTCGCCACGATGATGGGATTCGATCAGCTTGAGTTCAGGATGAACTACTGCGTGCCTGAGGGCATCAAGGAAGCGGAGAAGTACGCAAACTCTCCCGCATCCTGACCGCTACATCTACCAACGCCCCCGTCTGCACCTCGCACCAATTCACGACGTTGCACAATCCAGTTGGGATTGTCGTACTCGGAATTGGTGCAGGTAGCGCGGGGGTCTCTCTTTTTGGCTCTTTCTCTCAGTGGTAACAAATAGGCTATTTTATATTTGCGCCTATACGCGTATAATGTGCCCTCAATGAAGGGACTTGGGAGAAATACAATCGATGATTTCCGGTATGGCGTACCGGAGCGTGCGTTTGGCAGCGAAGTCGAATACACGCACCGGAGGGAAATCGTGCAACCGTTTAAAGATCGCTACCTTGACGCACCCGAATCCCAGCTGATTTTTTATGTTTCGCCTGAATACGCGGTTGCGCCAGGCAGGAATCATCATGACAGTGTGATCACGAGGAACGGCGGCGAACTGTATCTTGACTTGACATCACTGGAATTCGCGACACCGGAATGCCGGACACCAAGCGAGCTGGTAACGCATGAACGGGCTGGTGAAGTGATCGTCGCAGATGTCGTCGACCGACTATCGAATCACTTCGGCACGAAAGAAAAAGTTTTCAAACGAACCGGTTATGTGGACACCGTGGTGGCCGACAAGCGATTCAGTCAAGACAGTATTGGATATCACGAAAGCTATACAAGCATGAACGAATTCACGACACACTCGGCGTCGACAGCATATGGCAAGGAAACAAAAAAGCTCAAGGAGGCGCAGTGCTTATGTGATTTTCTCGCGCTTCGAAAACTAATCGACGGCGCGGGAATGGTAGCAAATAATCATTTTTCACTAAGCCAAAAAAGTCGCGCGATCAACTTCAATTACTACCGAAAAGAAGGCGTGAGAGGTGGCACGAAAGAACCTTTTTACATAAAATCAAGCCGTCTGGAAGTGAGGGCTGGCGAAAACAGCAAATCCGACTGGGCAACCGAGTTTACGTTCGGGGTGACATCGCTCGTGCTACGCCTGCTCGAACATCAGCGGTATCCCGAACATTTAATGCTTCGAGACGCAAACGATGCAGCGCGACGAGTTGCCAGAACTCCCAATGCGGCAGTCGCACTGCAGTCCGGAATAACCATGCGTGCAATCGACGTCCTGAAAGAAATCGTCGAAGAAGCATACGCGCTCGCAAGCGCATACCCGGATATGCCCGAGTATGAAGAAAAGGCGTTTCAGGACTTCCAAAAATTCTATGCCGACATGCACCGGATCAGCTTACGTGATCACGATGTCAAGGCCCTTGCAGATCGAATCAACTGGGCGGCGAGGTTCGACTTTTTGGTCAAGGCTGGGGCGACTTACGATACGTTTACCGCATCAGATCTCAATCAGATCAGCCACGATCTAGTGTGGGATCGAATCGGCGAAAAAGACATCGCCCGACGCAGACTGAGCAAGTTGGGGTTGACTGCACTGACAGCTGACGTGCTAGGGCCACCGCAAACCCGCGCAGCCACGAGGATTAAGATAGCTGGCAATCTATATAAAGAAGATAACCTGCGATCCGTCGAATGGTTCAAGGTGACGCCAAAGACTGGTGAACCCCGACTACTGGGCGGTCCACTAAATACTCAAGCCACATGGCCAGACGGCAGCCTCGTCGATTAGGCTATACTGGATACGATGAGTAAAAAATCCATAATGCTCGCCAGTGGAAACGAAGTTATTTACTGGTCACATCATGACGACAAGAAGCCGACGCTTGTGCTCGTGCATGGGTTCACCGGTTCTCACGAGGGGTTTCAATATCTCGTGCCACTACTAAAAAACTTCCGGGTGATCATCCCTGATCTGCCGGGATTTGGCGTCAGCCCGCTACCGCACGACAGGATAACGCTGGCGCATCTGGGGAAACTGCTGGCTGAGTTCATCGACGCGCTTGATCTCAAAAAGCCACCGCACATCGTTGGTCATTCCATGGGCACGCTCGTTGTCGCGGAGGCCGTACGACAGCGACCGGAAATAGCCGCCAAAAAACTCATCCTCATCAGTGCGGTACCGTCACCGATTGGTATCGCTGATATGCGACGAAGCGGGGCGGCGCTCAGCCAGCTCTATTACACGGCGAGTCACCGCTTACCGGTCATCGGTTCGAAACTGGCAACAAGCAAGAAACTGACGCGACTCAGCACCCACCTGATCATGACGACAAAAGACAAAAAGTTACGACGAGATATACACGGACATCACTTCAATAACCTCAACTACATCAGTGATATTGGCTGGTACCGACGGCTCTACAAACAGATCAACCGTACTGGCATCAGTCGCTACCACGAAGCATTCAAGCCATACGACGTGCTCATGATAAACGGCGACAAAGACGCCGTCACGCCACTTAAACACCAACGTAAAACCGCCAAGCTGCTAGGTGCTACGCTTGAAATCATCCCTGGCGTCGGCCACCTGTCACACTACGAAACCCCAGATCAATTAGCCCTCAAGATTAGGCAGTTTTTGCGCTAGACAAATCCTTTTGTCTTCACTCACGGTACTAAAAGCGAAGTGCAGCCATGTTTTTCCCGCCGCCGTGGCGCGAGAAAAACATGACGCGTAACGGTGCCTTGAGAGAACGGCGAAAGGATTTGTCGTAAGCTAGTTATCATTCTCTGCGATGACTTCTTGGTAAACTTTCTCGAACTGCGGTATGACATTTCGGACATCATGCTTTTTCGCGATCTCAAGACTTCGCTTGCCATACGCCTGGCGTCGCTTCGGATGGTCGAGTAGCTGCATCAAAGCTTCCGCCATCGCTTCGACGTCATCGACGTCGATCAGGTAGCCATTCTTACCCGTCAAACACAGCTCGCCAAGCGCGCCCGCGTCGACAGCAACGACCGGTTTGCCGCTCGCCATTGCTTCGAGCATAGCCAGACACTGCAGCTCAGTCGGCGACGGCATAGCATAGATATCTCCCACGCGATGAAGCTGCTGTAAATCATCATCAGAAACCAAACCAGTAAATGTCACGTGATCATCAAGACGCAGCGTGCTCACCAGCTCACGCAAGCCCTCAGATGCATTGCCTGCGCCAACGATCAGAGCATGAAACTCCTTGCCAGACCAGTGCAACAACTCGAGCGCCTGCACCAGGATGTGGATATGCTTTTCCTCGTCGAGCCGACCGATATAGCTGATGATAGGCTTACCGCGTGGTATATCAAACTTAGCGTAGATTTCATCATCTGGCTTGAGAGGTTTGAAGCGATCCAGATTGATACCATTGCTGATCGCGACAGCCGGTGCTTCGATTCGCGACAAATTAAATAGCCCCAGCGCTGATTCCGTCGGCATGATGATGCGCTTCGCGCCCTTGTATAGCAACGATCCGTACTCAGTCAAAATATAGCTGAACGGTCGCGAAACCGGCGCGAGAATCTTGATATTTTTTACCATGTTGTCCGGCATGACGTGGTTGGTCGCCACCACTGGGATACCGCGGTGCACGGCGGCTCTCAACATGCCGATACCTACCGTGAACTGCGTGTGCACATGCACGACATCCGGCTGAAACTCGTCGAGGATTCGCCGCATCTCTCGATCATACGTCACTGAAACGCGGAAATTTTTGCGAAAGTACAGACCAAACGACCGTATACGCATGATGCGATAATTTTCGTCAACCTCCTGATAGCCGCGACCAGTCTGTGACGGCGCAACGACCATGACATCATGCCCCTGAACACTTAACCCTTGTGCGAGCGTGCGACATGCCGTGGCAACACCGCTCTTCATCGGCCAGTGCTGGTCGTTTGCAATGAGGATACGCATTTGATTGCCATTATACCATGGTCAAGCCTGGCACAATTTTCACACTTGGATGCAGTACAAGGCGCTGGTGAAGCACGGAACGAGCCGTATAAACAATACGGTGAAGTGAGTACTGGAGCTAGTAACGCAGTAATGTGCCAAGAGCACTGCGGCGCAGCGGTCTGCGACCGCTGGCAGGCAGTGCGGTGTGTAAATTGTGGTAGAATAAGGGCAAATGGGCAGTTATCATCCCTTTTTAAAAGCAATTCCGTACACCATTATTTTTTTTGCGATCGTACACCTGCTACTGAGCTTTTTTTATAGCATCTTGCACGGCGATCCAGACATAGCCAACATGTTCCACGTACTTGGGTTCGATCTGTTTTGGCCCGAAATCGGCAAAGGTGGTCTCAACGCGCTCATCAGCGCCACGGTCGTCGCGCTTACTGGCATCGCTGCCGCGCTTATACTACGTTGGCGCGATCGACAGGCAGACCGCTTGCGCGAATCAACCAAACGTAAAGCAAAACAATGACTCTTTTTGACGCACGTTATATAAACGTCGATTTCCATGATGGCATCAGCCGCTATACGACCGAACTCGGCAATGCGCTTGCTCGTCATACGCCGATAACGTTCATTATCTCCGACAAAGCACAGTTGAAGTTCCTCCCTGAAAATGCCGAGTATGTACAGTTGCATCCAGTTACCTCATGGCGAGAACCGCTTTCAAGTTTGTGGCTCAACAAATTTCACCCGGATGTCGTCATCTCGCCCCTGCAGACTATCGGCTCTGCCGGTCGAAGGTTCAAACTGGTGCTGACGCTGCATGATTTGATTTACTACAAACACCGCACGCCGCCGCCACAATACAGCCAACTGCTACGACTCGGCTGGCGACTCTACCACCTAACATATGTACCTCAACGCCTGACACTCAATCGCGCCGACTTGGTCGCAACCGTTAGCGAGACGAGCAAGCGTGAAATCCTGGAAGCAAACCTCACCAAACGTCCGGTCGTCGTGGTATCGAATGCTGCTCGTGATCTTTCTGAGTACCTAAACAAACCGGTCACTCAAGGAGACAAACCACCGAAAAACCTTATCTACATGGGCGCGTTCATCCCGTACAAAAACGTAGAGACGCTTATCCGTTCACTAGCATATATTCCTGGTGATCGAACACTTCATTTACTCAGCCGTATCACGCCGGAGCGCAAGGCACAGCTCATGAAGCTCATACCAGAGAACGGCAGTGTCGTATTTCACGGTGGCGTCAATGACGAAGAGTACGCCAACCTACTGGCGGACGACGCGATCATGGTCAGCGCGTCAAAGGCCGAAGGCTACGGCCTGCCGCTCGCCGAGGCATTGAAGCTCGGCGTACCCGCAGTCGTGAGCGACCTCGAGATCTTCCGCGAAGTAGGGGGAGACGGCGCACTCTACGCCGACCCGGACAGCCCGCAGGATTTCGCCGCCAAAATTGCAATGCTCGACAGCAAAAAAAACCGCGAAAAACTCGTGGCCGCAGGCAAAAAACACATTGATAAGTTTAGTTGGGACGACTCAGCTAAAGCACTGCTTGACGCCATAAAAGATCTCTAGATATGCTTTGAGCCCCGACCATACGGTCGAGGCTCTTAGCACCTCTCAACTACTTCTTGTTCAGATTGAACCCCCAGGGGATGTTGTCCAGCAAAGCGATCAGCCACTTCTCGGGCATCTGCGCGAACGCATTGTGTGGCGTCTCCACCTCGACGGCGTTGAAACGCACGCCCGCTTGGTAGGCGGCATGCTCCCACTTGTCAACTTCCGCTGGCTGGTCCAGCGTACCGTTATTCCACGTGCAGTAGTAGTACTGAACCCACGCGAAACTCCGCAGCTTGTCCGGTGTCAGCTTGCAGGCACTCATGTGTGCTGTCTGTCGCGTGAACGCGCTGATGGAATAGCCGAACATGTCACGTCGGGCCTTGCGCTTCACAGCCTCCTTGTCCAAGCCATCCTGGATCTCGTCGTCTTTCGGCGGCTGATTGAGCAAGAAGTACTGAACAGGAAGGACGATCAGGTTAATGACCGATAGACCGACCAGACCGAGGGGCACGAACCACCGCAGGACCCGAAACACAGGCCCGCCGATGTTGCCACCGGCCTTCAGGTTCTCCGAACCGGCGACGCCATCGAACACGATCAGCCCTGGCTTTAGCTGATCCGGCGCGATTTTGCGAAGCCACGCGCCAGTATCCAACGCAACCGACGCTCCCAGCGACACCGCTACAAGCACGTCTCGGTGGCAGCTGGAGCGCTGCCGTCGCTTGTTGTTGGCGATATGCATCGCCAGGACACGCTTGTTGATGGTCGGCGAATACAACCAACGGCCCCAGTTGACGTAGTACAGCTGACCCCAATCGCGAATTGCTCGCGCGATGGGCGACAGCTGGTTCTTAGACTCCGCCAATACGCCGGGGATGACGTACAATCCCCGGTCGTGGTAGTGCGGGTTGTACCGCCCTTGCTTGACCGTCAAAAAGCCCGGCACACAGATGCGCAGGGCAATGTCGAGCAGCCATAGCAGGACCACTAATTGTGCCCACATGGGCGCCACCTCTTTCGTTGTAGTAGTTGTACAGGTGCGGAAGCACCTGTACCTCAGGCACTCATAAGCATATCATATCATATCATAAATATAACTTTTTTACAAGATTAACAGAGGTGGTTAGGCGCTGATGGTCGTACCGACAGGCTCGCCAGCGATAGTACGGGCGATGTTGTCCTCCTGAAGCAGTTCGAACACCACGATTGATTGATTGTGATCCTCTGCCAGAGCGATGGCGGCTTTGTCCATGACTTGGATATTTGGATCCTCGACGGCTTCTCGGAGGGTGATGTGCTCAAGTTTTCGAGCTTCTGGGTTGTGCTGAGGATCGCTATCATATACGCCATCAACTTTGGTTGCCTTGAGGATAGCGTCACAATCAAGCTCCAGCGCCAAACTGACAGCCGCCGTGTCGGTCGTCAGGTAGGGTCGGCCTATGCCTCCAGCGACGACCACGACACGGTTTTTCTCCAAATGGCTGATGGCGCGCCGGTGCGTGAACTGATCGATCACTTGATCGGCTTTGATATTCGTCACGGCACGCGCGGATACGCCGTGCGCATTGAGCACGTCGACCAGCGCGAGCGCGTTCATCATCGTCGCGAGCATGCCGATATTGTCTGCTGTCACGCGTTGCACGCCACCACCTGTCAGTTGCGCTCCGCGAGCATAGTTGCCACCGCCAATCATGATGATTATCTGGCTATCGTGGACTTTTTTGATTTCACTGGCGATCCAGGCAGCGCGCTCAGCGTCAAATCCGCCGTCGAACTGCCCCTGTAGCTGCTCGCCAGAAAGTTTTAGAAGAACTCGTCTGTAACTCATATCCGTATAAGTATACCACCTCTATCCGCTATAATGAGATGAATGGCAAACAAAAAATCTCCCAAGCGACCATCTGCCAACCAACGAAATATCGTCAATCGCCGAGCGCGGTTTGACTATGAGCTGGGCGACGAGCTCACCGTCGGCTTGAGCTTGACGGGACCCGAAGTCCGTGCCGCGCGCGACGGACACGTGCAGCTCAAGGGTTCGTACGTGCAGGTACTCAAGGGCGAGCTCTATCTCCAGGGCGCTAGCTTCAGCCTGAAGCTCAACGAACGCGGCCAGCCCGGCGCGCGCAGCATCGACACCAGTCCGCGCAAGCTACTGGCGCGCCGCAAACAAATCGATGAACTGATTGCGCGGAAACAAGATGGCATGACGATCGTGCCTACAAAACTCTTCACGACAGGACGCTATATCAAACTCGTCATCGCTACCGGCAAGGGCAAAAAGCGCTATGACAAACGGCAAGTTTTGAAAAAACGTGCCGAAGAGCGAGATATCAATCGAGCTCTGAAATCCCATAGGGATTTGGCATAGTGTCCATTATGGCAATCGAGCGGTTAGCGAGATTGTATGCCGAACCAGAGAACGCCAGTAACTACTAAAAATAGCGTTCTCTGCGTGAAGCTATATAAACGCCAAGCATTAAAGAAGCGTGACGAAGAGCGCGAAGCTCACCGTGCCATGAAATTTCATTAGGAATTTACTATCAAGACTCTGTGATGTGTATTGATTCGGCAAATCACACGCGACTACCGAGACTCCTTTGCTCTAATATCCAGACGATGAATGATGAGGATTATCGGGGGAAGGCCCGACCGTACGGCCGGGCCAGTTCTCACACCTCCTAGTCGTGACTCAACGTGTCGTGCCTGGGGGCACGCTTTCTCCTGCCACCAAACGCAGCTGTTTGGTCGAGATCTTGTGTCCTGCCTTTGCCGCTGGCGTATATGATGGTCTGTCGCTTTGCATCAGGGTGGTGAAAACACGCGATCTTCAACCTTTTGTCCCATGTCGTAAGCGGATGTCGGTAGATAACCACGCTTGTGCCTTCCGGGATAGTGATGCGGTTGCCATCGCGACACCTAATCACCGTTTTTTTCTCAATCCGACGCTCGCAATTCGATTGGCTCGTATCTTTGATGCTACTGCCAAACTTATGCGTACCAACAAGCTGCACCAGCAGGTCGAGCACGGGAACTACATTGGCCACAGGGGGTTTCCTTTCGGTAGGGTGGAGAACTGTTATAGTATAAGCTTATTGACGCCAAGAGGATGTAAAAAACTTCACAACGCGCGTATCTGATACACTAGATACATGAAAGTTTACTCCTGGAATGTCAACGGCATCCGCGCTGTCGTAAAAAAGGGTGAGTTCGCCAAGTTTATCGAAGCACATCAGCCCGATATCCTGTGCCTCCAAGAGACAAAGGCCCGCCAAGAGCAAGTAGAGATCGACCTGCCGGACTACTATGAATATTGGAACAGCGCCACCAAAGGCGGCTATAGCGGCACGGCGATTTTCAGCCGCACTCCAGCACTAAAAACCGTGCCGAATATTCCTGCGCACATCGCCGAGAAGTACGAGCTCGAGGACACTTATGGCGACACCAACGCCGAGGGCAGAGTGCTTGCCGCCGAGTACGAAGATTTCTGGGTAGTCAGCGTCTACACACCGAACAGCAAGGGCAAGCTGGAGCGGCTGGGGCTGCGCACGGAGCAGTGGGACAAAGCGTTTCTGGAATACATGAAAGAGCTCGAGAAGCAAAAACCCGTGATTTTCTGCGGCGACCTAAACGTCGCGCACAAGGAAATCGACCTGGCGCGACCAGAAGCCAATCGCTTCTCGCATGGCTTCACCGACGAGGAGCGCGCCGGGTTCGATGCCATCGTCGACGCCGGATTTATCGATACGTTCCGCTTATTCAACACCGAGGGCGAAAACTATACCTGGTGGACTGCCTGGGCCAACGCCCGCGAGCGCAATGTCGGCTGGCGCATCGACTACGTCGTTGTCAGCGAGTCTCTCGCCGATCGCATCGCCTCCGCTGAAATTCATGCCGACCAAATGGGCTCAGACCATTGCCCGGTCAGTATTGAAATAAATTAGACTATCTGGCAAAATATACCCATTCCATCTGTGAGTGGACGATCTTTTATGGAAAGGTGATGCGATGCCGCTTTTGCGAAAAGCACCAAGTTTTGACCCGTACGACAAGCTTGCTCACAATTACCTCCACGCTTACTACGTCACTGGGCCAAAACTCCCGAAGCGCCGTATCATGCGGCAAGTCCTACGTGAGGGGGTGGAGGATGGAAGAATCTGGTCCATCATACGTGCCAGTCGTGTCCGACAGTTAGTCAAGGGTCACACCGTCGTGATTATCAACGCGCGGTCCGACATACGGATCAAATATCTCATCGAATCGTCAACAGTCGAATCGATTCGCGTATTTGCCCGGTGGCTTTACGATCAGCTCGATATCGACGGGTCTTACTTCGATAGGGTACACCGTATCTTTGACAACTACATCGAAGCTACAGACGGGGTATACCAGCTCTGCTTGGCAGACCGGTTTAAGCCGAGCGAACAGCTGCTGCAAAAGCTTTGCGATGCGGGCAAAGCGTGTTTCGAGCAACTGCGCCCGATTTTCGAGGAAGACCTCGCAAGGCAACGTGCGGCTGCCATAGAAAGAGCCATTGCAGAAAAAGCCAAGCAAGCAGTTCTGCAAGAGGGCAAAAAGCACATCACCAACAGCAAGGTCGCCATGGCCGTCGAGGATATCGATACATTCATCTACGGTCATCGGGGCCTACCCAACATCACGCCACCATAACTGAACAGAGCGAAAACGCCATTCAGTTCACTGGGTGGCGTTTTCATTTTGCAACTTATTTCATCTGTAAAAGAAGACTTCTTTTTCTGTTGACTTTTACTGTTGAGGGTTTAACCTTTTTACTCTTTTAATCGGAGTTGACATATGTATGTAGTGCTGTTATAATGATAATGTCTGTGGTTGAGGTGACTCCTACAGGTACGTTAAAAAGTCAATTCGAGAACAGTGAATAATAGTTCTACAGCGTAGCTTCACCGACATGTTAATCAACGTGTGAGTGAAGCTACGTTGTAAAGTCTGGGCGTAGTGAGTAGTCACTGTTTGATTCCAAAGAAGAACCAACAAACTACTCGACAGTCTCAGTCGAAGTCTTATGCTAAATCTTAGTCGCAGCCAAGTCTGAGTCGAAGATTAGTCCAAGGCTAAGTCTGGGGAGGCGTTTCTCATTCCCCCCTGCCTTCTGCACCGCTCTGCATCATCGCTTCCTGGCGTCTTTGCATCTCTGCAGCGAGCAACAATTGAATATGTCCGGTCTCCCACCCCCCGAGGAGACCGAGGGCCACCCTCAGGCCTACCGCTAGTAACGACAATCGGTGCAAACCGAAGAGGGTATCCGCAAACCCCGCGGTGTAATATGGGCAGCGTGGCCGACGGGCCCCTTCGGGCTATTCGTGCATGGCCTGTCGGCCACGCTGATTTACTTAGTTCTCTTTGGCTTTTGGCCGCTCCTCGTGAGCGGCTTTTTGCTTTTCTGACATGTCGATATTGACCTGAGTCTCAAAACCTCAACGAAACGAGGCTCAAGCGACTGTAACCCCAGAAATTACGTCGCTAATTCGTGAATTTCTGGGCGTGAAAGGGCCTCGTGAGTGAGGTTATGAGGCTCAGGGGATATTGTTCTTGACGTTTGAATGATTTTGTTATAAATATATTACTTAATGAATATGAATCCAGGACTGCGCCACCGACTAGAGAAACTGAAAGACTCTCGTCGTCATTATTCTCCAGTTAATGACGAGCTGCGAAACGCGACCATGACGGCGCTACTCGGTCCGCATTGGGTCGGAATACCACAGATTACAGATGACATCATCTCTACAGCAGCATCGGAAGACAACGCGAAAAAGCTTATCCCGCTCGTGGAAGAGGGTCATCCAGTAGGCGAAGAACAATGCGAAGTAGCGACAGCCGAAGCAATCATCGATGGAGTGGAACGACGCAATTTTATCACTTGGTCTCAACACCCGAAAACTGGCCACCTGCGAGCGATCGACAGCGAAGGCCTCGGCACGCATAACTTCATGCACTGCACGCCTGATGACGTACCTATGCTGCGTCGGGCAGGATTCAAAGCACTCACACTCGTCCACGTCGTCACCCCAGGAGAAGTCTGGTGTGACGAAATTGAAAAGCATGCCGACGATCCGGACTTCAGCGAAAAGATAGATGAGTCGCTCGATATGCTAGAGTATCAGCGCAATGAAAAATCGTTGCAAAAAATCGTCTATCTTCCCGCCGAAGACAGGCGTCAGAAAATCGCTGACACGCTGCTCGCGCTTCCACGGCGAAAGGCATCTGCTCACTATAGAGAAATTATATACGACGATTCGTACTACCGCTGCGTGGAGGAGATGTTCCGTATCGCGCTGCAGTCATTTTCATACTCACCACAAACCACTGCATAGCAAGAGCAGGCTCAGGCGCGCGACATCCAAAACTCAACAGAGCGAAGACGCCATTCGACCAGGGTGGCGTATTCAATTTGCAATGCATCAAAACATAAGCATTTTTTATCATGCTTCGGCTGCGCTACAATCATAAGCATGAATTTTTCAAAGGAAATGGTCGCAAGACTTGAAGAGCTTGGCGTGTCGAATCGCACGATAGAAAAGCTTGATCAGCTGGAAACCGAGCGCGAAAGTTACGGGTACGGGGGCGGTGAAATGCACGGCAAGCACTTCATGCCGTTTGTCGGCGCGACGCGCGCGGGCAAGTCGACGACTATCGAGCCCATGATTGAAATCGGGCGCGAAGAACTGGGTATCGACATCGCTGAAGTCGGCTCAACTGTCACACGGAAGCGCCGACCAAATGACCCTGCCGACTACATAACCGCCGACGAAGGAATGACACACGATGGCATGGTTGAACTTATCGAAAACCGCCAGCTACTGAACTGGTCGCTAAACAAAACCGGGCACATCTATGGCGGCCAGCCGAGCAATTTCGCTGCGAAATACAACCTCCAGCCATTCCTGCCAGACAGCCTGAACATGATGCGAAAAGCCGGTTTCGCCACGCTCAAAGTCGTCTATGCCGTGACGCCGGCACAAATCTGGCGCAAACGTTTCCCCGAAAGGGCGTCGAACGCGGACACTAAGGGCAGACTGCACGAAGCGCTCGATTCACTGCAATTCGGCATGAGCCAGCCCGACATAGTCCGCTACGTCAACCTACCAGGCGACGAAGCGCTACAGAAAGCCTCGCGTACGCTGATAAAAATCCTCCAAGCGGAGGAAGATTGGAAACTGACCCGTGAACTCGAAAGTGAGCTTCCGCCCGGCTTTTACCTGCACGGCCGCGGCATGCAACGAGTCGCGCGTACGCTTCTCCGCGAAGCCGAATAGCGTATACTATAGGTGTTATGGACTTATCGTTCTGGAGACGGCAGGAGCCGGGCAGACCACTGTACCCTGATATCGAGTGGAGCAAACCAGAGCAGCGCGGACACGCGGGCAAGCTCGGAA
>CAZIOA010000002.1:0-40910 GCA_964540835.1 uncultured Candidatus Saccharibacteria bacterium
TTGTTCTGGTTGTTCTTGCATATGCTTATCGTATCATGATTCTCATGCTTTTACACCACCTTTCGCTAGTCAACTACGACGCCGAGCCGTGACAACGCGGCATCAAGTTGCGGATCATGCCCTGCATTTACATCTTTGGCAGTGATTTCGACTGTCACATCCGGTTTGATGCCTTCGTGGTCTATATTTTTGCCATGAGGCGTGTACCATTTGGCAACAGTTACTTTCAGTACTGCTCCGCCGGGCAAATCAATCAGCTTCTGCACGCTGCCCTTGCCAAATGTCCTCTCACCGACCAGTTTTGCGACACCATAATCCTGCAATGCTCCTGCAACTATCTCGCTAGAACTAGCGCTTGAGCCATTGACGAGCACGACTGTCGGTACCCCCTCGAGTATAGGACTGCCTCCCGTGCGAAGCTCGTTGGTTACCTTGCCATGACTGCGCTCCGTCACGACGATTTCGTCGCGTAGCCAAATACCGGCTATTTCTTGCGCTGATGAGAGTAAACCGCCGCCGTTGCCTCGTAGGTCTAACACCACGCCGTCTACGCCTTTGTCCCTGAACTCTTGGGCTGTCTTGCGTGCTAAATCAGTCGTTGTTCCATCGAATCGCCAAAGCGTCATGATACCGATGCCCCCCATGATTTTGCTATCGACGCTGGGTGCCGTGATTTCTGCGCGCGTAATCGTGAATTCCTGGCTGCCGGTACCACGCTGCACTGTCAGCTTTACGGTCGTGCCAACCTCGCCCCTGATTTTGTTTACCGTATCACTGATTGACCACCCAGCCGTTGACTGGTCATTGACGGCAAGTATCGCGTCGCCTACTCGTAAGCCGGATCGAGACGCTGGTGTATCTGGAAGTGTCCTCAGGATAGTTGGCTTTTGGTTGCGACTACCGATTTCCGCGCCTATGCCGCCTCCTATATCTCCTGTGAGGTCTTTGTTGAACTCTTCAGCCTCTTTCCTGTCTAAGTAGACCGTATAATCATCGTCTGCCGCCGCGACCAAGCCGCGACTTGCGCCGCTAATCAATGCGTCCTCGTCCAATTTGCCGTCAAAGTTCGCCTTGAGCTGACGATACGTCGTCTGAACGCTAGCGAGATCAAGAGTGCCTGTCTCGACCTTGAACCCAAGTACCGGCGCGACCGTCCCGACGATCTGGTCGTTGCGCGTGCCGCCCGCATACCCCACGATCATCGCTGTCGCCAAAATCAGTACGAACGTGCTTGGCGTAAAGCTCCATTTTCTCTCTGTATCTTTAGAACTCATGTCTCGATATTTTCCGTATATGAAAAGCCTGTTTTACTCGTGCAGGCTGATTGCTCTCGCGACAAAACGTATGAACTCATGCGTAGCGAAGCGAAGCAAACGGCCGGTGCAGTAGACGGGCTTTGTAATAGGAAATATATTGGGAGATGAGTTCTATGCGTCACTTCACTCTATTATAGCGGTTTTGCTTTGAAATAAAAATGACTACATGGCTGCAGTATAAGTGTATTGGGCGAATGCGATACGAGGCGGAGGCGAAGCACGGAGCGAGGCGTACAATGTTTTCTCATCTAAAAATAGATGTAGGTGTCGTAGGTTGCGGCGTTCACCCGCATCTTGCTGTAGTGACCCCAGCCAGGACCACCGGCATTGAAGTAGTTGTACTGGCTTACGTCAACCGTGCCGTCGCCGTTGACCGCCTCTACCCAAACGACATGACCGTACTGGCCAGCAGAGATAACTCCAACTGAGTTGGCGCGAGGCGTGCTCCCAGTGCTGTACCCAGCCGCGCGGGCGCTCGCGGGCCACATGTTCGCATTGCCCCAATAGTATGGGAATTTTCCTGTCCTTTGACCTACTTTCCAGGCTGTATAGCTGACACATTGTCGGCAGCCATAGCCAAGCGGATCCGTGCCATCACCGTTTGCTCCGCCATGAGACCACGCAAACGCATCAACCCAGCAACCAGATTCCCATGGATAGCCTCCCTTGTTGGGATCACCTGGCAACACGTTGACCAAGCCGCCAGCGGCACGCATGGCGGCTTCGATAGCGGCTTGTTGCTCACGCTGAAGTTGTAGTTTCTTTTTCTCGCGGTCGCTCGCGAGTTTTTTGTATGCCGCCTCTTCACCGCGTGTTTTCGCGACAAGCTGAGCGCGCTCGTTTTCTTTGGCGGCGAGCGCGTCACGGGCAAACTTTTGCTCGGCAAGCACACGCTCAACGTCTTTTTTCTGAGCCTCTAACTGCTTCTTTAGATCTTTGATGCTCGCGATTGTTCGTACTAAATTATCCCGTACGGTATTGCGATACGCTTCTTTGTCGACATATTCGGCGATGCTATTGCTGCTGGCAAGCATTTCAAGCGGAGATATATCGCTGGAAAGATATAGTTCAGCAATGGTTTCACCGAGGGCATCTTGATTGTCCGCTATCTTTTGTTCGTTTTCCGCAATTTTCGCAACCAGCTTATCATGCTCAGCTTGCTTGAGGTCTATACGTTTCTGGATGATTTTTTTCTGCGCGGCAAGTGCACTCAGTTCTTTTTGCAACGAGTCTGCTTTTTTACTCAGCTTTTTAGCTTCATTTTGATATGCATCGATTTCTGCCTGTATCCTCGCTATCCGTTCGTCAAAATTATCCGCGCTGGCATTGCCGGTGGCATAAAGCGACAGTGTCACGGCCAATACGAATATCACCGTGATGAAGACTAGTATTTTCGCGGTGTTTTTTGTGTTTGTGACTGGTGCGGCGGACAGTCGTTTCATCTGTAGCGACATTATAGCATAAGTATAATCCTCTGTCCAGAAGCGTGGAAGTGGCTGAGGCGTTTAGCTTGGGAAGCGGAGCAACACGACACCTGAATTTTTGACCCACATCGTACTGTATTGTCCCGTGCCATAGAAATTATACTGGCTGACAAACATATCATTTCCGCTTACTGACTCGACGATCATGACATGCCCTATCGGCGCAAACGCACCACTTTGAGGCAACACGACGACATCTCCTGGTTGCGGATTGTAGACACGCCATGCGCCGCTCCACCGAGGGGCGCTCCATACCCATTCATAGGCATTGCCATCACCATGCCATGGCTGCACGTTTTTGCCAAACCGATGTTTCAACGCCCAGGCCACATAACTCACGCACTCACGATTGTAGAGATTCCACGGATCGACATAGGTATCTTGCGCCATGCAGTATGGATATCCTCCAGCACAGCCTTTGTTGCCGCTCCAGCCCCAATACTGGAAACTACCAACGACGCCCTGTCCACCGCCGCCACTTGCGAGCAAGCTCGCATAGTACGCTTGCTGCTGAGCGCGCACGGAGGCCATTTGATTGCGAGTATTGCGAACCATCCGCTGATACGCCGCTTCTTGTCCGCGTGTCTTATTGACGAGATATTGCTGCTCTGCGCGCACCGCCGCCATCTGATCGTCCTGGCGTTTCAAATCTGCCAAAATCTTCTCGACCGCTTTTTTGTCGTCTTCCAGCTGCGCTTTGATCTTCTTGATCTCATCTATGACAGAGGTTAGCTGATCACGCACCGCCACTCTGTACTCCTGCTTGTCAACAAACTCGCTGATATTTTGGCTGCTCGCCAAAAGTTCTATTGTCGATACGCTGTCATCAACGTAGATATTCGCAATCATTTCACCCAAAGCATCTTGCGACTGCTTCAACTTTACTTCGTTGGCGGCGATGTCTTTTTTCAGCTTGCTGTATTTTGCTTTGTTGACCGCGATCTTTTTCTCAAGTGCTGCCTTTTGCGCGTTTATCTGATCTAATTTATTCTGCAGCGTGTCGGCTTTGGCTCGATATTTGTTTGCCTCCGCCTGGTATGCGTTTGCTTGTGCCTGTAGTCGGTTGATCTGAGCATCCCACCTATCTGCCGCGACTGATTGAATCATCGACAATGGAACGCTCATGCTCAGCAGCACGGCGAACACGACCAATGCTATTTTGGTCGATAAACGTCGCAAGACTGATGTGGTGGACAGTCGTTTCATACTGTCTCCATAGTAGTACGCTATTTTATGAGCGTCAATGCTTATGCTTATTTTTAAGTTTGCGCTAAATTTTCAGATATTTACGCGTCGCGAGGAGAGATGACACGATGCCAATTGCCGCGCCCGCAAGCATCATGCCCAGCAAAACAAATCCTGCATATACTGTCACGAGTTCAATCGTGCCGCTCACGGCAACCTCGTAATCCTCAAGCCTGTCCTTCATCCCGTACAACGCGGCGACCCCTAGTGCCGTCGCTATCATCGCTGCGATGAACCCATAGACCACTGCCTCGACGACAAACGGCCCGCGAATAAAGCTACGGTCCGCGCCAATCAGCTTCATCATCTGGATTTCCTCCTTGCGGTTAAATATCGCCATACGGATAGTATTGAAGACGATGAGCGCGGAGATGATGATGAATATCGCGCTCGCGATGATGCCCGCCCGCTCGGCAAACTCAACTGCCCGACCGATGTTTTGGATTGCCTCGCGTCTCTCACCGCTAAACGACGCGGGGCGATCCGGATCAGCATGAGCCTTATAAATCTCATTTGATTTCACGAACTCATCCAGCTCGGATGGATCGTTGATATCAACGATATTGACACGAAACGTCCCCGGCAGCTTGTTTGTCGCCTCGTTGAGTGCGTCCAGTGTCTGCTGGTCGCCCTTGTTCTGTCGCGCGAAGTCTACTCTCGCCTGCTCAGGGCTGATATATGTCACGTTTTTGACGGTGGATAGTTTTTCGATTTCTTTCTGTATGTCTCTCGCCTGCGCGTCCGTCGTGTCAGTCTGGACATAGATAGACATGTCGACTTTGTCCTTGATGGTATCAACCGTGTCTACAAGTACCTGACGAGCGACAAGTGTCATAAACATGATCAGTAGCGTGATCGTCATGACTGCCGTGGCGGCAATCGTCAGCCACGTATTGCGGCTAAAGTTGTTTATGCCGTAGCGGCACATACGTACAAACGTCAACCATTTACGACGGGTTTTTTTGCTCTGTTGGAGCGCTCGTGGTTCGCTATTTCTTGCCATTATTGCCTGTAGCTCCCTTGCGCCTGATCGCTCTTTACCTTGCCATGCTCGAGTGTGATCACGCGACGCTTCAGTTTGTTGACGATCTCAACGTTGTGCGTTGTCAGTAGGACGGTCGTGCCGTATTTGTTGATTTTCTCCAGGAGGCGCACGATATCCCAACTGTGTTTGGGATCCAGGTTGCCCGTAGGTTCATCTGCTATCAAAATCTTGGGCTGGCGCACAACGGCGCGTGCGATTGCCACGCGCTGGCGCTCACCACCGGACAACTGGTGCGGAAACTGCTTTTCCTTGCCGGTTAAACCGACAAGTTCGATGACTTTAGGTACCGTGTTTTTAATCTCGCGGCCGGTCATACCCGCGATTTCCAGCGCAAAAGCGATGTTTTCGTACACCGTTCGCTGAGGCAAGAGCTTGAAATCCTGAAACACGACGCCTATCTTGCGCCGAAGTAGCGGAATGTGCTTGTCTTTCAACTGATCGTAGTCTATGCCACCGACGACAATCTTGCCGCTGGTCGGCTTTTCTTCGCGCGTCAAAAGCTTCAGCAAAGTCGATTTGCCAGCACCGCTGGTACCGACGATTATGACAAATTCTTTTGGCTCGACATGTAAACTGATCCGGTTCAGCGCCGGTTTGCTGTCCTTGCCATAAGACTTCGTAACCCTATCTAACAGAATCATTGCTCTGTTAATTATACCATAAGTTCTATAAAGAATAGTTGCTGATTATACGACTACTCACCTAATTGAGTTTCGAGATACGCCGTGATAAATCCGTCGATCTTGCCGTCGAGCACGGCTCCGGGATCCTTCTCTTCGTACTTTGTCCGCGTGTCTTTCACGAGCGTATATGGGTGCAGTACGTAGTTACGAATTTGCGAACCCCAGTTCGCCGACTCTCCCGCTCTGAGTTCCGCGACGCTTTCGGCGTGCTGCTCCATCTGCAACTGAGCCAGTTTGGAGCGCAGGATCTTCATGGCTGTCTCGCGGTTTTGCAACTGCGATCGTTCGTTTTGAATTGCCACGACAATCCCCGTAGGCACGTGCGTCACGCGTACGGCACTGTCGGTCGTATTCACGCTCTGACCGCCATGTCCACCAGCGCGATAGACGTCAACTTTCAGATCTTTGTCGTCTATCTGCACTTGGTCTGGCGTGTCAATTTGTGGCAATACCTCTACGAGCGCAAAACTCGTCTGACGTAAGTTGTCGCTATTAAACGGACTCAGTCTCACGAGTCGATGCACGCCGTTTTCTGAGCGTAATTTACCGTACGCATATGGTCCGCTAATCTCGACGACGCTCGTCTTGATACCGGCCTCCTCGCCCGTGGACCGCTCGACGATGCTCGTCGCCATGTCGGACTTCTCTGCCCAGCGCAGATACATTCGCTCCAGCATCTCGGCAAAATCCTGCGCGTCGGTCCCGCCCACTCCAGCACTTATCCGCATAATCGCGTTATGGTCATCGTACTTGCCGTTGAATAGCAGTTCTTTTTTACGCTCAGTAAATTCTTGTTCAAGCGCCGTGATCTGTCCGTCAAACTCATCCAGCAAACTATCATCACCCATACTCATCAGCTCGACGATATCGCCAACTTGTGCGCGTAACGTCTGCCATGGCTGTACCATGGCAGCAAGTGCCGCCTGCTGCTTGCTCTTCGCCTGCGCGTCGGCGGGATTGTTCCACACTTCTGGCACAGCTAGCTCTTCATCCAGCTTCGCTAGCTGTTCAGCCTTAGCATCAATAGCCAACTGATCGTACGCTACATCCACATCATTCCTTAGAGCCTGTATCCGTTTCTGAAGAGGTTGCATAGGTACGATTATACAGTAGTTAGTCGTGCTAAACTGGGAAATATGGTAAAAATAGGCGTTTTCGATTCAGGAATCGGCGGACAGGCCGTCGCTAAAAAACTTGGCGAATTATTCCCTTCCGTTGAAATCCTCTCCGTCAATGACAAACGAAATGTACCCTATGGTAGCAAGAGTCGCGATGAAATCTTTGCACTGACAGAACGTGCTATACAACCTCTCATAGATGCTCAATGTGACGCGATCGTTATCGCCTGCAATACCGCCACGACGAATGCCATCAATGAACTGCGAACTGCCTACTCTCACATACATTTTGTCGGTATCGAGCCTATGATCAAACCGGCAGCAAAACTAACGAAGAGCGGCGTTATCGCTGTGCTCGCGACTCCGAGCACTCTTGCCAGCCCTCGCTATGCCGAACTAAAGCAACAGTGGGTATCTCACATGAACGTTATCGAACCAGACTGCAGCACCTGGGCCAAGCTGATAGAAGATGGCAAGCTAAACAACATTGATATTCAGGAAACTGTCGCTAACCTGACACGTCAGAATGTCGACGTTATCGTGCTCGGCTGCACTCACTATCACTGGCTCAAAGAGCGCATACAGAAAAATGCCGGATCACGTGTAAAAGTTCTCGAGCCATCTGATGCTATCGGCGCTCGGCTTGATTCACTGCTAGCGCACGACTTCCGGCCTTCCTGAGATAGACTAAAAGCGAAACGCAAGGTGTGGTACTCTCCTGAGACCACACCGAAAGTGGTCTGTCTCAGGGGGGTCGGAAGTCAGGCGCTACAGGTCTTGCACAGCAGCAATAAACTGGTTGCCGCGATCGGCATAATCCTTAAACATATCAAAGCTCGCGCATGCCGGACTCAGTATCACGACGTCGCCCGGCTCCGCCACTCCTGCCGCCGACTTGACTATCGCGTCCATTGTCACGGATGGACCAAGGTTTGTATAGCGAGCAAAACCGACGGATTTGAGCGTTTCTTCGATTCGCGCCGCCTCGCTGCCAATCAAAAGCACCCTGCGAAGACTGTCGCTAGTTTTCACGATCGTCTGAGCAAGCTCGTCATATGACGCACCCTTGTTTGACCCGCCGAGAATGATAATTTTCGGTTCATTAAACGCCGTTAGTGCTGCTATGGCGCTGCCGGGGGTCGTCGCGATGCTGTCGTCATAATAGTCAACGTCGTTGACTGTCCGTACATATTTCAAACGGTGTGGCAGTCCTTCAAATGCCTGCAAACCTCGCTCGATATCATTACCGTCCTTTACCCACGGCCAAGCGGCGCTGATCGCCGCGCAGGCATTGTCACGATTAAACTCACCGGGAAGCTTCAGTGCGGCAGCTGGACACAATTCTTGTGTACCGTAGTAGAAATACCCGTTTTCGACATGCGCTGCACCCGAGTCAGGATAAACTACTTTCGTCCCTGCTGACAGCAGCCCTATCTGCTCCGCGTATTGGTTACCTGTACGGTACACGACGAAGTCCTCTGGTTTCTGATGTTTGGCGATGTTTGATTTTGCCGCGATATAATCATCCAGATCCTTATGGACATCCAGATGCTCCGGCTCTATGCCAAGTACCACGGCAACATGCGGACTAACATCGCTATCCCACAACTGAAAACTACTGAGTTCGTACACGACGATATCCGTCGGTTTGATCTGATGCAGCACGTCAAAAGCACCGACACCAATGTTGCCTACGAGCCACGCTCGTTTCCCTGCCGCATCAAGTATCAGCTTGATCAAGCTCGCCGTCGTGCCTTTGCCCTTGGTGCCTGTCACGCCAATGACCGGCGCGGGACACGCTTTCAAAAATTCGCGCGTCAATGTCGTGACTTCGCCGCTTACTTCGACATCCCGCGGCGAAATCGCAGGTGTCTTGATAGCGAGATCGGCAGCTATACCTCTGAAATCTTTGACACCACCGACAAACTTACTGCCCTCAGGTAGCGACTCTTTCGGCTGCTGATTGTTGTCATACACGGTAAACTGCGCGTCAGGAAACTTGGCACGATAATAGTTGTATGCACTTTTGCCTTCAACACCATAACCAAGAATCGCTATGTTCATATGCTTAGTATATGCATTAATCACACTTTTTCAAAAAGAGTAGTCAGCTTGTCGTGAAGGGCTACGATTTCTTTGCGCTCGCCACTGCTCACGCCTGCCAGTACGGTGATATTGTGACCGATAAACTCGCGCGCCGTGTTGATGATACACTCGCGTGTCGTGTTTTTGATCGAATCGGGCACTTTTTCGTACTCCTTGACGACGCCATCAGCAAAGTAGCGATTGGTGTAGAAGTTGCTGATTTGCGCGACCGTCTGAGCCCCCATCTGGTGCCGACCAAGCGCGTATGATTTCGCGGCATTGATTTCCGCCTCGGTCAGCTTACCATCAAGCACGGCACCGAGCTCGCGCACGATGATATCAAACAATCCTTCGGCCGTGTCCAAGTTCACCTGGCCGCCAAAGTCCCAACTGCTATCATGAAAACCAACCGACGTGTCGCTAAACATGCCGTACGCGAGACCTTTTTTGCGCGCGGAACCGTATATGCGAGAGTGCATGGTGCCAGTCAAGATGTGATCCAAGCAATCCATGGCGTCGGACTCTTCATCCGTCAGCTCGCGTGGGACAATCATAGACCATGCGAACGTCAGGTTTGACGCCTCTTTGCGTCGGATCAGCGTCGGCTTTCCAGACACGAAATTATCGTGCGGTGCTTCGAAACGCTCTCCTGCGGGTAGCTCCCACTCCTCCAGCTGTCGTTTGATCTCAGATTTGCGCCCGTGCAGCTTACCGGCGATGACAAATCGCATATTGCCAGCCGTGTGCGTCCGCGCATGGTGCTCCTTTATGTGGCGGAGCTTCACTTTTGGAATCGTTCGGAGTCGTTGATTAAACGTCAGCACGTCTTCGCCAAGTAATTGCTGAACCTTTGGCCAAAGCACGCGGTTGTGGTTGTTGAGATAACCAGTCAATTCGCTGCGGACATTGCCCTTCTCTGCCTCGAGCTCCTCGTTGTTGAACCGCGGTTGGCATATCGAAACACGTTGCAAATCGAGGATGCGCTCCCACTCAAAGTCCGCGCAGTCAGCGACATATACCATGCTCATGTCACTCGTGTATGCATTGTGGTACGCGCCGTTTTTCGTGAACTCTGCCTCGAACTCGTGCTCGTTGCTAAATCGCGCGTTGGCACCAAATGCCATATGCTCCATGATATGAGCGGTTTCATATGTGCTCTTGTTTGCAACATAGCGATTGCCAGCACGAAACTGGAACTGAAAACTCATCACCGTCGCGCCAGGTACGTCGATCAATAAACCGCGCGCACCGTTTTTTAACCGTACTTCCTCTACTGTGTGCTTCATTATCTTCTACTCTTTTTGCGATTCTGACGCTGCGCCTTTTTCTTTTTTCGCGCTGCGTTTTTGGCTTTGGACTCGCCCTTTGGCTTTTTGGCAACGGTAAAGTCAGCGTCTCTATTTGCTTCACCACTTGTGATTTCATTGACACCGCGCTCGACTGAATTTTCGGCGAGACGCGTCAACTCAGTATCGTACTCTTCGTCGGCAACCGCTCTGACGTCGGTAGCGCGAACACGCATGATCGCGTTGAGCACTTCGTCACGAAGCGTTGCCTGCAAGCTATCGAACAGCTTCGAGCTTTCCGAACGATACTCAACCAAAGGATCACGCTGGCCAACCGAACGCCAATGGATACCCTCGCGAAGATGCTGCATGTTTTCAAGATGCTGCATCCACAGAGTATCAAGTACCTGCAAGTACACGTCACGCTCGATCTTGCGCATGATTTCAGGAGTCAGCTCTTTCTCCTTTTTCGCATA
Organism: uncultured Candidatus Saccharibacteria bacterium; assembly: GCA_964540835.1. Classification (GTDB taxonomy): domain Bacteria; phylum Patescibacteriota; class Saccharimonadia; order Saccharimonadales; family Saccharimonadaceae; genus UBA2112. The sequence goes on from CAZIOA010000002.1 coordinate 10,739, forward strand.
CAGTTTTTCAACGGCTGCTCTGGCTAGATCACGTCGTGTTTTATCACGTTTCTCGGCTCCGATTTTTTCGATCTCTGACTTTGTAAGCGAAAAGATTGCTTCGAACTCATCGACGAATTTGGGGTTATTTTTGGCGGGGAGAACAGTTAGTTCTGCTACCTTGTCAGCAATCAAGCGCTCTATCTCGGGCTTGATATTGTCGCCCTCCAAAATCTTGCGACGCATGACATACACGACACGACGATGGCGATTGATGACATTATCGTACTGAACAACATTTTTGCGCATGTCATAGTTATAGCCTTCGACGCGTTTTTGCGCTGCTTCGAGTGTCTTTGTAACAGCCCTGTTTTGGATCGGCGTGTCATCATCTACACCAAGCCGGTTCATGAGACCTGCTATGCGCTCACCCTGGAATATACGCATCAGATCGTCTTCGGTCGACACATAAAACTGTGTCTCGCCCGGATCACCCTGACGACCGCCGCGTCCACGCAACTGATTGTCGATACGGCGTGACTCGTGGCGTTCGCTGCCGATCACGACCAGGCCGCCAAGCTCGCGTACGCCGTCGCCTAATTTAATGTCAGTACCGCGTCCGGCGATATTCGTCGCGAGCGTTATCGCGCCCTTTTCACCGGCTTTTTCGATGATAGCCGCTTCACGTTCGTTGTTTTTCGCGTTCAAAATCTCATATTTGATACCTTCTTTTTTCAGATAGGCGGCGATCAGTTCGTTTTTCGCGATCGATGCGCTACCGACCAACACTGGGCGTCCTGCTTCATGGTGCTCCTTGATTGCCTGGGCAACGGCTTTCAGCTTTCCCTTTTCTGTTTTGAAAATCAAATCCTCTTTGTCGACACGAGTGATCGGTCTGTTCGGTGGAATCTGTATGACATCCAGACTATAAATCTGCTGAAACTCTTCGGCCTCAGTAAACGCCGTACCAGTCATGCCGGATAGCTTGCCATAGAGACGGAAGTAATTCTGGAATGAAATCGTTGCCAGTGTCATGCTCTCTTGCAGCACAGGGACGCCTTCTTTTGCTTCGATTGCTTGGTGTAGACCTTCGTTATATCGACGACCCTGCATCAAACGCCCGGTATGTTCATCGACGATGATAACCTCGCCGTCGTTTGTCACCACGTAGTCTTTGTCACGATGGAACAATGTTTGCGCCTTGAGTGCTTGATCCATGTGATAGACTGACCGGATGTAGTCGGGACTGTAGAGATTCTTGATGCCGAGCATCTTCTGAACTTTTTCGACTCCCTCGTCACTCAACGCAACAGTGCGGCGTTTTTCATCGAGTACATAGTCCTCTGGCACGAGCTTTGCCGCGACTTTTGCGAACTGATAGTAGCTGTCTGGATTTTCGGCAGCTGGCGCGCTGATGATAAGCGGCGTGCGCGCTTCGTCGATCAAAATACTATCTACCTCGTCCACGATCGCGAAATTAAGTTCACGCTGACGCAGATCCGCGACTTCGTTTACCATGTTGTCGCGCAGATAGTCAAACCCAAACTCGTTGTTCGTGCCGTACGTCACGTCGGCTTCGTAGGCTTCTTTGCGCGTCACAGGACGAAGCTTGCGCATACGAGGGTCATCGTGCTTTTCGTTGTCATAATCAGGATCATAGATAAATGACGCGTCGTTTATGATAACTCCCGTGGACAAGCCGAGAAAGTGATACAACTCACCCATCCAGCCAGCATCACGCTGTGCCAGGTAATCATTTACCGTGACGACATGCACGCCCTTGCCCTCAAGTGCATTCAGATATACTGGCAGCGTCGCGACGAGCGTCTTACCCTCACCGGTTTTCATCTCTGCCACGTTGCCATCGTGCAATGCCATGCCACCGATCAGCTGCACGTCGAAATGGCGCATGCCGAGCACTCGGTCGCTCGACTCGCGCACTAAAGCAAATGCATCTGGCAGTATGGTGTCGAGCGTTGTTCCTTTTCTGGCAAGTCTTTTTTTGAGTTCCGCCGTTTGCTTTTTGAGTTCCGGCTTGGACATTGCATGGTACTTTTCGGCCAATGCATTGACCGCACCGACTCTTTTTTCCAAAGCTCTCAATAGCCGCCTCTGCGGGTCACCGAAAACTTTAGTCAAAACCGTGTGTCTGCTAACCATAAATAGCCCTACTCCTGCCGTCTAATCTGAAAATCACTGCCATTTATTATAGAGTATTTTTCTAAAAAAAGACACTGAATCCGCGCAAAAATTATGCGATTACATTGTTTCGCGGGCATAGCCTCGCTTAAAGCGCGCCAGCATTCTGCGAGTGCGCTGATCTTTGTGGCTTTTTGTCGTGGTTTTGTACTTGTGTAACTGCGAAGCAAGCTTTGCCTCTACGATATCTATCGCGGCTAGCATGTTTACCGTGGAATCCTTGGCAGTTACGACCTTGCCGGGAATTTGCAAAATCACTTCCGCTTCGTATTTGTTGCCATGCGCGCGATTGACCTCTCTTAGTATGATTTCGGCGCTGGCAGTTTTGCGCGCATGCCGTGGCAGATATCGATCGAGTTTACTGATTTTTCGTATGACGTATTTTTTTGTGGCATCATCGACTTCATATTTGTCGCCGGTGATAGTGACCAGATTGATCATGTACGCCCTCCTTTGTCTATCCTTATTATACGATATTTTTTGTAATTGATAAATGAGCATAAGGAGTTTTACTCATTTGCACGCTTGTGTATCATTGGAGACAACGTAAGAAAAATATGGAGGGAGCAGCTATGAGCGAATATGCAGGATCAATGTTTTCACGAAGTGAAGATACGGGAATCGCGCTTGCCCCGCAAGATGCCGAACGTATCTTAAGCGTGGGCATATCTACCGGTGGTATTGCAGAAATGCGCATGGCCGAGAGCAATCCTGATGCTCTGATAGTAGCAACGACTATTGATCAAGAAGGCGCAGCCTTTGCTGAAAACCTTATCGAAGAAAACGGTCTGAGCGAACGCATACTCACCAGAGTCGAAGACGTCACTGATCCGCTTCCCTACCTGGACGAATCGTTCGATTATATCTACGCGCGACTCGTGCTGCATTACCTCTCAAAGCCCGATTTAGCGACCGCACTCGATGGCCTATATCGTGTCGTCAAAAACAAAGGTAAATTATTTGTCGTTGTCCGTTCAACAGATTGCCCAGATGCAAAACAGCCGGATTCAACCTATGACCCAGAGACTGGATTTACAACATGCATAGCTAAAAATGGAGACACGTACTCGCGTTACTACCATACCGAGTCCAGCATAGCAGAGGCTGTCACGGCGGCTGGATTTCATGTTGATTCCACAGAGTCTTATGACGAGCAACTCTTTGTTGACTTCAAACGCACTCAGGTTGCGGATCATACCGACAATGTCATAGAACTAGTCGCCACGAAGCATGACTAAAGCGATCACCGGCTTGCTCAGCTCTTTAGTCTTGAGTAGATTACAGCACTTCTCGACCGCCAAGATGCGGACGAAGTACCTCTGGCACGATCAGCTTGCCATCTGATTGCTGATAGTGTTCGATGATAGCCACGAGCGAACGTGCCAGGCTCACTGCTGTGCCGTTGAGCGTATGTAATACCTCTACTGTGCCGTCCTTGCGACGAACGCGTATATTGAGATTACGTGCCTGAAAATCCGTACAGTTACTACAGCTCGTTAGCTCACGATACATCTCGTCTACGGGCGACCAATATTCTATGTCGTATTTCTTTGCTGCTGGCGCACCCAAATCACCGCTGGCAATATTAATAACATGGTACGGTATGCCGATTGCTTGCCAGATTTCTTCTTCGATAGCGAGCAACTTCTCGTGTACCTCACGACTCTGCTCTGGAGTCGTGAACGCATACATCTCAAGCTTATTAAACTGATGCACGCGAAACAGTCCGCGTGTATGCTTACCGTAGGTACCCGCCTCTTTACGATAGCTTGGGCTGTAGCCTGCGTAGAATAGCGGCAAATCCGCTTCATCGATAATCTCATCCGCATGATAGCCAGTCAACGGCATCTCTGCCGTCGCGATAAGTGACAAATCTTCGCCTTCTATATAGTATTCGTCAGACTGATCGCTGGTACGAGGCGCGAACCCGGTGCCTGTTGCCGTGCGACTATTCACCATATGCGGCACGGTCATGTAGGTAAATCCTTTGTCGAGCAATACTGAGAGAGCGTATTGCGTGATAGCATTCTCTAGCAACGCCAGATCACCCTTCAGGTAATAAAACTTCGCGCCCGCGACCTTGGCGCCCCTCTCGAAATCTACCCAATCACGCTTAAGTGCGAAGTCAAGATGATCGACTGCGCCGGTTTTTTGTTCGCCCCACTGCTTTACTTCTACGCTATCTTCTTCTCCGCCTATAGGCACGTCGTCAAATGTCAAGTTTGGCAGCTGCCCTAATAGCTCAGAAAATTTCTTATCCGTTTCCGATAGATACCCCTCGCGTTCAGCAAGCTCGATTTTAATTTGTTTACCCTCATCAATCGTTGCCTGATCGGGTTTACCGCCAGATTTCATCTTGGCGGCATTCTGGTTGCGCTTTTCGCGCAACTCATCCACTTGCTGCTGCAAAGTACGCCGCTCGTCATCCAGAGCAACTAATTTGTTCACATCGATATCGTAACCTTTGTTCTTGGCATTTTGCGCCACAAGGTCAGGATCTTCTCGGACTAGGCGGATATCAATCATATTATTTTCAGTATACCAGATACAGTGCCGAGGAACGCACGCTGTGCGTGCGCTTTAGTGGGAGGGTCGGGGTCCCTCCTGTTTTTAGCTGCGCTCCTACTCAGTTCTTAGTGCCTCTATGGGATCGAGTTTCGCCGCTTTTCGCGCAGGCAAAATACCCGCGCCGATAGAAACGAGCATCAGTCCGATAATAACAATGGCAAACATCCAAAGTTCAAATATCAGCAAATACGTGTCTTCGCCGAGTGCCAGTACATCCTGTATCCATGGATTTGCCGCCATGCCAAACGCATACGCCAATCCGCAGCCGATCGCGCCGCCCAAGAATCCGATCCATGCCGCTTCGAATTTAAACAGCCGTCCAACATCGCGCTTGCGCATACCGAGCGCTTTCATGAGCCCAATCTGCTGTGTCCGCTCCAATACGCTGATGTACTGCGTGTTGATGATACCAAACACCGACGTCAGCACCGCGAGCGCGCCGAATCCTATCAAAATACCTTGTAGCACATTGATAAACTGGAACAAAAAGCCCATCAAATCCTCGGCAGTTTGAGCTTCATACCCCAGGTCATTGATGGCATTTTTGATGCTCTCGACGTCCTCCTCCGTTGCTGCCAAGACCGTTGCCCCCATGTAGGCATTTTCTACGGGAGTACCCTGCTGGTTGTACTTGTACATCTCACCTACGACACCCCTGTGCGCCTGAATGCCCGAAGCTACGCCGACCGATGAAAGAGCGGATTTTTTCGTCACGCCGACGATATTCAAAGTGAATGTCCTGTCTGGTATGCCCGGTGTCGTCGCGGCTATGACGACATCTATCGTCTGGCCTATCGCTGCGTTCGCATCACTAAACCCAAGCGCATCGCTATAGGCTTCAGGAATCACGACATTGTTACCAGTCACGTCATCACCGCTTCCGGCAATATATTCCTGCTTGATAGCCCCAGTAAACACCTCGACGCTCACCTGATAGCGTTTTTGTCCTTCCCGGGTGACATATTTAGCCGACACATTGTAGATAGGCGTTACCTCTTCGACGCCATCGACTGCCGCTATTTTGTCGATATCAGACTGCTGAAGCAGCTTGACGTTAAACCCACCACCGTAAGAAAGCATGGGCTCATCTGAATACTCTTTCGGCTGCGATGGATCTGCCCGCCCCTCCTGTTTTGGCTGTACAAACAGCTCGCGCACATCCGTATTGCTCGTCACGATGTCTTCTGCATACTGTTTGCCGCCTGTACCCGCTGCCAGGCTCAGCGTGATCGTAAACGCACCAACCCCAATCGCAAGACTCGTTAGCAGCGTACGTGCCTTGGCATTCTTGAGGCTTCGTCCAGCACGTCTGGTAATATCTCTTATCTTCATTATGCTACTCTCCTCGTTGATCGATGCGCAGGCTTCGTTTTTTTCTTCGGGTTTTGAATGGATTCTATTTTGCCGTCTTTAATGTTTATCTGCATGTCGCACTTGCTTGCTAAATCCGGATCGTGCGTCACGACGATGAGCGTCACGCCTTTTTTCTTGTTGTACCGAAAAAGCATGCTCTCTATTTTGTCTCCCGTGACACTATCAAGATTTCCTGTCGGCTCATCGGCAAAAATGATCCGTGGACGATTCACGATAGCTCTCGCGACCGCTAGTCGCTGCTTCTGTCCTCCAGACAAGTTTCGTGCCTTGGATTTCACCTTGTCTCCCAACTCAACAGCTTCAAGCGCATCGATAATCCTACTCCTGCGCTGTCTTTTGGGAACGTTTGCAATTTCAAGCGGCAAACTGACGTTGTCAAAGCATGTTTCGTTCGCTTGGACGAAAAACGACTGAAATATAAAGCTCATTTTCGTGGCGCGGAAACGGTCGACGGCTTTTTGTTTCAGTTTCAAGATGTTTTCGCCATCGATAATCACCTCGCCCTTCCCTGGTCGATCAAGACCGCTCATCGCATGCATGAGCGTCGACTTGCCGCTACCGGACTTACCGACAATCGCCACGCTCGCGCCGTCAGGAATCGTGAAGCTCACGTCATCAAGCGCCGTGAAGGCATTGTGCTTTTTTCCATATGTCTTGCTAATGTTTCGAACTTCGATCACTTTTCCTCCGTTTTATCAGAATTAATGTTTGCTTTTCGTATGTTTTCGCAATTGTTGACTGATGCATTTTGCAACCTTATGTCGTGCCTCGTCACTATCTCCGACACCGTGCTCTTCCAAAATAGAGATGATCTTGTGATCAAGCTCTATATCTTCACGAACATCATGCGCCAGGCGGTGATCGCTGTTTATCAACGTCTTCATCTGCTCGCCAGTCTCTCGAACCTCTCGTACGGCTCGTTCGGTCAGCTGTTCCTGGCGAATGATCGATATGCTCTGAAGCGTCGTCATCAGCAGTGCCGCGACGCTGATCAGAAATGCAATCATGCTAAACGTGACGTGTGAGGGATCCTCTCCAAGGTTCGCGACGAGCAACACGCCAAAACCAAGCACCGCCAACACGACAAAAACCCTTGCGAGCATGAAGTATCTGGAACGTATATTTCTATAATTCATGCTCTCAATCATACCGCATCACGAGCGCTTTGAGTATAAAAAATATATCGCAATTCTTGAGAAATATTGACTTTTTATCAAGCTTATGCTACTATAAAATCGTATTCAAATTATCGAAAACAAAAAATATGTCTGAACTACTTACACCATCACAGCCCGAGGGCAACAACAACCTTTCGCAAGAAGACGTTGATCGTCGCTTCGAAGAAATCATGGATGCCGAAGGCTTCGAAAATGCAATCGAGTCTCCTGTCGATGGCTACGACATAGGTCAAGAGGTTGCTGTGCGACCTATCGCCTACACCGCTGAGGGCAAGGTAGACACGACAAAACCCGTCGAACTGGAGACAGGCTGGTCTATCAGGGGCACAGCTCCCGATGGATCGTATATCATCACCAAGGAAGATGGCCGTACCCCAGATGGAAAAATCAACTATCGTACGTTGATCGCCGATGCCGAAACGCTTGATTCATGGCAGGAAGACTACGCCTTTGATGAGAATGCTCGCCGCGATGAATCACGCACACAATCTGAATCGTCACCGTCTGATCACGACGTGACTTCTCAAGAATCAACCCTCGATTCGCTGGAACGAGTCGAACCCTACTCGCCTGATATACCGAACTACTCTACTCGTGTAGCCAACCTAGCCGATCGTCTTGCGACATGGCTTGATGAAAAGGCAGAAAAGTATGAAAGAACAGGTGGAGTTAAGGGATATCTGAATAAGGTGGTACGACGTATCGGTTCCGTCGCCTATCGCAAATCCGGGCTTAAAGCGGGCGTCGAAAAAGCAAGAGACGTCAGCGACAAGATAGAAAGCACGGTAGCCATATCGGCCGACAAGATAAGGCAGACGCGTGAAGAGCTCAAGGCTCGACGCGCGGCAGCGTATGAACGAAGTTTGCAACGCGCGATTGCCCGCGAAAAGCAGAAGCAGGAGCGTAAAGCACAACGAAAACGGCAACGTCAGGAACGCCGTGAACAAAAAGTCATGGAATACGTCGAGTCTCAAAAACTATCTGGCAAGCACGCTCGTGATCGCAAAAACAAAGAGCAAGTCTCCGTAAAAGACCTTCAGAAAAAGGCTCTTTACGAGTACAACTACCGCGGCGGTTCTCGACCCGACTTCCTCGACCAGGAAAAACCATCGAAGCTCAAAGCCGCAAGAAAAAACCTTGGTCGTGTTGGCTTTCAATCGCCCCTCTATCTAAAGGAGCGCTCGTAAAAACACGCTAAAAGGAAAAGATTATGCAACAATACGTCACCAAACAAATGCTCGCCGACCTAGGCATCGAACTCAACGACACTGACATAGAGTCACTTCTCGCTCATCTCAACGAAACGATCGAGGAAAAAATAGGCATGGAAATCACTGAGTCTCTTGATGACGTGCAGCTTCAGGAACTCGTGGAAATGCAGGAATCAGCCAGCGACGACGAGCTGGGCGCATGGATTGCCAAGCATGTGCCGAACTACATGGAAATCGTACAAGATAATATCGATATCGCTATCGGCGAGATGGTTGATAGCGCTGACGGCATCAATCACGTCGCAGAAGACAAAAAATAATACGCCGAAAATCAAACACCGCCCCGTTCAAAGAGCGGAGCTGTTTTGTTGTCGATGTTTAGCGAGTCAATCTCCGAGCATTGATGATTGGCTGTGTCGGCGCGTCCTGAGAAAGAGCCTTGAGCTGTGCATTTTTCTCATTTACGTACGCCGCTGTGCCTGCATCATATTCAATGTTGCGGTCCGTAGGGAGATCGTCATATGGCGAAGAGCCTAGAAAAGCTCGTTCATCCGGTAGTCGAAGCTCGCGCAGGTCAAGCTCGCCCGTCGGGATATCCTCCGTCTCATACAGTGGCCGTGAAGCATTGTCGTGTAGTGCGCTGAGGTCATTCATCTGCGCCGGAAAGTCATCTGGGTGCTCGCCAGGGAGTAATTTGCGAAACCTGGCTCTGTTTTCTCTGCTCGGTTCACCGTAACTCGCCACGCGTGCGAGTTGATCATCTGATAGACGAGCGAGAATCGCATGAGAATCGATCATGGTCGTCTCCTCGGCAGGAGGCTCTATAGATTCACCGTCAGTGCGACGCAATAGACGTTCATTCATGTGGATATACTACCATAAGTCATACAAAATGTAAATGCTTGACCTCAGCCTATCAGCTCGCCTTTGCGCAGCAGGTTGGCATGCAGCTTGGATATTTTTTTCGTGATCGGACCTTGCTCGCCTATTCTGCGCCCGTCTATTTCCGCAACACTTGCGACAAATGCCGACGTGCCGCATACAAAAACCTCGTCGGCAATGTAGAGCTCTGTCAGATCGACCGTTCGCTCCTGTGTCGAAATACCTGCTTCTCTTGCCAGTTCTATGATTGCTCGACGGTTTATACCCTCAAGCAAGTCACTGCTCGTGTCAGGCGTGATCAGCGTATCGCCGCGCACCATAAATATATTCGCTGCGGCCAGCTCGCACACATGCCCAGACTGATCCAGGAAAATACAATCATCATACCCCGCATCCAGCGCATCCTGATGCGCGAGCACCGAGTTGACATACGCGCCGTTGACTTTCGCGCGCGACGGAATACTATTGTCCGGAATTCGTCGCCACTGACTCGTCTTCAGTCGGACACCAGTCGGCTTCATGATTGGCACCGCCGTATACACGAACATGCTCAACTGCGTCGAAACGCCACGTGATCGTGTGCCTGGCAATAATCCGTCAGCGTGTACCGTCGCACGCACGAATACCGGTTCCGTCGGAGCATTTGCCTGTACGACATCTTTCACGATCTTTTTAAAAGCATTGAAATCCAGCGCGGGCGGAAAGTCCAACCCGATAATTTTCGCCGAAGAGCGTAGGCGCTCATAATGTTGCTGCAGGCGAAAGGCGCGATAACTTCCCCTGTCCGGATACGCGTAAAAAACCGTGTAAACACTCAGTCCGTACAGTACTGCTGAGCTAGCGACGGATATATTGGCGTCTTCGAAAGGTCCAATCTTGCCGTCGAAATACGCGCGTGTATATATAGATGCCATTTTCTCCCCCGGAAATTATCTCTCAATACGTTATGTTGCGGAACTCTATCCTGATGCGAGATTCACGTCAGGATAGATCGATTTGGTGGTCTCGTCAATTTCATGTCTCAACTGCGGAAATGGTACGCCCTCTCGCGCCGACACCCCTTCGAATATCCAAAACAGCCGTTCGCTATAACTAAAACCGCATGCTGGCGGCATGCCGTACTCTAGCATTTCGACGAAATCAATATCCAACATCATCGCCTCTTCGTCGCCTGCGTCACGCATCTGTTGCTGCTCGACGAACCTGTTCAACTGGTCGATCGGATCGTTTAGCTCAGAAAAGTCATTTGTCAGCTCACTGCCTGCGATGACCGCCTGGAAACGCTGCGTCGTGCGACCGTCGGGGTTTTTCTTTGCAAGCGGACTGATAAAAAGCGGCGTGTTCACGAGCCAAACGGGTCCGGTCACGTCTTTGCGAATATTTTTCCAGAGCTTATCGATGCCGCGCGCCAGGTTATCTGCCTTCTCTACCTCAAGATTGTGCTCTTTAAGCGCTTTTTGAACATCCCCTATGGAACAATCGAAGATATCAAGATCGTAGTGCTTTTTGATCGTATCTGCGTAGTCCCACTTCTCCCACTGCGTGTCGAGATCTACATCAAACTTGCCAAGTTTAAATTGCAACGTCCCGAACGTCTCCTTGAGTACGTGCTTCATCAGGTCTTCCATGAACCCCATTCCCTGCTGCCAGTCGCAGTACGCCCAGTAAAATTCCATCGCTACATGCTCGGGCAAATGCTCGTCACTGTAGTTTTCATTACGAAACCGAGGACCGATATCGTAGACTTTTTCGAAACCAGCGCCAAGTAGACGCTTCAAAGGCAACTCATGGCTGATGCGCAGATAAAAATCCTGATCCAGCGCATCCATGTGCGTCATGAAAGGATTCGCATCGGCGCCGCCAGTCGTATGCTCAAGTACGGGCACGTTTACTTCGATAAAACCGTTTTTGTTCAGATAGTCGCGTGTCGCTTGCCAAAACGTGCTGCGACGCACAAATCGCTCGCGTACGTCGAGGTTGACGTTCATGTCTATATAGCGACGACGAAGACGCTGCTCCTTGTCGGTCAACTCGGCTGGTATCGGGCGCAGACTTTTGGTAAGCAACCGAAGCGTCCGCACCCCGACTGATATCTCACCTGTTTTTGTCTTGATCACCTCGCCAGAAGCTTCGACGAAATCACCGGTATCAAGCAGCGGTAGCTGCTCCATGCCGACAATGCCCTTCTCCGCATCAAGAGGCGCGACATCCGGCGCATGCAAAAATAACTGGATCTGTCCGCTTTGGTCGCGAAGCACGATAAATGCCAGCTTGCCAAATTTGCGCAGCCCCATCACCCGTCCAGTCACCGTGACCGATTGACCCTGCAGTTCATCAAATTTATTCACGACATCGGCAGCGACATGCGTACGATGTGACTCGGCAGGATATGGATTGACACCAAGCTCTTTCAACTCCGCGAGCTTGCGTAGCCGTTCGTCTCTGTAATCTTTGAGTGTTGCCATTACCTAGTAATTATACACTACGCAACCGCTCACTACTGTAAACAGAGGTGGAGGTGGTTTTTTTCACATATGAGTAAACCATAGATGGTATAAAACTCTTGACTTATAAACATGTTTTTGCTAAAATAAGGAAAGAGTAAAATCATAGATATAGCATAGATGGTATCAAGCACAATGATTAATCTAACCGATGAACCAACAGATCATCAAACAGAGACAACGACAATTTCGCCCCGTCATTTTAAGACGGGTATTTTTAATCCCTATAGGAGTTTCGCTCTATGACAAGCGTAGAGAAAGCACCAACCCAAAAATCTCAGGACTACGAAGAACCGGTCGCCTATAAGGGCACGTACAGTCCGGAGTCGGGTCGCAGCTCCCTCGAGCATGTACTTGAAGACCTACGATTTGCACCCCTTGATGGATCGCCGGATGAGCGTCATTTCGGTGATCTTGTCGATGTTTATTGGAATACCAAACCTCAGGTCGAAAACGACCCTACCGGTCCACTCGTGCTGGCAGATGCGCTCGCAAACATTTCGCACATCAACACGCCCGAAGAGAGAGATAAGATGGAAAAAATCTATCTTGATAGTTTGGATCAAGTCAAAAACAAACTGGTCGATGATCCGGAGCTCGCATCTATTTCATCTCTGATTGTCGGTATCCGAGTCGTCGACAAAATGACTACCAAGAAGCATAAAGAGCAGGCACTTGAAACGGTCGAGGGTATCTTGGGCTCACTAGAAGAAGCAACGACGGTCATCAACCCCGACACGGGCAAGCAAGAGCACGCAGAAAAGATAGATCAAAACTTCCGCGATGCGGCCTCTCGAGGTTTACGAGAATACCGTGGTCTTCTTGATCAAAATATTCCTGCGTCATTAGAGAAAATTGTATCCGAAGAAATAAATGCTATCTCAAATACTATCATCCACCGAAGTGAATCTACTCGCGCAAAAACTGGTCGCACCGTATCAAGTCAAACCGATACGAATGAAATTGCCCAGGAAATACCCCACCTTAGCAGTCAAGAGATAGAAGATCTTAGGGAGGAATACGCGTTTGCAATCAAGAGAGATCAGCGCCGTATGGAAAAGTGGGACAAATTCTACGAAGATGGCGGCGACCCTATGTCTATAGGCCAGCAGGCTGATCCAGGCTATAATTCACGCAAACCAGCGCCTCGTCCTCCAGTCGATTCTGAGCCAGACTCCACCGGAGCTATACTTGGTTTTGATGCCTACAGGGATCCTGCAGATCAGCAGCTGACAACCGATGAGATACGAGAAATTGCCCTCAAAGGCGTCGCTGACCTGCTTAAGAAGAAGGCTTCTTAGCCAACTTTGACGATTTCGTACTTTATATCGCCTTTTGGCGTATTGATAACTGCAGTGTCGCCGATTTTCTTGCCCATGAGCGCCAGTCCGATTGGCGATTCGTTGCTGATTTTGCCAGCCATTGGATCCGCCTCTACTGGCCCGACAACGTGATACGTCACGGTTTTGCGACCAGTCTTTAGCTCGACCTTGCTACCGAGCTTGACGCTGCTGCTTTTGGTCGCGGCGATGATCTCGGCATTAAGCAAAATATCTTCAATCTCAGCGATGCGACTCTCGACAAGCCCCTGCTCTTCACGCGCAGCATCATACTCGGCGTTTTCACTGATATCACCGTATTCACGGGCCTCGGCAATCTTGTCAGCGATAGTGCCGCGACGGCTTTTCAAATCAGTCAATTCAGCTTCGAGTTCCTTTTTACCGGCATCAGTAATTTGAAATAATTTCTTCATGATTTATCCTTGTGATTTTTGATTGCTTGGTGCTGTTTCCAGCACTCCCCCTGTCCTTTAGTTACCCCAGTTTAGCAAACAGCTCAGAGCGTGTCAATTCGACTGTTTCGCCTGATTTTCTAGAGGTAAACTCGTACTTTTCGGCCTCTATCAGACGATCACTGACCGTCACGCGATATGGGATGCCCATAAGCTCGCTATCCGCGAATTTAGCGCCTGGTCGTTCGTCACGATCATCATATAGCACTTCGATGCCCTTCCCTGTCAGCTCGGCGTACAATGCATCTGCATGCCCGGTAGCTTCGTCACCACCTATGCGCACCAGATAAACTTTGGCTGGAGCGACGGATTCAGGCCATACGATGCCTTTGTCGTCGGCAAACTTCTCGACGATCACGCCCATGGCGCGCGTGATACCTATACCGTATGATGCCAGATAGATAGGCTGTTGCTTGCCATCCTTGTTTGTGAAGTGGATACCCATTTGCTCAGCCTTTTCAGTCCCGAAATTAAAGATATTGCCCACCTCGGCACTTTTCACCTGCTCGAGCTCATCTTTGTTTATGCCAAGCTCAGCCACGGCATCATCAAGCACTTCTTCGTTCACGGCGATATTCTTTTCGCGGTGAACATACAGTATGTCCTCGCCGGCATCACAAATCGTTTGAAATTCATGGCTGAATTTCGTAAAAGCACCGCCGCTCGCAAAAGTCACGTACGTGTCCTTGCCGATGCCTAAACGGTCATATACTCTCTTGTACGCTTCAATGACGGAATTGTAATATTCGTCCAAATCCTCCGCGGAAGCATGAAGTGAATACATGTCTTTCATGACGAACTCGCGACCTCGCATAATACCGCTTTTCGCACGAAGTTCGTTGCGCAGTTTTGTCTGGAACTGATATACGCTCGTCGGAAGATCTCGATAGCTATTCACGAAATGCTGCATCATTTCCATGATCGGCTCTTCATGAGACCAGCCAAATCCAACCTCCGTGCCATCTTGCAATTGTGACTTGAACCAGACATCGACGACCTCCTCGTCCCAACGTCCTGTCGTTTTCCAGACTTCAGGATTCTGAAGACCGGTCATGATAAGCTCCTGACCACCTACGGCATTCATCTCTTCCCTGACTATTTGCTTGATATTCTCAAGCACGCGCAAGCCGAGCGGGGTATAAGCATATGCCCCCGCCATGATTTTGTAGACAAAACCGGCCTGGATAAGCAATTGCGCATTTCTAGATGTTTCGTCTGCCGGAATGGTTTTGCTTGTTTTGGTAAACAATTGAGTGAGTCTCATGGAATTTCTCTTTCTATCATCCGATAAGTGGGTTGAACAGTATGTAATACGCAATACCGTTTTTGATCATGTGAACCAGCACGCCAGCCCAGATACTTCCGGTCAAGCTACGCAAACCGCACAGGAACAGGCTGAGGATAAACACGTCGACACCGACATTCCACTGCAGATGCACGAGACCGAAAAGCAAGCTTGTCGCGATCGCCGCCCATATCACCGGTATGTGTCTCTTTAGTTTACCATAGAGATAGCCGCGAAACAGCACCTCTTCGGCTATAGGCGCCAAGACAACCAGTGTCAGAAACGCCAGCATGTTATCGAGACGCGAGCCAAATACGCTGAAACCGATGTCCTGCGCTTGATCTGGCTGAAACCCTGGGAACCATACCGTGATCAACGCGACGATAGTCGTCACGACTAGTAAATACGCGATAAACGTAACCGGTGCCAGACCTATGTCTGACCATGATGGCAGTCGCGTCATTCCGAGAGTTTCCAGTGTCGTTTTGCGCTGCTTCACGGCATAGGGAACCCCTATAGCAATGGCGATAGACAGTATGTATACCGTCGCGGCGACGACCGTCTGAAACACAGCTGGACGAAGTGCTTCATCCAAGGGTACGTGAGCAACGTTCAGCAGCCATAGGAGACCCGCTATAATCAAATTACTGGCAACATACGCTAGCAGCACCCAAGCTGGGATCAAGAAAAGCATTCTCCAGCTGTGCTGCTTGCGCGACTTCTCGGTGGCGCGCCTCTGCTCCGTTTTTCGCCCAAGTCTGAGCTTACTTGATAAGCTTGCCGACATCTGCCACCGTCACAAGCACGATAAGTGCCATTAATGTCATGAATCCGATTGCCTGTATGCTTTCTTCGCGTTCTTTCGTAAGTTTTTTGCGTGCTATGCGAAATGCCGCCATCGTAAACCATCTCCCGCCATCCAGCGCCGGGACAGGCAGTGCGTTCATGACAGCAAGCGCGATTGAAATAACCGCCACCAGCATGACAAGCTGCGTGAGACCTGCCTGCTGTGCCGCAGGGAAAATAACGCCTAGTATACCTATCGGTCCCGCCACGCTATCTCCTGCTGCCGCCACCTCGGCGCTACCCGCTTGTCGCTGCGCCTCATTGCCAGTCAGCTGCAAGACAATGCCATTCGTCAGATTACCTATCAATCCGCCAAGACCCTTGACCGTTTCCCATGTCAACTGTCCAGCCGTGGCGACTCCGACGATAGGCGCGGACCAGGTAGACTGTGTCTGGCTTAACTGCACTAAAGTAGCGCCGAATAATGCCGCGCCTTCTTTTCGCAACTCGACAATCGCGGTTTCTTCCGTACCGTCACGACTATAAATAACCTCTACGCGTTGCCCTTTGAACTCCCGTGTGAGCTCTACGAAATCGCTCGTCGTGTTGACCTCGCGTCCGGCAAATCGAATGATCTTGTCGTGAGATTGTAACCCTGCCTCTGCCGCAGGATAGTTGGCGTTGACTGCACCCAGCTGGACCGGCTGGTGTACTGTCTTGGTGTCGCCCGGCACGCTGAACTGGTCGGGTATAATTTGCGGCATGCCCGTGATTGCCAAAATCATCAGCAGAAATGCTGCCGTCAGCCAGTTGATAAAGACGCCCGCGAGCAAGATTTTTGTCTTGACCCAAAAACTTGCCGCGCCATAGTCACCCTTTTTCGTCGCAGCGTCGTGCTCGCCCTGCAGTTTCACGAAGCCGCCAAGCGGCAACCAATTGAGGCTGAAAACAATCTTGTTTTTGAGCTTCTTGCTCCATGCACGCGGCGGAAAACCTATGCCAAACTCCTCTACGACCACGCCGTTTCGACGAGCAGCGATAGCGTGTCCCAGCTCATGCACCACGACAAGAAACGTCAGCGCAATCAAACCCACTAAGATGCCAAATAACAGTTCCATGCTTCCCTAAATTTTCAGGATGTCCTGCTCCTTTACCTTGAATGCGGCTTCGATTTTGGCATTGTAGTCAGCGACAAGCCGGTCTATTTCTTTTTCGACCGCCTTGGCGTCATCTTCAGATAGCGCTTTCGCTTCTTTTTGGCGCTTCACTTCCTGCAAGGCATCTTGTCGAGCAGCTCGCACGCCTATACGCGCCTCTTCTACTTTTTCACCGACTTGCTTCACGAGTAAACGTCGGCGTTCTTCGGTCAGTGGCGGCACGGGGACACGCACAACGCGGCCGTCGTCGGCAGGATTCAGTCCAAGCGACTGATCATTACGGATAGCCGCCGAAATAGCAGCCAGGTTAGAAGGATCAAATGGTGTAATTTGCAGTAGTTGCGGTTCCGGCGCATTGACATTTGCTACTTGATTAAGCGGCATCACGGTACCGTATACTTCGACCTTTACGCCATCAAGCATACTCGGCTGAGCGCGTCCGGTTTGTACTTTTCGCAGCTCGTTCTCAAAATGTTCAAGCGTCGCCGTCATTTTTAGTTCATAAGGGTCTGTGTCAAACATAATCTCATATATTTTAGCATGAATTACCGCTTCTTTTCATCAAAATCGACTCACGCTTTATCAAACATAAGAAAAACGGCCTTGCGGCCGAATTTCTTTAGTGAAGAAAAAATTTATTCGTTTACGCCAAGCTCAATGCGCTTGAACTGTGATACACGAATGTTCTCGCCGTTCTTTGCAATCTGCTCTTTGATGCGCTCACCGACGGTCATGCTGTCATCGAGCACGAATACCTGCTCGCTGAGCACCTGCTCCGCGAAATGTTTCTTGAGCTGTCCTTCGACGATTTTTTCGGCCATTTCGGCTGGCTTTTCCTTCAAGGAATCGCTCTCGAGCAGCTCTTTCTTCTTTGCTTCATATACGTCAGCAGGAATGTCCTCCATGGTTGAATACTTTGGTGACATAGCTGCTACCTGCATAGCTATCTGATGTGCGAATTCTTTGAATTCGGGAAGTCGAGCGACGAAATCCGTCTCGCAGTTCACTTCGACGACGACGCCGATACGATCAGAGTGCACATAGCTGTCGATCACACCTGCACGTGTTTCGCGATCGCCCTTTTTCTCTGCCTTCGTGAGGCCCTTCTTGCGTAGCGCTTCAAGCGCTTTGTCGAAATTACCGTCAGCGTCAACCAGAGCCGCTTTCGCATCAGTCAATCCGATGCCGGTCAGTTCTTTTAGCTTTTTGATGTCATCTATACTAATGCTCATCATTCAATCCTTTCATGGTTATTTATCAGGACGTAGACGTCAGATACCTGACACCTGCTAAATTTCTGATAAATGCTCCTTGCTTCCTGTTAACTTACTCTTGCTCTTTCTTGCCTAGACCTTCAGCGACGGCAGCACCGAAATATTCCAAAAGAGCTGCCGTGCTTTTGATCGCGTCGTCATTGCCAGGGACGATATACTTTATCGGGCTTGGATCCGCGTTCGTATCTACCACGCCAACAACGGGGATACCCAGGACGTTTGCTTCTTTGACGGCACCGTCATCGACTAGGATATCGACGACAACGACTGCCCCAGGGCGGCCGTTCATATCCTTGATGCCGCCATACTTATGATTCAGCTCTTCGATTTCTTCGGCAAAGCGCTGCACCTCTAGCTTGTTGTAGCGCTTCTCCAAGTCGCCGCTTTCCATGCGGCGCTCAAGATCCTTGAGTTTCTTGACCTGCTGATTGATCGTCGTGACGTTTGTCAACATACCGCCTATCCAACGCTCGGTAACGTACGGTTGGCCGACCTTTTCCGCAGTTGCTTTGACGAGATCTTTGGCCTGCTTTTTTGTACCGACGAACAAAATCTGCTTGCCACTAGCCGCCACGCTCGTCAAAAATGGCAATGCCACGTCGAGACCCTCGACGGTTTTTGTCAGGTCAATGATGTGTGAATCCTGACGTTTACTATGAATGTATGGCGCCATTTTCGGGTGCCATCGGCTCGTTTTGTGTCCAAAGTGAACACCAGCTTCGAGCAACTGCTTGATATCGACTTTTACAGCCATTATATTGATACTCCTTTTCAAAAACCGTACCAATCGGCGCGTTGCGGCGTCAGCTACCTGCGATATTCACTCGACGTATAACATACGTCTCGTTCTACTTCTCGTTGCTTCCTTGCACCGCATCCAACCGGATCCAGTTTTTGCCTCCCCCGCACCAATTCACGGCGCTTTACAATCTGATTGCAGAATGTTACGCCCGGAATTGGTGCGGGGTGTGTCGTTACATTAAATTACCCGTCTACTGTACCAGAGGCGGTCTCTCTTGTCAATAAAACACTGGAATCGTCAAAAGCTTTAGTGTTATACTAAGCGCGTATGAAAAAGAATGTCTTTCGCAAAATTGCTGATCGTATATCAATATGGACAGGAAGCGCAACGGTCTTTCTTGGAGCAGTGCTCATCGTCCTTGTCTGGGCAGGAACCGGTCCGGTTTTTCATTTCTCGGACACGTGGCAGCTCGTCATCAACACCGGCACGACTATCATCACCTTTCTGATGGTCTTTTTGATCCAAAATACGCAAAATCGTGATGGCAAAGCGGTGCAGCTCAAACTTGACGAACTGATCCGAGCGACAAAAGGAGCCAGACATACATATGTGGGGTTGGAAGATCTCAGCGACGTAGAGCTCGCCGAACTGGACAAAGAGTTCAAGCTACTCGTCCAAAACCCAAACACAGTACGGGCACTCAACAAGCTCCACGAAAAAATCGAAGCAGAGCACAGCCGCCGTACGGGTCTGCGTGAAGCTGCTTCGCGCATGCTTCTCCGCCACACGCAAATCGTGACTGAGCCAGTACTTGGCTCGTCAAAAAAGAAGCGCTAGAGGCTCCTTGAACTCTCCGAGTGATGAATTTCATCAGACTCTTTGACATTTCATCCGATAGGGGTTACAATAGACCAGATTATGAAGAGTAACCTGCATCCGGCAAGCTACCGTCCGGTCGTCTTTTCTGACGACGCTGCTGGCTTTGCCTTTTTAACCCAATCTACCGCTGCCAGCGACGAAACTATCAAATGGGAAGATGGCAACGAGTACCCATTAGTAAAGATTCACATTTCGAGTGCTTCTCACCCGTACTTCACCGGTGAAGAGAAGATCATCGACACCGAAGGTCGCGTCGACCGCTTCAAGGCTCGCGCTGCCGCTGCTGAAGCTCGCAAGGCCCAGCTAGCCAACAAGGCAAAAAAGGCCAAGGCTGCAGCTGAAAAGAAAGCAGCGAACGAAGAATAGCTACTTATCAAAAAGGAACCTCAGTACTAGAGGTTCCTTTTTGTTACAATGAGAACAACATGCCAAAGATAAGTCTCAATATTGACGAACTGACTGCCGAAAAGAAAGAGCTCGGTGACTTTTTAGCACGCCCTGACGCATACAGCGATCCAACTTTCACGGCTAAAAACAAAAGGTTCTCCGAACTTGAGGCCATTATCGAGAAAGTGACTCTGCGCGATACGCTCGAACAGCAACTGACAGAAGCAAAGGAGTTGGCATCTGGTAATGACGAGCTTGCAGAGCTCGCGAAAGCTGAAATATCTGAAACTGAGGAAAAGCTCGCGAATCTAGAAGAAGAATTGTTCGTCATGCTTGCTCCACGCGACCCAAACGATGACAAAAACGTCATCATGGAAATCAGAGCTGGTGCTGGTGGCGATGAAGCCAGCCTGTTCGCGGCCGAACTATACCGCATGTACCTGCGCTACTGCGAAGCAC
Source organism: uncultured Candidatus Saccharibacteria bacterium (assembly GCA_964540835.1). Classification (GTDB taxonomy): domain Bacteria; phylum Patescibacteriota; class Saccharimonadia; order Saccharimonadales; family Saccharimonadaceae; genus UBA2112. The sequence continues at coordinate 31,395 of CAZIOA010000002.1, forward strand.
ATGGACTCAAGACCGAACTGATGAGTGAAAGCGCCAACGACACCGGCGGCTACAAAGAAGTTATATTCAAAGTCACCGGCGAATCGCCGTATGCGCAGCTAAAATTCGAGTCGGGAGTCCACCGCGTCCAGCGCGTACCAGCGACCGAATCACAGGGGCGAATCCACACCAGTACCGTTACTGTCGCTGTGCTGCCCGAGGCTGAAGAAACCGACATAGAGATCAACCCCAGCGACCTCAGAATTGATATCTTCCGCGCCAGCGGCCACGGTGGACAATCGGTCAACACCACCGACAGCGCCGTGCGTATCACCCACCTGCCCACGGGGCTTGTCGTCACGAACCAGGACGAGAAATCGCAGCTGAAAAACAAAGAAAAAGCCCTGAGCGTCCTCAGGTCGCGCCTATTGCAGCAAAAAATCGACGAAGAAAGCGCCAAACTCGACGCCGAACGCCGCGGACTGATCGGCACCGGTGACCGCAGCGAGAAAATCCGTACCTATAACTTCCCACAGGACCGCATCACCGACCATCGCATCGGTTACAGCCGCAGCGCCATACCTGCCGCCATGAACGGTCAAATCGATGATATTATCGAGCACCTCCACGCCTACGAGCGCGAGCTAAACGCCAAAAGCGCCGAAAATAACCAGTAAGAGCAGTGTCCGTATGACAATCACAACGTGGTTAAACGAAGCTAGCGAGGAACTTTCGCAAGCAGGGATCAACTCAGCGCGTTTAGACGCGGAGCTTATACTTGCGCATACGATCCGAAAGCCGCGCACGTATCTGCATGCGCATGGTGATGAAAAGCTCTCAGACCGACATGAGGATATAGCAAATGCCCGCCTACATATGCGACTGGAGCGTACGCCAATCGCCTATATCATCGGTCACAAGGAATTCTACGGACGTCAGTTCAAAACCACACCCGCCGCGCTGATTCCCCGACCGGAGTCAGAGACAATAATTGAAATGTTACGGGAAATATTGACAGAACCGCTTTCGGGAGCAGGACCTTGGCACTTGGATGCAGTGCAAGACAACAGTGAAGCACGGAACGAGCCGTACAAAAAGTACGGTGAGGTGAGTACTGGAGCTGTTAACGCAGCAATGCGCCAAGAGACGCCAGCGCATCCGGCTGCGCCGGATGGCAGGGCGGTGGTGCGTAGGTACCTGGTTGATGTTGGGACCGGTACGGGTTGTCTCGGCATCACCGCCAAACTGGAGTGGCCGGAGCTGGACGTAACGCTGATAGACATCAGCAATCATGCGCTGGGTCTCGCGAAAGACAACGCCAAGCGCTTGCATGCCGACGTTCACTTCCTCAAAAACGACCTCCTCCGTGACTATGCCACTCCAATCGACATCATCGTGGCAAATCTCCCCTACGTGGATCGTGCCTGGGAGGTCTCACCGGAAACACATGCTGAGCCATCAGAAGCACTCTATGCTGACAAACATGGGCTGGCGCTCATCTATCAATTGATCGAGCAAGCAGCTCCGTTGTTAAATCCGGGTGGACATCTATTGTTGGAATCCGACCTTGTGCAGCAAGCGGACATCATCGCCAAGGTCACGCGACATGGTCTGAAACACGAGGATACTCGAGGTCTCATAACACATTTCATCCGGAGCTAGCCGCGGCAAGCAAAACACAAAACCTTAGCCGTCGTATGTTTGCAGCGTCACGGTAACTGTCTGTTCCTTGCCGTCACGCACAAGAGTCAGACGTATCGTGTCGCCAGTCGCGTACTCGGACACGAGACTCGAAAGACTCCCGTGCTCACCGACTTTCAAGTCTCCCACCTTCGTGATGATGTCTTTGTTCTTTATCCCGGCTTTGTCCGCAGGGCTCCCGTCAATCACGCTGCTGCCCCTCTCTGTCGCGACGTATGCGCCCCTTTCGACTGGCAGATTATACAAATTCGCTATTTTTGGCGTGATCATCATGTAGTTGACACCCAGGTACGGTCTTTCAACCTTGCCGGTTTTTTTGAGGTGCTTAATCATGCCCTTGGCAGAATTGATCGGTATGGCGAACCCAATGCTTTGCGCGTCCTCTGCTATCGCGGTATTGATACCGATAACCTGACCGCTCAGATTCGTCAACGGTCCACCGGAATTACCATGATTGATCGCCGCGTCGGTCTGCAAAAGATCTGTCAGCGTCTCGACTGTCCCACCCTCTTGTGCTGTAATTGGCCTTCCTTTTCCGGAAATAATGCCGCTTGTAACCGTATTTTGAAACTCTCCAAGCGAATTGCCTATCGCGACGACTTTTTGCCCTATCCGTACCGAGCTGGAGTCTCCTAGCGTAGCTGGCTTCAGATTATCGACGTCGTCAATCTTGAGAAACGCGATGTCGTTGAGCGGATCAGTACCAACGACTTTGACTTTGTCATACTCGGTTCCATCACTTGACACCACGGTTAGCTGATTGCTGCCAGCAATGACATGTTTGTTTGTCAGTATATATCCATCTTTGGTGAGAATTATACCGCTACCGACGCCCTGCATCTGACTCCCAAAAAACGATCGTTCACGCGTGGTCGTGATCACCGATACAACGCTTGGTCCTACCTTTGACGCGACTGTCGATATATCTTCCTCTTCCGCGCTGACAATCGCATTGCCGTCACTGACCGAACTTCTGTCGGTTACTGTCGGTACGACTCCAAGCCGCATCGCGACATATCCACCTCCTAAACCAGCGCTAAAACATGCCACGAGTAGCAGAAAGATAATTGCTATGTACATCCCGACTTTTGAACGCTGCCGTCTACTGACGGCCGTGTAGCTCGTGGACTCCGGTGTTTTGCCTGATGTATCCTCGCTCATCTATCCCCACTCTACTTTATTTTTCTGATACTCGGCTTAAACACCGCCGATAGGCGGTTGATTATATGGAGGTATCAGCAAGATAACGACGAAAATACCAACGACCAGCAGGAGCGGTAGTAAAATGTCATTTCTTTTGATTGACCCGTGCTTGTCATACGAGCTATAAGCACGCTCCGCCACGAAGCTAAGCCCAAGGAGCAGCAGTGTCACCTGCGGCAGTTTCAAGCCGATACCGAGCGGAGGATAGGCAAGCGTCATATGATACGTCAACCATCCCAACTCAGCGGCGACAAACCCCCATATCATGCTGAGTAATCGCAGGTTTTCGTCCGAATACGACAAAAGGACATGCCGAGCACTGGTATAACCTATAAGCCACATGCCCAACACGACAAGCGATGATGGCCATTCATACGATACGCTGACGAGCGCTACCGTACCGATAGTAATGGCTGCGCCCGCTTGTATCGCGACGGCCCGACGGGTGCCTCTCGGCTTGAGAAGCAACAGCCACGCAGCATATGCTGCCGTCAGTAGGCATTGCAATAGCAAGCCTTGTCCAGCCGTCATCTGACCAGCAAGATAAATAAGTACGACGATACCAACACTGACGATGATATCAACCATGTTTGATTCGATATGAGTAAACCAATACCGAGGCCTCACGGCAAGCACGCGCCACTTACTAAGGAGCACGAGTGCCATACCCAACCATGGTGTTCCCGTGGCGAGAACGACCGCCAACACCGCCAATGCAAGCGCAAGATTAAGGAGCACGTAAATCGACTCGCTGAGGACAGATCGCCGCTTAACAACCTTCAAAAATTCCATAGACTACCTAATTATAGCATGGAGGCTACTAGCCCTCAGCCGCCCCTGGTTGAGGGCCGACTATGAGGACGAATCTGATCGTGGAATCAACGACAACCGGCGGTTTTGTCTTCTTTGCTTTTACGTTGTACCGTTTTTCCAATTTCTTGGCGGTAGCGTCATTGTCCTTGCCTATCTGATAAAGCGTATAGCGAGGATAATCCGTGCCCGGCGCGTTGCCGACAGACGCGATAGTATATTTCACCTCTTCTAGTTTGTCGGCTTCAGTTTGCGCGGCACCGGCAATATCAGAACCATTGAGCACAACGATTGGCGCGGCTTCGCGGACGATAGGGTTCGATGAAAGCTTTTGCCGCAACAGAGCGCGCAATTCGCTATAGTCATGCAACCCAGCGGTTGGCTGAACGATACTCATGCCCCCGACATCACCTGTCGTCATGATAGGGTTATCTTCGTCAATCAGACTGATTGACTTGATGTCTTCGCTCTGTATCTCTTGTGCGATCGATACGAGTGTTCGGAATTCTTTAAACTCAAACGTCGATCGAAGGTTGTTGCCAAGCGCCTGTATAAGCGCGGAAACCTTGTTGAAATCAGCAAGCACGCCAGCGCTCAGCGCTTTTTCACGCAGTGCCTTGATGATCTTTTGCTGGTTTTTCTCGCGATCAAAGTTTGATTGCTCGAAACCATACGTTGGTGCTCGGTCGCCTCGAGCCTGCGCAAGGTAAAGTGTTTGCTCGGGATTCAGCGTGACAGGGCCGTTTGGAAAATCAATGAAATGGCCTCTCGGCGGACAGCGGCGAATCCTTTCCGCCTGGCTCACTCGATAGTCACCTACGCCACACTTCCAGTCGAAATTGCTATCGAGCACGCCATCAGGGTGTCTGCTCTCAATTTTTATCGTGATACTACCGCCGACTGCCTTGACCAACTCGCGCATGACGGTATAGTTCACGTTGACACCATACTGTATGTCGAGTCCAAATATATCGCCGACGAATGCCGCCTCCTTTTTGAGTGCCGCTCGCGCCTGCTCGACGCTTTCGCCCTCTTTTACGCATCCGTAGTACTCGTTGATTTTACCGGCATAACCGGAGTTGCATGCTCGACCGTATTGAACATACAAATCCCGGGGTATACTGATCATGTACGCGTTTTTGTTAGTCTGATCGATACTCAGTATCATCATCGAGTCTGTCAGCGTAGCACCCTGGTGACCCGGATCGTCCTCGGACGTGCCAACGACGAGTATGTTGCTGCGACCATTCGCGTCTTGCTTCAGCGGTACTGTCTGGAAAATATCAAATATATTGCCCTGAAACACGTTTGAACCAGCGATAATCGCCCTGATACCCAGGTAGGCCCCGACCGCAAGTAACACTATCAGCAGCGCCAGAGCACCCCGTTTCACCCACTTTTTTTGTAGAAACTTCCGGGCGATACCTCGACGTCGACTTTTCGGCTCTCGTGTCTCTTCGTCGTCGATTCCGCGTAGCGACTCGTCTATCTCCGCACGATTCAAAAGACTCCGCTCAGGAGAAAGCAGGCCTGTTTTGACCTTTTCTTTTTCTTTCTTTTTTTCCGGTTTTTGATGCTGAATCGGCTCTTCCCCGCCTATAGCGGCACCGACCTTTCGGTTAGGTCGTCGCGGTACGAATCCATCCATTGACTTTGTTTGTTTCACCATAAATCTCTGTCCAGTATACAGAAAATTCATGCTTATGAATAGTTGGAGTAATCTCTAACTATCCGGTATAGTAAAAGGAATGGAATCATCGTTTTCTGCACGCCACCCTTGGCTCAAGGACGTAGCCGGACTGCTGGCTTTTGGTCTAGCCGTGCTTATAGGCACGATACTCATCAATACCTACATATTTCGTAGTTTCAACGTCGAAGGACCCAGCATGGAACCGACCATGTATACGGGCGACCGTCTCATCGTGAATCGTCTGCCCGTCACGTGGGCGCAGCTACAAAACAAAGAGTACGTTCCAGAACGTGGACAAATCATCGTATTTAAAAACCCACGCTATACCGTCGGAAGTCCCGATGAGTTCATCGTAAAACGTGTCATCGGACTTCCTGGTGAACGCGTGGTGCTAAAAAACGGACACTTCACCGTCTATAACGACGAACACCCGGAGGGATTTGATCCCGACGACAGCAATGATAGTGAACCGAAGGGGCCGACCACCGGCACAGATGATGTCATCGTCCCTGATGGCGCACTGTACGTTTCAGGCGATCATCGGCAGGGCAATTACTCTTTTGACTCGCGTAACGGTTTGGGGTATGTCCCGCTTTATGACGTGGTGGGCCCAGTCAGCCTTCGTATATTACCGATTACCGAAATCCGTGGTTTTTAACCGAGTACTTTAGTTACTCGCTCGAAATCATCATCATTCGTAAACCGAATAACAATCGTTCCAGCCCCCTTCGCGTTAGATCGTATCTGAACTTTTGTTTCGAGTTTTTTCGATAGTTGGTCTGCTATCGTATCATGGCGAGGTTGTGCAAGTTTCTTGCCGGGTGTTGTTTTTTGAGCGTTTTTCAGGTTGACGACATACTGCTCGACCTTTCGTGCGCTCCACTCTTCTTTCAGAATGCGTGGCAATACCTCCTCTACTACTTGTGCATCCGCATTGATAAGCGGACGCGCCTGTCCTTCGCGCAAGCGTCCGTCATGAAGCGCTTTCTTGACGCTTTCTGGTAAACGCAGCAGTCGCAGCGTGTTACTAACCGCACTCGCTGACTTGCCGCCAACTCGAGCGCCGATTTCATCGAGCGACAGATTAAATTGATCGCGAAGTTTCAGGTATGCTGTCGCTGTTTCAAGTACGTTCAGGTCGCGGCGCTGCAAGTTTTCTATCAATGATAGTTCAAGTTTATGCTGATCGCTCAATGTCCGCACGAGTGCCGGAATTGTCTCGAGTCCTGCCTTGCCAGCAGCACGGTAACGACGCTCGCCAGCAACAATTTGAAACTTATCACCAACTGGTATGACAATGATGGGCTGCACGAGTCCATGCGTAGCAATTGATTGCGCCAACTCCTCTATGGCAGCCTCGTCAAACGTTCGACGAGGCTGTTCCGGATCCGGCTCGATTTTTGACAATTTTATCTGACGCAGATCACTTAACTTGTCGTCCTGTACTGCTGTCGGATCGAGCGACTCGTCGATGAGCTCCGTCGGTATAAGTGAATCAAATCCTCTGCCTAATCCCTTTTTCATGCTTTTGCCTCGACTCGCTCGATTACTTCTTTTGCTAGAGCTTTGTATGCTCTCGCTCCCTTGCTCCAGCGATCATACGCGCCAATCGGTACGCCGTGGCTTGGAGCTTCTGCCAACCGGATATTGCGCGGTATCGACGTGCTGAACACTTTGTCACCGAAGTGCTTTTTGATCTCGGCATGAACTTGGTTGCTGAGCGTCGTACGCGTATCCATCATCGTCGGTAATACGCCAAGCAACTCTAGTGACGGGTTCATACCCTTGCGAACCAGTTTCATGGTTTCGAGCAGCTGGCCGAGTCCCTCCAGAGCATAAAATTCCGCTTGCACCGGCAGGAGCACGTATCGCGCGGCAATCAGGCCGTTTACCGTCAGCAAACTCAGGCTTGGCGGACTATCAATGATCACGAAATCATACCCGTCTATTGACTCCAACACCGCTTTGAGGCGAGTAAACTTGCGTTGCTGTCCAGATAGTTCAGCTTCGGTGTTCGCCAGATGAGACGTCGTAGGCGCGAGCCAAAGGTTCTTGTGCTCAGTCGATACGATTGCCACCGCCAAGTCAGTCGTCTGCAGCATGACTTCACTCATGGTTGCCTGCAGTTTCGTCTTATCAATACCCAAGCCACTCGTAGCATTTCCCTGAGGATCCAGGTCAACAAGTAGTACTCGCTTGCCAGACTTCGCCAGATAATACGCGATGTTAACCGCGCTGGTCGTCTTGCCAACTCCGCCCTTTTGGTTGGTTACGGCAATAGTTACCGCCACTGTCTATATTCCCCGCTCATTTGCCTCCATTATAGCACGAGAGTTTTACTGATACTCATCGAAGTTATATCCGTCCCATGCAAACCGCTTAGCATACCTGGGCGGCATACTCTGATGAACCAACGCCCGATAACCTGATGTGTTTCCTCGGCTTCGACGTATTTTAATTCTGTCCTGAGCATGCTTGTCCAAGCGCCTTCCGTTTGGAAAAAACTCCACTCCAAGATAATGCAGTTTCGAATTCACCGGTTGGATGATCGTGTGGTGATTGTTCAATGTCAGACATAATTTATCTCGCAGAAACTCCTCAGACAAACGTCCGGCTTCGCGCGCGGTCTCTTCGTCATGACACCAGATCACCATGTCGTCGCCATAGCGCACATATGCTAGCGAACGTAATGTGTGCGCTACGTGCCAGTCGTATACATGCAGATAGATATTCGCACAGATCTGGCTGGTTAAATTGCCAATAGCCAGCCCCGTCTGCCTGTCATTATAATAACTTCCTATAATTTTATCCGTCAGCTCCAACGCTTGCTCCGATTCGACCCTCTGGCGGATTATTCGCCGCAACGTTGCATGATCAACACTATCAAAAAACTTCCGTACGTCACTGCGCCACAGCCATCCATCCCGATACCGCCGCATATTTCTCTGAGTCCGCTCTATCGCCGCCGCTAAACCTTTGTTTGGTCTGCATGACCAAACATCATAGATAAACCGCTTGTCATAAATCATCATCAAGTATTCGTAAAGCAGCCGATGGACAACTCGGTCGCGCACGCTGGCGACCGCAATTTCGCGCCGCTTGCTGTCGTTTACGATAAAATGGCGGTATGACTGGTGTGCGTATGTTCCGTCTTGCAAGTCTTTTGCCAACGACAGCAACTCGGCTTCCAAATTATACTCAAATGCCGTGATATCCCGACTTGCGCGTTTACCACGACGGAACAGTCGCCAAGCCCGATACGCCCCTGCTATACTGATATCTATGTCTGATGAACTTCCCATAATTAACCGTACGTATAACTTATATAAACCTATTGATTCGATTAACGAATCCTTGCCGAAGCGTCGCCGCTACAGCTTGGGCAATAGCACCGAGCAAACTCTACAAGAACTGCTAAGACATCTCCTCACCGCCAAACATGCGCCCAAGACTCACAAGTCACTGCATTTGCTGAAAGCTCAGTCCGAGCTGGAGCTACTTCGATTCAAACTCCGCTTATACCTCGAGCTTGGCGTTGCCAATGAAACCCGGATTATGCAACTGCAAGCACAAATCGCAGAGATCGGCCGAATGCTTGGCGGCTGGCTAAAATCATCGATGTAGTTATCCCTCACCGGCAGACGCACCCCGAGATTGTCATTCGAGTTCGAAGCGTTGTTCCAATTCACGTTCACCTGGCCATTGCCAGAGTTCCAGTTGCCGTTCGGCGCCTGCCCGTTTGGCTCTATATCTATCTTGTCCGTTCCGCTCACGCATGAACGGCGGCCAACTTTCCTTCAAGCACTCTTATGCAGCGCTAAATATAAAGCTCAACGTGTGGGATAAATATCATCAAGGTACATTTGGCTTGCCGCTTGAATTTCGAGCGACCGTAAAGCTTTTTTGAATGTAGCCTGCCCGCGATAGCCGCAAACCTTTCAGCCTCGGATACTCATCATCGCTGTTTCCATTCTACCACCCGCCATACAACCCACCTCATTCTGATCACTCCAGTGAGAAAACTAGCGGACGGCTGACAATCCCCACCCCTCCGCAAAAGAAATCAAAAGAAAATGATAAGCTTCAAAGTCCAACTCACCACACCGGCAGACGCACCCCGAGAAAGCCATCCG
>CAZIOA010000003.1:0-31319 GCA_964540835.1 uncultured Candidatus Saccharibacteria bacterium
ACTATACTGGCTGGTCTCATATCTGTGGTTGCTGCCCTACACGGAGCGGCTACCAGCGCTTCGGCGCTGGATTTGTCGCCAGTCACCAACACGGTGAACGAAGCTGTCGCCAAGCCAGTCAGCAGCCTACCTGTCGTCGGCAAGCCGCTGGCGGACACCACCGACAAACTCCTGACTGACACCGTGCCATCGACGGTAGACAATCTCACCCGTTCGCTACCTGATTCGGTCAACAATACGCTGGATCGTACCATCAATACGGTCAATGCACCAGTCGAAGGCGTCACGAACACCGTACAGCCGCTCACAGATGGTGTAGGCGACACTGTCGGCAATGTCACCGAAAGTCTGCCGCAGCCTGTAAATAGCCTGTTAAATACGCTCGAAACACCTGTACGCGGAGTGACCGACCTTACACAAGGCTTCACTAACACACTGCCTCAAACTACAGATGCAGCTTCTGACGCGGTCAACAACCTGACAGATCCAGTTACCAATGCAGCCGACAACGCGCTCAACAACCCTGGTCAGACAGCAAATGATACAGCTCAGAACCTGATGAACAATACCCAGAACGGTCTCCGTAACCTGATGCCGAACAATACCAATACTGATCCGCAACCAAACCCAACTCCTAACCAACCTAGCCCCGATACACTAGGCGCTGCGACACAGGAATCAGTAAGCGCTGCTGCTCCGGAAGTAGAGACTGAGTCAACACGTCGAAGTACGCCAACTGGCGATCCATTTCTGGCCCAGGTCGGCAACTTCTTCTCTAACCTATTGCCTGACGAAGCACAGATATTCTTCAACCGTCTGGCGCAAAACGGCATGGATATCAAGCCATATCTCATCAGCATGGCAATCTTTGTCATCATGATCATCACGATCATTGGCACGACCTATGCTCAGGAGCGTGGCAAGTTCAAGTTCCTCACGGACGGCGACAGTCAACTGGCCGAGCTGGCAAAAGTTTATGACATACCGCAGCTGTCGCTACTCGCCCTCACCGTCATCGGCTCGAGCGCGATTGTATTCTATATTCTCGCCGTTTAACACGATGAGAAGGTAGTTGGTAGTTGGTAGTTAGTATATGGTTGATGATGTGCTACAGATGTTAGCGTCGGTAGCCGCCGCGACGACCGTTGCTGCTTAGGATGCGTCGCTTGTAGTGTCGTAGGAATAGCCAAATACCAATTATCAGACCGATTAGCACAAGTACACCGACAATCGTACCGATGATGACAATCCATGGGATAACCCAGAATGATCGCTCTACTTCGATAGTCGTGTTCTTGGAGCCATAGGTAAATGTCGCCGTCACTGTATAGTGACCGAAACTACCGATATTCTTGAGCGGAACTTCCCAGCGGCGCGCACTGTCCGGCAGGATCATGTCGCGCTGTTCCTTGTCATTGAACTCTGCTTCGTAGACGATCTTGTCGCCTTCCTTCACCACTATAGAGCCGATAGGTCCAATCTGCACACTGCCCTTGTTCTCGAACCTGAACGCAGCCTGCAGGTCGTTTGGCGACTGGAAGTACACGTCTACCTTGTCGCCCTGGCGTATGTCAAAATCAGTTAGATTGAGCTTCTCAATAGCTGGACCAGGAACCGTCAGCAAGATGAGTGATGCCGCACTGGCATTCAAATTCACCTGACCACTGGATGCCTGATTCGCAGGGACGAAACGCAGCGCACCGAAGTAACCGCCTGGCTGCGCATCCTTGGGTACGATAATAGCTACATCAACCTCTTTGGTCGTATCAGCAGGGATCGTCACATCTGGCACCGGTGCCATAAATCTCTTGAGGCTATGTGTCGGCGCAAACTCTTTTTCGTCCAAAATCAACGCAGGCGTACCACGTTCGTCACCGGCGACGAAGTCATTTGCTACAGGGTGCAGGGTGATCGGTGACTTAGTGGTATTGGTTACCTTTATCGTTACCTTTTTGCTCTTGCCAGGTGCCACTTGGACATCACTACGAACCGGTGAAATCTGCATGACGTTTGAAGAACCTTGGGATTGAGCAAATGACGACGCAGTAAATAATGCCGCTAACACCACAGTAGCAACGGCAGCAAATATAACCCCCAGTATGTTTATTTTGACACGTGGATTAGATAACACGTTACACTTCCCCTTTTATAGTCTCTTCCATCATAACAGACACGCTTACGTTTGCAAATATATTAGTACTAATAAATAGCACCCGTACGGGTGCTATTTATATCGCTCATTGCAATCTTCTTAGAACTTACCAGTCGCGATCAAGCTGAAGTTTGCAGAGTAGTTACCTGCTGGGGTCAAGTTTGACCTGTTGGCATTGAATGACAACTGTGCGCTACCCCAGTCAGTTGGTTCGTCATTTGTATTGTAAATTGGATCACCATATGGACTTGTAACTCCACTTGCGTCGCCATTTACATAGTTCATGTAGTAATTAGTGGCATTCCAATCTCCTACCAGCGCAAGCTGACCGGCAGAGCCAGCAGGCTGAGTAAGTGCTAGCTTGGCACCAAACACAGCCGCGTTATCTGCTATCGCACCCGCTGTTGTCAGTGGAGAGATATTACAGCGATCTGCGGCACTGCCCGTACCCTCAAGGAGTAGGCCGCCACAACCCTCGGCATCACTCTTTAGGCTCACAACCGCACCACCGTTGGCGTTGGTAGCAATGTATGAGTACACATCGACATCATCACCGATAGAAGTACCCAGCACGCCATCAGTACCAAGTGTACCGTCTACTGTATCAGGATCTGTACAATAGTCTGTTCCTTCATCTACACCCGATATACAGAACGTAAGCTCTTCGAGTACGGCCGTGTCAACACTAAAGCCGCTGGTAATTGCTATAGCTACGTTGCCAGTATCTACAACGCTACCAAGAGACGCGTAAGCTTCTGCGTATGTAGCAATACGTGCATACATAGTACCTGCTTCCGGGTTGACGACATCGTCGATAACCACAGATACGGTCGTGCTGGCATTGGTTAGTTCAACCGCTACGGTATTTGCCGTTTTGTTTGCCACTGTATAGTCTGTGGTTGCAGTTGTAGCGCCACTCAAGTTCAAACCGGTTGGTGCCGTACAGGAATCAGCCGGTGTCGTACAAAACGTTGCTACAAACGTCTTGGTAGCGCTAGGCGATGTAAAGTTCACGTCGTACGATACATCAGTTGCCTCGGCAACGGAACTACTAAGTGCTATTGATCGCTCGGTTACGGTTGCAGCCGAGACTAATGCTGGGACTGCGGCAGATAACACCAACGCAGCAGCCGCGAACAGAGATCCTGCCCGACGGACGGATAATTTAATAGAGCTCATGACTCTTATTTCCTCACTTTGTTAATTATTTATTTTTGCGTGGTGGATTGACCCCAGTGTAACATGATTACGCTTATGGATGTCAAGCGTATTTTAAACAAGTTTTCCACAGGTATGGATTAATTTGCCTGATAGTTGTCGCGATCGCGAAGCATTTTGTTGCGAATAGACACCATCTGGCTCATGCGCCCCAGCCAAAATGACGGCACCAGTAGCACCAGCGATACGGCGGTAGGCCACCAGAGAATCTCTGCTGGCTGCGGAGTCTTGGGGCCGGATGTCTTATCACCCTGTGCTGCCGTGCTGGAGTCTACGATACCGTTCGCTACTGCCACTACCTGCAAAAATGCACTGACACCGTTAGTATCTGTCACCCGTATATTCACCTGGTATATACCTGCACGCTTGTATACATGGTTGATCGTCACTAAACCTGCCGACGCCTGACTCTTAAGGTCGGCAGCCGAACCATCGCCCCAATCTATGCTAAACGCATACGGCCCCGTACCTCCCGAGAGTTGTAGCGGCCAGCTGAGCGAGCTGCCTGCCGCGGCGGATCGTCTGCCGTATGAACTAGTAAGCGTCATCGATTGGCCAAATGCTTCAAACTGAGTATTGTTGTAGGTTACTTTCACGATATTTGATGTCGGACCTGCTTGATCCAGCGAGTCATACACGATAGCGCTCAGCTCATTGGTACCGGAATATAGCGTGACCTTTAAGTCAAAGCTGCCGTCCCTACACATGACAGATCCTGCCAACACGCCATTGTTGTAGACCTGCACCAGCAGCTCCTCTGGACAGATACCACGTACATCTATGATCGACGAGGTAAATGACGAGCCGTTACCAGGTATGGTTATCCGCGCGCCCTCGGTTGGTGGAGGTTGCGGCTTGGTCGCCTCCAGGCCGTACGAGCCAGGTATAGGGCTGGGGTCTGGCAGCCGTTCTATGGCAGCGACCTGCTCGGCAAACAAAACCAATGCCAGCAACAAAGCAACGACTACTGCCGGGATCACCCACTGTGCAAAATGACGAGCTTTTTTACCTACCATGCTTGTGCTTCATATTGTATCCTTTTTGATCAGGATACTAAAGTTTATTGTTGCTATCGTCGAAAACGACGTTGTTTGCGCTGTTTGGTACCACCTAGCCTTTCGCGCATATTGCGTATCTTCAGCACTGCCTTGCGTACAAAGTATGCTATCACCGCCAGTAGCAGCACGACGAGGATCACAAACCACACTGGCAGGTACCAGAACGACGAGGTGCCAGTGACTTCTTTGGTGATATTGCCATTTTGGCCATAGAACAAGTGCAGGGATGCTGTGTAGAATCCTGGCCACATACCCGGTGACGCACAGGTCTTTGTCTCTGTTTGCGTGCCCTGTACAGCAACTGTTTTTGGCTCTAGTTTGATACATGCGGAAAATGTACGGCTTTGGCCTATAAGCGCTAGGGACTGGTTAGGGTTCACGCTGGTGATTTTTCTCTCGTTGCCAAAGATATCTCTGATAATGATGCTGCCTACTGGCGCCTCGGTCACGTTACCGCTGTTTTTTAGCGTGTACGCCATCTGTCGTGGCTCATCGGCAGTCAGCCACGTATAGTGGGCTTCTTTGCTTGCTGTAGCTGGTATATACAAGCCAAACTCTTCAAGCTTGAGGTCTTCGTGTACTTTGCCTGGGATTTGCGTGAACACCAGTGTCACGCCGGATGCTGCTAGGCCGACATTGCCCCCATCGGGAGCACCCGTAGAGTAAATGATCGCGCTATAGTAGCTACCGGCGCCATGGTCTTTTGGAATCGTTACGCTCATATCGAGCGACTTGCTACCACCCCTTGGTATCGTCACCGACTGAGGTATCTTCATAAACGGTTTCAGTGACCATGTCGTCTGTGGTGCGTCCTCGGCCAGGAATAACTTTGGCGTACCGCTGTCATCAGTATATGTAAAATCAACGACACGCAGTGACAGTTCAAGGTCAGCTTGATTGTCAAGGTTACGAATGACAAGCTTATCGTCTATCGACTTACCTGGTTCGATAACGTAATTTTTCTTCGGTACGATGCTTAGTGATGATGATTGCGCTTCTACTGGTAGTCCGGGCAGCGCAGCAAGCATAGTAGCAACCACGACCGCGCACGCGACCATGATGATGCGTTTAAAACCTTTCATTATTCCCCTTAGTCCCTCACGTTTATTTCTATAAGTATAAGCAAATTGTACCACACTCGGTCTCAAAATCTGCCGCTAGCGATAAACGTAATTGTTGTTGTATACACACCAGCACGCAAATCAGGACTAGAGTTCAGGATATAGCTCACGGTGAACTTCTTCATCAGGCTTACATCTGACGCTTGCGCGACGATATCACCCGGCACGTACATGTAGTGGTCTGGCTGACTATAGTTATACGTCGGTACGGCATTTGCCCACGTCCCCTCCGGGTCGCTGCCGACAGCTGGCGCGCTATTTGCTACCAGGTTTATACCAAACTGATTGATACCAGGCGTGCTTTCTGTCGGCGTGGGCAGAGGATCGATCACATTCGTGCCCGCGCTGGGGGGTATACCGTTTGCTGTTATTACAAATCCATTCGTCGCATTTGTACCGACTGCCATCTGTGATTGGGCGGTCAGGGTCGAGTCAGGGCGCAGCTCGCCCATATCGGTGTAGTAGTTGTTGTTCGTTCCTTTGCAGTTATCGTATACGACTTCTGCCATACAAAATATCAGCATCGGTGGCACTTGTGTCTCTATGACGATCGATCGTGTCACCTGACCCTTCACCGAGCCCCAGTCTACTTGTGGTCCCGTGGCATCCGTCGACGTGTGACTCCGTAGTCGAATCGAAAACGATTGCTCGGTGTCAGTAGGGTTCACGATATTGTCAAACTTGTAGGTCGATGTGTCACCAGACATGATCATACTGGGAGGGCGTGTCAAGACTATATGGTTGGTCGACTGCGTCGCTATGGAAAAGCCTGCCTCGCCTGTCTGCTCGCTGAGTACGGCGCCAGATACATCCAGTCCGGGCGGCGTCACACATGGATGGTGCGGAATCGGATCAATACAGTACAGCATGTCTATCGAACCAATCGCCGCTGGCGTCACATGACGCAGCGAGATCGTATGTGACGTCGTCGCACCGGGTGTCGTGCTCTCCATGAACAGTCCGCGCTCCTGAAAGCGCGTCGATGCCGATACAGGCATGGTAAACAGCACTACCGCCAATACCAACGCTATCGCGTCATATGTCCATACGCGTCGCCAGGGCGAACCATATACATGCAGCCAGACAATGAAGCGTCTCATAGCTGTTATTGTACTATAGAACTTATCCTAATATGCGCTATAAAGAGGTAATCGCCCTAGCGAAAACCGACCCTCTATGGGGTCGGTTTCGCGTCATCTACACTGCTTCGGTTCTATGAAGAATCTTAGTACTGAGGAGCAGCGATGTAGTTGATTTTGGTTGTGTAGATACCAGCTGGTGTGGTTGCTGCGATGTTGGCGATGTATCGCATCTTACCGGTCACACAGTCCACTACTTGATTGTCCTGTGTAGCGATAGCTACAGGGATCGTATTTGACGTTTCGGTAAAGGCGAACTTTGTGTCGATAGAGTCGTAATCAGAGTTTACATTACCCGCACCTTCGTCATAGTTAGCCTCAGGGATGAGTGGGTAGAGTCGTGGCATATGCCAGCTAGGGTTAAGGTCTGTGTTCGATATATTATCGTCGGTGACAGATGCATCGATACCCTGAGAACCATAGGTAGCGATACCATTTGCTGCGTTGTCGGCACCCCACTCGTAGACTTTGCCCGTATCTCGTTCGCTATTGTAGTTCACGAGGTGCGCACCGGGGCCGCCCATTTGCGTAGGGACCCAAGGCTGAGCGTTGTCAGCACGGGTGCCGTTTGCCAGCGCTAGGCCGAATTGCTCCGAGCCTGCGAGTGGCGCAGTCTTTGTCGAGCCGATTGCTGTGATCTTGTCACCTACGGTGTTGCTCAGTGTCACTCCAGAGTAGTACACGGTAGCACCAGCACTAGAGTTGGAGCTCAGTCGCCAGTAGCTGTGAGTACTGTATGTCGTGTCAGTCCTTAGCGAGAACTCTGCGTTTTCGTCACCCAAATTTAGTACGTTTACTGGATCGGTTGGCTTCATGCCCGTGAGGATTCGTGGGCATACGCCGTGTTTAGTACTCCCGCTCCCTAAGAACAGCTGGCTAGTTTCATCTTCGCCACCCCCAGCATCTGCAATTGCCTCTAGTGTGAACGGATCAACTGTGCCGACGCTAAACTCCATGGTTTCCAGCACCTTTGTGGTAATCTGGATCGATTTGTTCATGACGTTGGCTACTGTCACACCACCATCGATGTTTTCGTCATTTAGAGGCACCCAAGTACCAGGCGTGTCTGTGTTCCATGTGTTGATCTTGACAAAGAACTCTTTGCTACCGGGGTTGGTGATGTAGTTGTTGTTTGTACCAAAGAACACTATCTTGACACGCTGGCCAGCGGTAAATGCTTGTCCTGTGCTGTTAACCAAGGTAATGTAGTTATTTTTGCCGGTTTCTTGACCGTCGGTGAGGTTACCGTCAGTCGATTCGTTGTTTGATACTGCCATAGTCCACGTAACAGGACTTACTGTCCAAGTAGTACCATTTAGGTAGTACACGAGGAAGTTATTGCCTGTTGAGCCAGCTGCGGGTATGCTCGAAACCATACCGTCAGGATTCTGACCGGGCGAAGCGTCTGTGTTGGTAACATAAGTACCGAATGGCGTCGCTTGGCTAGGGCTTGTCGCTACGATGTTTAAGTCACTCGTTGTACTTGTGTCAGCGCCGCGATAGTCAAATGCGACATCCGACTCTGTAGCGGTAGCAGCAGAAACAAGTGTCAGACTGGTGTCGCTCTCTACACTCGCGACAGTGTACCTGTTGCCACCAGCGGTCTCTATGACTGCGCCAGGTGCTAGTTCTGATTGAAAAGATGTGCCGTCACCCGTGACTTCATCATCGGTATCCGCCAAATCGATTGTACCTGTACCCGTACCATAAGCCGTGTTGTCACCAGGTGCGGTACATTCACCGGCCGGAGCTGTACAGTATTGGAATGAAAAGCCCTTTACTGTCGCAGTAGAGCTGACTTTAAAGTCAAAGGTGTTGCCTGTTTTTTGTCCATTGGCACCGCTGTTTGGTGGTGCGTATGTGCTGTTACCCGAACCGTCCGTAAAGGCCCAGCCCGGTGATCCACTGGAGAGCGTCAGGCTACGATCCGTCAGTGGATTCAAGTCGTCAGCGAAAACCGGTACTGCTGGTACGATCGCCGATGCCACGAGAGCAAAGGCCGCACCAAACATCGTGCCACGCTGGACGATTGATTTAAGTGAATATATTTTCATATATCTCCTTTTATGTTTATTTTTGTTACCTTTTACAAGGGATACAGGCGCATCATACCATAAGTACTATGAGCAGCGCAACATAGTTATCCACAAGCATTTTAATTTAATTTGCTGGTATACTTATGAGCAATTATGCATCTCAAAAAACATATCCAGACAGCAAAAGACTATATAGCTACCCATATGAACGAATTTATCTTGATAGTCGCTGGAGCGGTAATCGCTACGGTCATAGGAGGACTGTTTATATATAATGCCGTACCCCACTACACCTACCAGCCGGTAAACGCCTGCGAGCTGTTTACACCCGATGAAGCGCACGACTTGCTGGGCGACAAGATGGTGGGTGTTGATACCAATAAACCTGTAGTAACCAAAAACACGGCGACGAGTAAGTGTAGCTATACAAACGGTATCATTGAAAACATGATTGTGGCCGCAGTTGCCGTACGATCCGCCGTACATGAGCCTGGCATACAGCAAAACAAAAAGGACTTTGCTGCTGCCAAGTCCAATAACGACGTCAAAGACGTGAAGGGTCTCGGTGACAGCGCATACTTCAACCGCACAAACGGCCAGCTGAACATCCTAAAGGATCGTTCGTGGATACTAATCAGCTATGGTGTCGGTGAGAAGCCGGGCGAAAACAAACTGGAAGACGCGATCAAGCTCGCGCGCAAAGTTCTAGACTAGCCCACTAATACGCCGGTATGACAACGACCGCGTAGTCGCCCGAGTAGTGTCCGGCTGGCGTGGTGTTCGAGATATTCACGATCATGCTGATGGTATAGTCAGTACGGCCGGACTTCGCCACGCTCCGCGCGATGACGTCTTCACTGACGTATTTAAAGAGGTTTGGAGTAGCATAATCGTCGTCGACCTCGCCAAATACCGTGCCTTCATCTGGCACCTGCACCGGCGCGGCACCGATAGCTGGCGTGGTATTAAGTGCCAGATTGATAGCAAACTGTTCGGTGCCGGGAGTAGAGGCTGTTGGAGTAGAGGGCGTAGCCAGCGAATGCCCGCCAAACGTCGGCGGAGCACCAATCATCTGCATGATATATCCGCCATCAGACAGATAGTTGCTGACTTTCACGATCATGGTTTTTGTCGCTGTTTCGCTGGTAGACAGCTCTCCCAGATTTGACTCACCTTCCTCGACGATTACCTCCAGGCGCGGATCGGTGCCCTGTAGCGGCGAAAACTTCATGATGCTGGTTTTTTCGCTGGTGTTGCCGGACATACTGCCGATTGATGCTCGCGTACAGTAGTTGCCAGAGCAGCTGTTGAGCGACGAACCGCCACCAAACTGCGTCTCGGATACCCGGAAGTTCGTCGACTCTGACGTGTTGGCAAACACTGGAACCGCCATACCAATAGCAAGCAGCCCGGCTGTTAGCAGGGGTCGTGAGTACCGCAACAATCTCCAATCTCGCATATGCTTTACAGTTGGTATTATACCTGACTCACGCGAAATCTCTGCTATGTCGGGTCTGCTCTAGATAAAAAGTTTGTTTTGTATTACGCTAACTATAAGCACAATTTGTATAAACAGAAAACAATGAGCCATGGAGCCCGAAGAAAACAAACCCGAAGAAAACACTAACGATGAACCCGTCGTTGAGACTCACGATGAGCCGGTCGGCGAAACTGCCGCCGAGCCCGAGGACGGGAGCGATGAAGACATCGAACAAGCTGCTCCAGCAGACGCGTTGAGCCGTACGCCTGACGAACTGGAGGAAGACCAGGCAGCAAAAGCATCTGCAGATGACGTCGACAAATCCGAGGCAAATAAACCAGCCGAAAAAAAGCTCTCGCCGATGAAACGAGTGTACCGTAGGGTCAACGTATACGCACTGGCCTTTGTGCTGCTGACCGTTGTCGGAGGCGCCATAGTAATCGTGAACTACCTGAACAGCCAGAAGCCACCCCAAACACCAAGTATCGCTAGCCAAGCACTAACCGAAGACGCGCTCAAGCAACTCGCCAATACCGACACCCAGGTCGGCAAAACGTCTCAGACGCTCACCATACAGGGCAATGCCGTCATAGAGGGGCAAACTCTCGCCCGCGGCAACCTGAACATCGCTCGCAACCTACAAACGGGTGGCAGCATACAGGGACCAAGCTTGACGATATCGGGCAAATCAAACCTGGGCGAGACACAAATCAACAGCCTACAGGTCGCTCAAAACACCGCTATCCAGGGTGACACGACACTTCGTAATTTGAACGTTGCCGGCACGTCAACATTTGGCGGTGCTATGACAGCATCACAAATCACTGTCACAAAACTGATCCTTAGCGGTAGCGGTACGCTGCAGCTACCAAACCACCTCAGCTTTAGTGGTGCTTCGCCCGGACGATCACTGATAGGATCTGGCATCTTGGGCAGTGGCGGTTCAGTGTCTATCAATGGTTCGGACACCTCTGGTAGTATAAATATCCGAACAGGCAACAACCCCCAAGGCTCCGGATGTATCGTACGTATCGACTTTCGTCAGCATTTCAGCGGCCAACCGCGTGTCATCATCAGTCCTATCAACTCGGCAGCCGGAGCGATGCGATACTACGTAGAACGCACCAAGGAAAATTTCAAAATCTGCACCAACAACACCCCCATAGCCAACAAAAACCTCGCATTTGATTATTTCGTCGCCGGATAGGTTGTCGCTGGTAGCTGGTCGATTCAAATTCGACACAGCACCATAAGCTTGGACGCAGTGCGAGACGGTAGACAAACCGGGTTGTCTGTCTGCATGCAGTTCGTGATAGAAACCGAGCACCAGAACATAACTCTAGGATAAGGCGTTTTAGCTTGGTTGCAGTGCGAGGCAGTAGCGAGGAACGAACGAAGCTGTATTTAACATACAGCGAGTGAGTACCACAGCTACTAACGAAGCAATGCGCCAAGATAAAATGCCGCGTTAGACGTCCATAAAGACAACGACCTTATCCGCCTTAACATGCATCAAAGCCCGGTGAATCTTAACTGATTTTTCACCCGTTGGTGTCCGAACCTTGAGTGTACATGGCACAAGCATGCACAAGAAATTGTGATGACGCGGCAAGATATCAAACGGACCGGTTTCATTGACAGCACTGACACTGTATGCGTCTCCTTCATAGTAAACCTTAAACGGCGCGTACACTTTGACCGCCATAATCGGCTGGTCTCCCTCAGAAGCTGGAGTCTGCTCGACATCGGTTTGTGGTGCTTCGTCTGCCACTACTGATCCTCGTGATCCATCTCTTTCCTGGCTCTGGTGACGGTATCTGCCACGGCTGCTGCCGTCACGCTCTTGTCTGCGTATTCGTCCAGTTTGGCGTCTCTGGTCACGCCTTTGCCGATAATCGCTTCGACCCCCTCAAGTGTCCGCTCACGAGTCATGTGTTCGCCCGGAACACCGGTCACTTTCTCCATCACATTAAAGCGCTGTTTGAAAAACTCTATAAGCTCCTTTGCTTTGGCATAATCATTGCGATCCTCGGCCGAAAGCTCGGACTCGCCGATGATGGCAATGATACCCTTGAGCGACTCGTATTTCTGCAGAATCGCCGTAGCGCGCGTCGCTAAATCATAGTGACGCTCGCCCACGATCTCTGGTGTCAGCACGCTTGATTTCGACGCCAGGATATCGACCGCCGGACGTATACCCTGAGCAGCCACCGCGCGGCTGAGTACGATCGTACTATCCAGCTCGTGCTGGATCATCTGCACGGCCGGGTCGCTGAGGTCGTCTGCGGGAACATAAATCGTCTGCAGGGCGGTGATTGATCCGTTTTCGTTGGTAGCCAGACGGTCCTGAAACGTCTTGACGTCGCTAAACACCGTCGGCTGATAGCCACCCTCGGATGGCGTCTGGTCGATGATGGTACTGACTTCGTTTTTTGCCTGGATATAGCGATACATATTGTCGGCAAAAAGCAGCACGTCCTTTTTTTGGTCGTCGCGGAAATGCTCGGCCAGCGTGATAGCAGCCAGACCGATCAAGCTACGCTGTACGGGGTTTTCGTTCATCTGGCCAAAAAACATGGCCGTGTTTTTCAGCAAATCGTTGTCACCCAGAGTCTTGTAGAGTTCGTGACCCTCGCGAATACGTTCACCGATACCGGCAAACATACTGATTGCGCCCGAACCCTCGGCGACGTTATTGATGATTTCCATAGTCAAAACGGTTTTGCCCACGCCAGCACCACCGACGATACCGATCTTGCGGCCTTTGACGAACGGCGTGAAAAAGTCCAGCACCTTGAGGCCAGTTTCCAGGATTTCATCGGGACGGTTGACGAGACTTGTTTCCTGATATGCCGGTGCGAATATCGGGCGCTTCGGCATCTTGGCAAGCGTTGCTTCATCGAGCTGCGGCTTGCCGTCGATTGGTCTTGCCATGGCATCCCAGACACGGCCGATCATCTCGTCGCCGACCGGGATCTCAAGACTCCGGCCGCTACGTACCACTGATTCGCCTTTTTTGATGCTGTAATCACCGCCAATATTCAGACAGACGGCCGTGTCGCCATTTACAAGACTGCTGACAAGCAGCGGCGACTTCTCCTCGTTGTCGACATAAAGCATCTCGTTGGTGTTTGGTATATCCTCATCAAACTGCACTTTGATCACGAGACCTTTGAGTGTACGTACGACGCCTTTTTTGTAAACTTTTTGCGATTCAGCCATTGTTTACCTCCTCATGACCTATGTGGCATGATGCGGTTTGTTTGGACGATATGTACCATTTCATGTAGATCATAGTGCTTCTCCCGCGCGTATTTTCTTGAGTCCGGCCAGGCTTTCTTTCAAACGCGTATCGACTTGGTTGCGTTTTGCCCGGTTGTATTCGAGCCGAAGAGTGTTGGCGTTTTCGATAGATCGCTCTTTTGCCGCCGACATAGCCTTGAACCGGCTTGCGACCTGTGCCAGGCGGCTGTCGTAAATAAACTGTGATATCGTCAGGCGCAAAATCGATGCCTCCAGATAAGCGGCCACCGCGTACGATGTCGGTTCAAAGATATATGTTTTTTCACTTACAAGCTCTTCGTCCACCGTATCGAGATCAGCTACGCGGCCCTTGCGAGACACGACTTCAGATAAATCAACGTCTTTGATATCCTGTCGACCAAGCGAAACATAGTTCTGATAGAATATCCGGCTACGCGCGTATTTTTTGATGATATCAATAAGCGGATCAACATTGATATAGTCCTTTTCCGGCAAATCAAAATAGTACGTGTAGTCAACATGCGCTTGTTTGAGCTTCAGGGCTCCGTGGTTACCTATGACCAGCACGTCGTTTTTCGCTGGCTCGTACCATTCGATAAATTTACGCACCAAACGCTGGTCGATATCACCGCTCAAACCACCTGCAGCAGTGATGAGAATCAGTAGTTCTTTTTCTATCGGCTTTTCATCCTGGGCACGGCCAAAGTTAAACAGTACGTCGACGCGGATCTGCTTGTAGATATTCCATACTTCATCAAAAAACTGGTTGCTGATTAGCACCTTGTTTTTCGTTTTGGCTATCTGCATACTACTCAGACTCTCGAGTGCCGACGTGAGGCTCACGACGGATCGAACTGAGTTTTCTTCTGCTCTGATTTCCAACGGTCGACGCATTATTTCTTCTCCTTGTCCGAAGCTGCGTCAGTTTGTTGCCCCGACTCTTGCTCTTTCGCTTCGGCGGCTTCGGCTTCTTCCTGGCGCTTCCTCTCGGCTTCGGCTTTGGCGGCTTTTTCGATCGCCGCTTTTTTCACCTCGTCAATCGTCGTCACTTCTGCTTTTAGTGCAGCATACAGCTCATCAAAGTTGCCGTTCATCTCGCTGTCTTCCTGAAGTTTTGCTGCATAGTCGCGCACTTTCGTCTTGAGCGCGTCAACATCGATAATCTCCTCAGGCTTGCTCTCGAGCACGATACTCATCATGAACTGCTGCTCGGCATAGTTATAAATCTCGCCTATTGCCTGATTCATCAGCTTAAATAGCACCTTGCCTTTGTCGTAATCTGCCTGGGCTTGCGGACTCAGCTCGGTACCAAAGTGAGCGTACTCCTCGGCAGTACGATACCCTGCCAATGTCAGGTTAAGCTTGTCGGCCAAGCCCTTTTGCCGCTTATTCTGCCCGACACCGCCGACACGCGTGACCGAAAGGGCGGTGCTAATCGCCGGACGCATAGTGTCTTTGAAAATTTGCGCGTCCAAAATCCACTGACCGTCTGTAATCGACATGATGTTCGTCGGGAGATACGCGGTAATATCGCCGCCCGGCGCATAAACGATTGGTATCAGCGTCTGGCTGGCGTGGTTTGCCTCTGTCCTGCCGCCGCGTTCCAACAAACTAGAGTGGGTATAGAACATATCACCCGGATACGAATCGCGACCAGGAGAAACTCCGGCTATCAATGAGATTTCGCGGTATGCCTGCGCATGTGCCGTCAAGTCGTCATATATTACCAGCGTATCCATATTGAGTTTGTGCCAGAAATACTCACCGTGCGCCGCGCCGACATATGGCACCAGGTAGGTGAGGACAAGTGATTCAAATGAGTTCGTCACCACGATGACGGCTTTTTTGAGAGCGTCGTTTTTCTCCAAGTTGTTGACTAGCTCCGCGACGTCGCGCTGGCGCTTGGCAATCAACACGTAGATGACCGTGATGTCAGTGTTTTTTTGGTTTATTGCGACCTGAGCCGCCAAAGCTGTCTTGCCGACTTTGCTATCGCCAAGCATAGCCATACGCTGTCCGCGTGCCAGGCTGTATTCGAGGTCGAGAAGCGTCACGCCCGTCTCGACCGGCTGATCCAATAATTCGCGTTCGTACAGCGCCGGTGCATCATGAAATACATCCCACTCCTGATCCGGCGTGATAGGACCTTTGCCGTCGATCGGCTCACCAAACACATTCACGACGCGACCGATGAAGTTTTTGCCGACGGGGGTGATGATATCGTGCGCCTCGATCACGCACACGGCACCAATACGTAATGGCGATGGATCTAGCTTCATGACCACGACACGGTCTTCGAACACCTGGTGCACGTAACCGCGCGTGTCGTCATCAAACCGTACCGTCGCATGCACGTTCGTCGGCTGCAGACCCCGGACGCTGATCATAAACGAGTCGATACCGACGACTTCGCCGACCGGATTGCCCGCGCTCACCAGCTTTTCGAAAATCTTGCTATCAGCCACGCAACGCCTCCAGTTGCTTTACCAGGATACCCTGGCTGTTTTTGAGCATGGCACGCATACTGAAATCATGTACTTTATTTGGCGTTCGCAGATAAACCCCTGCTACCAAAGCAGGCTGCAACCCGACCGAAACGAGCGCTTGGGGATGAACTTCCTTGCGTAGCCACTGCGCGATATGTTGCAGGCTTTCGCTGTCGGCTGGCACCGCGAAAGTCATGTGAACCGTCGGTGCTTTGTCCTTTAGTAAACGGGCTTGCTTGATCAGCTCGCTGCGTTCCTGACCTGTCTGAAGCGTCAACTGATTTTGAACCAGAAACTCTTCCAGAGAGCTGGAAATCGTAGGGGTTGACTGTTGCTGTCCGTTGGCTTTTACACGCACTTCTGCGGTCGTGAGCTCATTGTCGACCCATTCGAGCTCTCGGACGAGTCGCGACAAATCAACTCTCGTCACGATGCTCGGTGGCAACACGTAGTCCTCGTGTGTTTTGGCGGTCGCATGCGTCATAGCTTCATGTCATCCACTATTGCTTTTTTGTTGGTTTCCATCTGTTTGATGATCGCTGGCAGTTGTGCCTTGAGGTCGTACTGCTCACCCAGTGCTTCCAGCAGATAATGCTCGATGATTTGCGCCATGTTTTGCTCGAACATGCTGAGTATGACCGTCTGCTGTTCGACGATTTTCTTTTGGAGCGCTTCTTTGATTTGTCTATCCTGATCCTGCATGGCCTGCACGCTGTCGCTAAGCGATTGTAGCGCCGCGGACTGCGCGTTTTGCATAGTGCCGACGCGGTTCATGTTTTCGTCAAACACCTTCGTCATCGTTGCCTCTTGCTCGGCAATGTTTTTCTCCAGCTTTTTGCTCAGTTGCTCATACTGGCCTTCGAGTGCCTGTGCCCTGGTGGTTAGGGACTGCAACGCTGAATCCTGCGCGTCCTTCATGGCTTTGCCATACTCGACGAATTGCTCGTTCATCTGTGTCGTGATCTTCGCGCTTATCTGGGAGAGGGTCGCGTCGAGACGGTCGGTGATACGATGATCCAGGTCAGCACCGACCTTTGCGATGGTCTCGTCAAGGTCTTTTTTGAAAAGCGTCGCGTTGTCGTCAATAACTTTTTCGAAGTATTCCCGTCCGCGATTGCGTAACTCTTCTCGAAAATAATCATCAAAAAAATGCAAAGGTCCATCTGGCTCGTCTTTGGTTTTTTTGCTCTGAAATAGTCCCACGTTCGTTACACCCACCTTTACATAAGCGTTATAGTCTCAGTAGTAAATATACCGCAAAAAGACCAATAATTAAAATTAAAATACTTGTCAGGATAGTCTGAAAAATAGCTCGGAAAATGGACTTTTTGGACATTGGGTTGCGGCCGATCGATATCACGCCGCTCCGCACGCCTGCGTAGAGTACCGCGATCGCTGCGATCAAGCTGACAAGTGTGATCCCGATACTGAGGTAGATGCGAATCGGACTGACTTCTTTTTCGGCGATAGCCTGGCCGACACGCTGCAGAAATTCCGGCAAATTCGCCTTAGTGCTTTTGTCGTTCGGGTTTTTGCGAATGTCGATGGTGACCGGAATCTGACCAAGCGCGACAGTCTGGTATTCCTTGCCATTCGTGTCCTTTAGCTTTGTCGTGCCGAGCGTCACACCCTCGCCGTCAAATGCGGCGCCAGCACGGCCAAATACGGTTGTGGGTTCGGTATCGGCATTCATCGCCACGCCATTTACTGACGAAAGAGTCAGATAATCGCCTTTTTTGATGGTGCCGCCTTCGGTACTGACAAGCACGTCATGGGTACCGGACACAGCGACAAATACTTGGTTTTCGAGTTTGTCGTCAACGATTGCCACTGGTAATTTACGGCGATCGACAGTCACGCCAAACATGTTTTGTACTTCAGATTTGGTGGCGACTTTGACCCGGTCGCTTTGCTCGCCGGTTAGCTGTACGATCGTGCCGTTGTCGATAGGTGTGTCGGCGGCATACCCCTGTGCACTCGCGCCTGTACCGGCATTCGCAAAGACCGGCCAAACGACAGCAGCGGCCACGCCCACAGCTACTGCCATACTCAGAAAAATTCGCGACATCCTCACAGTTTGCTTATGCTACCTTTCACCTCTGTTATGAGCTTGTTTTCATTATACCATAAGTACTATCAGATACAGGTCAAGCGTCTTTGCCGCGACGGATCTGTGTTTTCCTCAAGCCCTTTCAGAGATTGCCACCCCAAGACGCTTGTGGTAGAATGAGCATAAGCTTTGATGGCCCACCACACGTCACAGTGAAATAAACATTTTTCGCACTTTTACCGGTGTAAAAATTGGAAACAAAGATACAAATGACAGTGTGGTGTTCCACCCTCACTATTTTTAAACAACGTCGTGCGCTGCGGACTGCAGGGCTACTTGCGTTATGTGTTGCGTTAATTACAACGCTTTTCTTTGCTAATATTTCACTGGCGGCGCCGGGTATCAACAAGACTATTGCCTTTCAGGGTCGGCTCCAGTACGCCAACGGCGGCGTGGTAGCTGACGGCCACTACAACATCCAGTTCAAAATCTACCAGGACGGCTCTGGCACGGCAGCTGGCAACCCCGGAGGTACGCTGAAATGGACTGAATCGCATGTCAACGACAACAACGACGAGGGTATCGAGGTCAAAAGCGGCTACTTCTCTGTCAATCTCGGCTCGGTCAATCCGTTTGGCACGCAAGTTGACTGGAACCAGGATACCCTGTGGCTCTCGATGAATATCGCCGGATCCGACGACGCCTGTACGACCTTCGGCACTGCCCCATGTACGGCCGACGGCGAGATGCTCCCTATGCAACGTCTGACCGCGACGCCATACTCGCTTAATTCCGGCGCGGTCGGCGGTAAAACTGCCGATGACCTGGTGCAACTCGGCCAGGGCGTACAGTCCGACGCCAGTAACAACAGCAGCGTCTATATCAACAAAACCGGCAGCGGCAACCTGATCCAGCTCCAAAACAACGGCTCTGATGTCTTTACCGTGGCCAATGACGGTGACCTGATTCTCGGCGGGGACGACGACAAAGCAATCTCGCTCAGCCAATCCGCAACCGACACGCCAGGCAGCCAGCTGACCATAGAGGCAGGCGCAGGTGGTACCGGCAACGGCGCAGCGGGCGGCGACCTCGTACTCAAGGGTGGAGCTGCAGGTGGCACTGCAGCGAGCGGCGGCAACCTGATATTGGCTGGCGGCGCAGGGACAGGCAGTGGCGCGCCCGGCCTGGTGATCCTCAACACGCCGACGTTCTCTACCGTCACTGACGACGCGAACTGCTTTGCCAACGGTGCTATCGTCGCCAGCAGCTGTACTATCACGACTTCGACTGTCAACACGTCCGCAGCCGTGCTGGTCGGCTTTAGCACGACGGGGCAAGTGGCCACGCTTCCTGACCCGACGATTACCACGGCTGGACGGATCATTTACATCATGGCTGCCAGCGGATCAAAAGATTTCACGTTACGCGCGAACACGGGCGGCGGCGAAGGAATCGAGCAAAACATCACCATGCGCCAAAACACCGCCGCGACGATGATCTGGAACGGAACCGACTGGACGGCAGTTGGCGCGTCAAGCACTACGACACTACAGGACGCCTACGACAACACACCGGATAGCGCAGGTGGTGCTGAACTCCTGCTTACCGATACCTCTGACTCAGATGGACTGACTATCCGCGACAGCGAAACCGATTCAGTCAGCGGACCACTGCTCAGTGTCCAAACAGGATCAGCCGCCAACATCTTTTCGATTACAAGCAATGTCAACGAGCTTGCGTCAAACGGCGGTGCCGAGACTATGGGCAGCAGCTCAACCGCCTTTCCGTCTGGTACCTGGGGCGCTGCGGGTACTGCAACGGTAACTCGCCAGGCAACGACAGGTGACTACATAGCTACAGGACAAGGATCGGTCAAAGTAGAGGCGACTGCCGCTGCATCTGGCGCCTACAACAAACTCAACACTGCGCTCACGCCTGAGACAACCTACAACGTGTCTCTATCTGTTCGACTGGAAAGCGGCTCGTTCAATGATTTCGCCGTTTCTTATGCGCCAGACGGCACGACTTCGTCAGTCACCTGCGCGTCCGATGTCGCGATCGCAACCACAAAATGGACAAAGGTTACTTGTTCGTTCGAAACGCCCGCAAGCGGAATTGATAGCAACAACTCTATCGTCTTTGGCCAGATTGCATCGAGCACGCGTACATTCTACGTCGACAATTTCTCGGTGACGCTCGCATCCGACTCCGCGCCAAACGTCCAAATCGGTGGCGGGGGCAATGGCGGCCCTGCCACGCTCTTTACTCTCGACAAAAGCGCTTCCGCACCGACCGCCTCAAATAGTGACGCCCTCCTCGGCAGCATGTATTACGACACGACGCTTGGCAAGGTCCAGTGTTATGAAGCCCAGGGGTGGGGAAATTGCGGCGCAGCACCCGACTTCTTTGTCACTCTCAGTCCGGAGTACTCCAACGCTGTCATGAATGGTGCCGGCGAAGGTGCAATGACCTCTGACATATGTTCGGACTCACTCGACATAAACGATGGCTCTTCCGCGCAACCGACGATATGCGGCACCAATGAAACGTTCAACTTCTACAATTGGGTGTCACCTGAAATTACCGACCAGACAAAGAGTATCTATGTCACCTATCAACTGCCATCGACATTCAAGAAATTCGTCGCTGACGAAACCTCGCTCATGGGTCGCACGGACAGCACGGATGCGCTTGTCACGTATCAAATCTATCGCAACAACAGCACGACCGGCCTAACCGAGTGTGGCGACCCCATCGAAGTATCGACTGGCGTCAAGACTACGTGGCAAAAAGCGATAGCCGACGACACTGATGATCCATCAGAGTGCAGCTTTGAGGCTGGCGACAGCATCGTATTTAGAATCAATCTGACATCCAAAAACGATGCCAACGCATATGTCAGCAACCTCGGCTTCGTGTTCAGCAACAACTAGTGTTAAAATACCTATAGTAGTTAAGCGCTAGGGGTTTAGCGGAGAGCGTGAACGTGGATTTCAAAAAACCAAACAGACACGACAAGAGGGAGGCGAAAAGCTCGTCGGAGCATTCTGTTTCCGTACCGCGAAATCCTCGCCAAGAGTCAACCGCCAAGACCACGCACATATCTCAGATACGCCAGTTTTTGGTGACCAAAAAGATTATCGCCCTCAGTATCGGTATCGTGGCGCTCATCAGTTCGTTTGCTGTCGATGCGCTGATCCGTCACCAAAGCGCCATGGACAACTCCGATACGAACACCTCAAACACGCTGATCGAAAACGTCGAGTACCAGACGCTTTTACCTAGCGATAAGTCCATCAGTGAGCTCGGTGGCTGGAAGCGAATCAGCCCAGAAGACAAAGACCCGGTGTTTGCATATGTTGATACGATCGATGGTGTTTCGGTTAGTGTCAGTCAGCAACCCCTGCCGCAGTCGTTTATCAGTCACACTGATAGCCAGGTGGCGGAGCTTGCAAAGAAGTTCAACGCCACGACCGAGATAGACGCAGGTGGCACCAAGGTATATGTCGGCACTTCTGCCAAAGGTCCGCAGTCCGCAATCTTGAGCAAAAACAGCCTGCTCATCATGATCAAGTCACAGAAAAAAATCGACAACAAATCCTGGGCAAAATACGCTCAGTCATTGAACTAAGCACCGGATAGGTAGGTATTACTCAGCGTTTTCTTTGAGCCACTTGGCTACTTGGCCATCGGACTTGAGGTTTTCGTACGATACTATCTGACTCTTTGCTATGACGATTTCATTTTCTGGACCGTAAATCTTGTTTGCCAGCTTGATCAGTTTTACATCGTTTTGCTCTGCGGCCGGAGCCTCGTCGTCGGTTTCGGTCGTGTCTTTTGGCGGCTGCGCCTGTAGGTAGTACGCGTTGGTCAGTTTGACATAGTCATCATTGACGACGCTCAGCTTACCAAAATAAATTTGCCCATCAACGATAGAAACAGCTTGATATTTGCTACTATTAATCACCATGCTCGGGGCTTGCATGCCCTGCCATGCGAACCAGCCGCCAACAAGCACGACGACCGCGACGACAGCCGCGATGACAATCATTGGCAATCGCCATTTTGACGTGTCCTTTTTCGAAGGAGCGTGGTGACGAGCCGGTGACGTCGGACGCGTCGATGCCTCTGGCGCTTTGGACCCACCACTATTCGGTGCTGATTCCGAGCGTCGAGCCGCTTGTCTTGCTGCACGAAGTCGTGCTTCGTCCATGTTTGTGGTTCCCCCCTCGCTAGTAAATATGGTTTTATCATACCATAAGGAGTATAAACGCGACAATGACTACTTTTCCCAGGTAAATTCAGGGTGACCGAAATGACCATATGCGGCCGTTTTTTCATAAATCGGCCGTTTCAAATCCAGCAGTTTGATGATGCCATTTGGCGACAAATCATACCCCTCTACCCGCTCTTCTCTGCCATCCACGACGACCGTCGCCTCCAGCGGCTGATCATGACCGATAGCGTAGGCAAGGTAAACATACACCTCTGCGGCTTTTTCCTTCTTCAGATAGTCGACAGCGATGCGCCGAGCCACATACGCCGCCGAACGATCGACCTTGCTCGGATCCTTGCCACTAAACGCGCCGCCTCCGATAGGTATACGTGGACCATAGTTATCGACCACGAGCTTGCGACCAGTCAGTCCTGCGTCGGCGTCAAATCCACCCAACTGCCAATCACCAGCCGGATTCACATGTAGCTCGATATCAGCGCCGGTTTTCGCGAGTGGTTCTTGGGTAAGCCACTCCTCTACTGCCCCTTCGAGCTCAGCGCTTGGCGCGTTTTGAAAACTCGCTACGACCGACACGACCTTACCGTCCGTCAGTGTCACCTGCGTCTTGCCGTCGTATGGCCATTTTTCATACAGATACTGGTTCAAGCGTCGTGACAATACAACCTCCAGTGGCAACAGCTCTTTGGTCTCACTGGTCGCGTAGCCAACCATGATACCTTGATCGCCTGCACCGCCGGTGTCGACGCCCTGCGCGATTTCTGGACTCTGCGCAAAAATATGCTCGATCACTTCGACGTCTCCTGCTATCCGGCGGGCTATTTCAGCGACATTGATACCCTGTGCCTTGGAGGTGATTTCGCCTGTGACAAAAACCGTACCGTGACCACCCGCGACATCAATACCTGCGCGAGCATCAGGATCCTGCTCTAGATGCGCATCTAGCAGTGCGTCGGATATTTGGTCACAAATCTTGTCTGGGTGTTTTGGGCTGACAGATTCGGCTGTCCTATATTTTGGCATTAAAATAACTCCTTTCACGTATCTTTCCGCCGCCACGACAAGATAACGGAGTTAACTCTTAGCATCTTCCCGAGAGGGCTAGAAGGGGCACCCCGCCACCAATTCGCGGCGCTTCACAATCTGATTACGGATTGTTGCGCCCGGAATTGGTGCGGGGTTGCCGGCAGGTCATCGAGCTAGTTCTCTCGCTGCACTCTGGATACGTTTGATTATTAATAATGTAATGTACTGCCAGTATTGTAGCATAAATGCTTACAAAACATCCTCATCTTCACCCAAGGCACTAAATGCCAAGCGCAACCAAGTTTTTCCCACCGCCGAGCTGCAAAACACTTCGTCTTCACTTGTGATACTCCAGCGAAGTGCAACCCGAGAACTTCCTGACTAAATCAGTGAAGTTCTCGGCGTGAAGCGGGATCTCAAGTGAACGGCGAAGTGTTTTGTAATCAGTCGATTATGCCACCTGCCCCTCATGCTTCCCTTCACCAAACTCCTCAACCGCCTTGGCGCAAAACGCGTCCAAATCATCCGGTCCGCGGCTCGTCACGAGCCCTTGATCCACGACCACCTCTTCGTCCACCCACGTACCACCGGCATTGGTGATGTCTGTTTTCAAGCTCGGCCAGCTGGTCAGCGTCCGTCCATCCACGACACCCGTCTCGACAAGCAACCATGGACCGTGGCAAATCGCTGCCACTGGTTTTTGTTGCTCGAAAAAGTCACGTACGAAACCGACGGCCGTATCATTTTGGCGCATGACGTCCGGGTTCTTGACGCCGCCGGGGATGATCAACCCGTCATAATCATCAGCTTTCGCCTCATCGACCGTTTTGTCGACGGGCACGGTCGTCCCGTCTTCGCCGACGATTTCGCCGCTCTTGTCGGACACCACGACGACTTCGCCACCGGCATTGATCACCGCCTCCATGGGTCGACTCAGTTCATCGTCTTCAAATTTATCGGTCGCGATAAGCGCGATGGTTTTGCCTGTCAAATCCATACTTCCTCCTTATGATTTTTTACGTGGTACCTTGCCGCCCTCCTTGCGCGCTTCTGACAGCCCTATAGCGACGGCCTGTTTCGGATTCGTCACCTTTTTGCCTGATCTACCCGACTTCAACTTGCCCTTTTTCATCTCCTCTATTGCTTTTTCAACCTTTTTTTGCGCTTTGGGTCCATACTTGTTCATGACACCTCCTTATACGTTAGACGCGAGCACTGGCTGGGCTTCGCGCATGAAAATTTCAGTTGTCTTGGGTCCGACGCCTTTGAGTTTTTGCAGTCGTTTAGCGAACTCCTTTTCGTCTTTGCAGTCGTTGTACATATTGAGCAGATTGCCATGGTAATCCCGTATGAGCGCGTGCGACATGTCCAGCAAGTTTCGTGCTGTTGATTCGTCGTAGCGGCGATAGTGCCCCTCGCCGAGCAAATCAACCAGCTGCTGCCACGAATGCTTGGCAATTTTTTGCGGAGTGTCGATACCGCGCTTTATAAACACTTCCCACGTCTGGCGAGCGATATCCTGCTGGATCCGCTTGCCAAACAAATAAGACGCCAGGAACCAGCGAAACAACACTCTTTCTTTTTTCTCTATTTTCAGACCAAGATCCGCTGCCGAAATTTTTTTGCGCATATACATACCCTCCTTTACTTCATGATGAAGCAGGGTATGGGAAATATCAGTGAAAAAAGTTGCACTTATCTCGCGTCAGGCGGTATCTTGACTGCTTTGAGCGCAAGTATTTTCTGAGAAAGCTCCTTGATGTGATCCCACGACGCGCCTTCGGACAAGATAGTCAGCGCGTAGGCACCATAGCTGTTG
Organism: uncultured Candidatus Saccharibacteria bacterium; assembly: GCA_964540835.1. Taxonomy (GTDB): domain Bacteria; phylum Patescibacteriota; class Saccharimonadia; order Saccharimonadales; family Saccharimonadaceae; genus UBA2112. The sequence continues at coordinate 25,084 of CAZIOA010000003.1, forward strand.
CTATAGACGATACCCGCATCGTTGTGTATATCTTGCCCCTCGCCGATGACGTGAGACACCTCGCTCGTGCCCGTCGCGGCCGGGATACCGTCATTGTTCCATGATGCTCGCATCGAGCTCAGGATTTCTTGACCACCCTCTACGCGCGCGATTGAGTTCTTGTATAGTCCGACGAGAAGTTTCTGCAGATCGTTGGCTGACGTCACCGTATCTTCACCGGCAAACACGGTGTTTTTCAGTCCGAGCTCTTTTGCCCGCGCCGTGAGCGTCGCATGACCAAAGTAATCATAGAACCCGGTGCGGCAACCGCGATCAAACTTTTGCAGCATATCCTTGAAACACTCCGAGGCTCTTTTGCCGTCGCTGATTATATCGACTGGACGAGCCTTGCCTGCATACTCCTCCATGATGTCCGTGTACGCGAGAAAGATCGCGTGAATACCCGCCGCTGGCATGCGAGCGTCACCGCGATACGTCGCGCTTCGCGGATGACGCACCCCGCTCAGTTCGGTAAAGGCCATCGCGTACGTGCCAGGATGGTCTTCGTCAAACTGCGCCAGCAATGCCGCGAAGCCGACGCTCGTCGGGGTGTAGTGTCTCGTGTAGTCCGTCGTCGGACCAACGACCTTCGTCGCGCCAACGGCTTTGTCGACCTTGCCATTTATGTAGTCTTCGACCGACTGCGCCGCTCGCTTGACGTCAATCGCGCGGCCATTGGCCCCGTTTACGCGCGATATTACCTTGAAATCTCGCGTCGTGACCTTACTGACGCCCGGATTTTTGATCAATTTGGCGGCAATACCCTGGTTAAGATAATCCTCCATGCGCTTTTCATTGACCTCAAATAGCAGGCGTGCCGACTCGTTGCCGCTGTTGTCGATCCGATCCTCTGGCACGTCAGCGATGAAATCAAGCCAACTCAGCACCACGCGCCCCGGAATCGTATCAGTCTCTTTGTCGACCGTGATCGGCATCGGCTGTGACATGCGACTATTGAGTTTGGCCGCGAGATCGCGCGCCATGTTGTCGGTTATCGGCGCAGGTGTTTCGTCTATCGCTATGCGGACGCTATTGTCCGGGCTGCTTTGATCTGAGTTTGGCCTCACCTCCGCGAGTGCTTGCTGCAACTCGTTTATATCGCATTTGCCACCGACAGCCGATGGCACAAGCTGCAGTTGACTGTCGATGAGCTTGAGCGTCGCGTTTTGCGGCGGTATGCTGCAGTCCTCGCCGACCTTGCTCGTGGTATAACTGGCAATTTTGTTTTTGTCGTACACATACTCGATATCACCCGGTTGACTCAGAGCAGGCGCCCAAAATATAGACCCAGGGACAAACCGGAGAAAAACCGGATAGGTGATCGTTTCAAGTCGCGCCTGGTTGTCGACACCTATGCCGACTTCACTCATCTTTGGTGACTGAAACGCCGCCTCGTTTTTGCCAAAGTAAATTTTCAGCTCCAGATTGCCGTATGCGTCATCAAGTTCTTTTGCGGCCTCTTCGTATTTCATGCCGCCAAGTGGTAGCCCGTCAACAACCGTGCCCGGTATCAACCGACTACTCGGGTAAACGATCTGAAATATCGTCTGTCCCACAACGATCAGCGCCAGTACGATAAGCAGCAGCAACTTCCAGTGCTGCTTCAGCCAGTAGTTAATCGTCAGAGCATTTACTCCGCCACCCGGCGGAGGCGAGGGAGGGGGCGGTAGCGGTGTCGGATATTGGTTTGGTGGCGGCGCCATCCCGGGGGATGGGCCGGGTGTCGCGCCAGGATTCGTACCACCATTGGAATCGTTATACATATGTAGTCCAAATTATAGTTTATGCTCATGCTTTTGTCACCCAAGTGCGTTACTATTGGGTACCCAAATTGTCTGCTTACGAATCAGCCCCCGCCACCTTTACTCAAACCGCTCCAGCGAAGTGCAACCCTTGAAATTACATCGCTAAAACGTGAATTTCAAGGCGTGTAACGGTAGTTTGTGTAAAGCGTGGCGGGGGTTGATGTTTTATTGGGATCTAAGAGCTTCTATTTTCCTAGTCAACTCGGCGATCGTGCTCCAGCTGCTGCCCTTCGTCATGATCGACAGCGCATACGTACCGCTGGGACCATACACGATCGCGGCGTCGTTGTAGTACCATATACCGTCATCCGGATCGGGCAAAAAGCCCACTTTGTCCGCCACGGTTCCCTTGGCTCCTGCCGGTATGCCCTGACGATAGATATTGCCTTTCATCCAACCGAGCAGCCGATCCGTGCTGGACTTCGACAAAAGCTGTCCGGCATGCAAAGCACCGACGAATGTCGTCAAGTCTCCAGCAGTCGTCATGATGTATTTACCTATAAACGTGCTGCGCGATAGACCAATTCTTTGGATCTCTTCATGTACCTTGATAGGCGTGATTTTTTGCAACAATTCCTCGCCGCACGGGTTGTCCGAGACCACTATCATGTCATGGAGACACTTCTCCAGATTTCGACCGCCGTGCACCTGCATGTTCCATTTCCACTTACCCTCGTCAACTCGCTTGAGCGCGCTGTACGCGACAAATAGTTTGTATGTGCTCGCCGTACGGAACTGCTTGGTATCCTGGTAGGTCGCGCGTCGCTTTTTGCCGGTAATTTCGATCATGCTCACGCCGAACTGACCTGGGTGCTCCTGCGCGAACTGCGTGATCAGCGCTGAGAGCCCCGTATCGGTCGGGCTATAGTGCCGCGTGTACGCCACGCGTGGCGCTACCGGCCTGACTTTGGCACTCAAATCTTCGCTCGCGCCAGCAAGCCAGTCATTGATCGCTTGGAGCGTTGCAGCCTGGTCGAGCGCTTGCCCGGTCGCGCCGATCTGCTGAGACACGATCGTGAAATCGCGTGTCGTGACACGACTCGTGCCAGCAGCACGCGTCACCTTTGGCGCGAGTTTCTCGCTCAAAAATTCCGCGGCCTTTTTGGTATTTACCGTGGCAATGAGCTTGCCGTCCACCGCCTTGAAATCAAGCCACGATAGCACCGTCTTTTGGTCGACAGACACAGTCGTATCGCCAACCTCTATCGTCATGCCGGTAGCAGTCCTGGCAGAGAGCTCAGTCACGAACTTTCCTGCGTCCTTGTCATCAATTTTCGCCGGACGCGCATCCATGGGAATACGAACAAACGACGACGTCAACGTCGGCTTCACGTCGGTCAGCAGCGACGTGACATCTGCCAGCTTGCATGTGCCGCCATCTATCGCTGGCACGACTTCCAGTTTTTCGTCCCTGTACGTGACTGTTGCGTTTTGCGGCTTGACGTCACACGACTTGCCAAGCTCTTTTTTCACGTAGTCCTCTGCCTTTTTTTCGTCGTGCTGATACGTCGGAGCCACGCTATCGTCTGCCAGCAGGTGTATCCAGAGCAACGACGATGGAATCAATCGCTGCCACCATGCGTACTGCTGCGCCTGTACTTGCGGTTGACTGTCGATTGTCAGACCGATATCCTGCGGCAACGGCTCGCGGTATGCTTTGTCGCTTTCACCGAAATATAGTTTGATCGGCTGCTCTGCATACGCTTTGTCGAGCGTCTTGGTCGCTTCTTGCGCTGATGCGCCACCTACATCGACCTCGCCAACCGCAGCATAGAGCGGCAATGCGTTCCACGGATACGCCAGCTGCACGACGATGAAAACAACACACACGCCAATAGCGCCTATGATTCCCAACTTACGCCAACCGTGTTGCTCATGAAGCTTCCGCACATGCTCGGCACCCAACCTTTTCATAACGGTTATAGTATAGCAATAATGGTAGGTGGTAGATAGTAGTTGATAGGTGGTAAAACCCCTCCTGCCGCTTACCAACGACACTAAAAGCGAAGTGCAGCCCGAGAACTTCCTGACTAAATCAGTGAAGTTCTCGGCGCGTAGCGGTGTTTTTGGTAAGCGGCAGGAGGGGTTTTATGCCGAAAGTATGTCTAAAGCGCGGCGGAGTATCTCGAGTTCTTCGTCATCAGCTCCCGCCGTTTCGCGTTTGGTAATCTCCGTGCGAAGCCATGCCATGCGCTTGTCTTCCTCGGTGTCTGCCGCCTCCGACGCGAGACGGATAGAGCGAGCAGATTTGTCTTTTTTCACCAGATAACCCTTGGCGATCAGCGCGTCCACGTGCACCGCGACTGTCGATACTGATTTGTAGCCAAGCGCGCTCATGACCTCGCGGTAACTCGGCGCATAATTGTGCTCACTCAAAAAATCACTGATAAACTGTAGCAACTCCTGTTGTTTTTTTGTCGTCCGCTCACGCACGCCGCTTCTTCCCTCCCTTATTTTTTGCTTTTCCCCATTTCCCAAGCCCCAAGCCCCAAGCCTGCCAATCCCCACCATATGATGCTCACCGTATCGTCCACCCACACCGGCAGTACGATCCCTATGACAGCCAAGCCGACTCCGCTGGCAAACACGCCGAGACTCAGCGCGGACTCGCGTCGCGACCACAGCCGTCGCAAGACCTCGACGTATAGCCACGCGAACAATCCCAGACCCAGCCAGCCGACTTCATGCGCGGTGAAAAGATATTGGTTTTCGATGATGAGCGGCTTGTCGCCGTCGAGCGACGCAGAGCCCGTGCTGCCCACGCCAGCGCCGAGCGGCTGTCTGACCATGCGCTGAAATCCGTCTGCCAGCGACTCGGCATGGTCTTCGTTGGAATCAATCTTGCTGCCGCCATTGGGGTTGTCGTGCCAGACCAGATTTGACACGACAGGGTGCTCGCGCGCGGCAAAAATGAGAACGATGACTCCGATAAGCGCCACCGCCGCTCCGATACCCGCGTATCTCCGCGCTTTGCCCGTCAACACCACGCCGACGATCACGCCAAGCGCGATGAGCAGCGCGCCCAGGCTACTGCGTGAATACGTCGCGTTTATCACCAGTCCGCCAGCAACAGCCACGCCAGCAGCAAGCCACCAGTGGCGCGTCTGTAGCTTGTGACGATACTTCACCACGGCAGCTAGTAGCAGCGATAGCACAATCACCACGTACGCGCCCAGCGGGTTCGGCCCGCGCAGCGTGCTATTGATGCGTACGTAGTCCGGATTTTGATCCACCGTCAGGTATGGCGCGATCGTCGCCTTGCTATAGCCGATATGCGCCAAAATATCCTTTGGCAAAGCAACTATCTGCAGCACGCCAAACGCCAGCACTATCGCCGCTCCTGCCACGATTACTTTTATGAACAGCGAGCGGTAGTGCGGATACAGCCTGATCGCTCCATACACCAGTACGAAATACAGCACGTACCTGAGATCTATCAGCAGTCCTGCCCCCGCCGACTGTAGACCATTCTGGAACACGCCAATCATCACGAAGTGCAGCCCCGCGTACACCAGCGCCAGCTGTATCAGCCTGTCCTGCATAAACGCATCGAACTGCTTGCGTCTCACGACCGCCACGGCTAGCAACACCAGCGCCACGCCCATCAGTACTTCTTTCCACGCCTTTATAAACGGACTGTAGTCCGGCCACATAGTCCCTAGCCATACCGTCAGCGGCGCGTGCAGCACGATACCAGTAGCAATTATCAGCAGTATCCCGACAAGTACCCTCTCTCCAAGGTTATGTTTCATGTTTTCAAGTATACCTTATCTGAGTTTGTTGATGGTGTCAGAGAAGTCTTGTATGATATGACCACGAACTTGAGAGACAAGTTCACGCACACGAGAGGAGCCAGTCATGGCTTTGAAAAAGACAGCGATGTTCGCTGCTGTTGTCGGAGCATCGGTTATGGTTCTTACGGCATGTGGTTCGGACCAAGGCGTCATCGCAGCCGGTGGCGTGCCGCCACAGGACATGGCATTCGTCGAGGCATCACTCACTGATGGAACCTTTCTGACCTGCTCAGAGGTAACTGCAAGTACATGGGGCCTCGGTAGCAACGGCTATAAAATTTTGGACTGCGACTGGAGAAGTCAGCGCACGGAGCACAATCCTGACCTGCAGACGATCGGTCCGCTCCAAATCGTGCAGAAACGGTTCCAAAACGGCAAGTCCTACAACTGTCTCAGCTTCGAGGTCAGCGTTAAGTTCACTGCGGAAAACTGCGACTGGGATCGACCGCTCGAGAACTAACCTCACAATCCGCGCCTGCGGACACAGGCCGCGTGTGCCACGACGCACACACCAAGACCCCGCGACAGAGGGTCTTTTTAAATTTGATGGTATAATTTGAGTAAATATGCCGACGAAAAACACCAAGCTCTACAGCCT
>CAZIOA010000003.1:31419-34526 GCA_964540835.1 uncultured Candidatus Saccharibacteria bacterium
TTGATGGTATAATTTGAGTAAATATGCCGACGAAAAACACCAAGCTCTACAGCCTCCTGCTTGTCCTGGCCGACATACTCGTACTGTTCGCGGCGTTTACGCTTGCCTACATATTGCGCGTGCAGCTCGACAACCGCCCGTTGCTGGCACCTGTCTATGCGATCGAGTACATCCAGGCGTTTCTGGTCATCGTACCCATCTGGATATTGATTTTCGCGACGCTCGGCCTATATAGCGCCAGTACTTACAATCGTCGTCTGGTCGAGTGGGGCAAAATCATCCTCGGCGCGTTCATCGGCATCCTGGTCATCATAGGCTGGGAGTACATCAGCGAACGGCATATCTTTCCGGCACGGCTGGTTGCCGTCTACGGCTTCGTCGGTTCGGCTGCCATGCTGTTGTTTGAGCGAGAAGTTCTGCGCCTCACCCGCAGTCTGCTGTTTCGGTTTGGTCGTGGTATCAACCGCGTCCTGGTCATCGGCAATAGCGACGCGACGCGCGACATTGCCTACAACCTGTCGCACACGGAGCGCAGCGGCTACCATATCGTCGCCATCGCCGGACCCAAAAAAATCGTTCCGTCCGGGTTTGATGTCGAGCACTTTTCATCTGTCGAGTCCGCGCTCAAACGCGTCCGTGAACTGCGCATCAGCACTATCATCCAGACCGATCTGTATGATAGCGTGGAGCGCAATCAACGAATCCTCAGCGCTGCGCAGACAAACCATATCAGCTATAGCTTCATCCCGGGCGAGCCGGAATTTTACACCGGCAAAAACACCGTCGACGTGTTTCTCGGCTATCCGATGATCACCGTCAGTCAAACACCGCTCATCGGTTGGGGCGCCATAGCAAAGGGCATCTTTGATCGTATCGTCGCGCTCGTGCTGCTCGTGGTACTGTCCCCCGTGTTTCTCATCATCACGATACTGCAAATGCTACTCAACCCCGGTCCGATATTTTACGTGCACAAACGACTCAGCCAGTTCAGCCGTCCGGTAGATCTGATCAAGTTTCGCAGCATGCGATCGGAGTTTGGCGGCAAAGACGCGGCCGACGAGTTTCGCGCCATGGGTCGCGAAGACCTGGCTCGCGAGTACGAGCAAAACCGCAAGGTCGAGAACGATCCGCGCATCACGCCTTTCGGTCACTTCCTGAGAAACACGTCGCTCGACGAACTACCACAGCTGTTCAACGTCCTACGCGGCGAGCTGAGCCTCGTCGGTCCACGACCGATTTTGCCACAGGAAGCAAAGTTCTCACCAGCCAAAACCGCGCTGCTCCACAGCGTCAAATCCGGCGTCACCGGTCTCTGGCAAGTCAGTGGTCGCAGCAACCTATCGTTCGATGAACGCATAGAGCTCGAGCTTTTCTACGCGCAGAACTGGTCTTTCTGGCTCGATATCAAGATTTTGTTCAAAACAGTAGCCGTGGTCTTCAGGCGAACAGGGGCAAAGTGAGGTATAATTAATCTATGCCCAAACCTGTTACTTATGCATTTATAGACAGTCAAAATCTAAATATGGGTATACGTGAACTTGGCTGGAGGCTTGATGACATTCGATTTCGAACGTACCTCAAAGAAAAGTACAATGTCGAAAAGGCATTTTTGTTTATCGGATACCTGCCTCAAAATACCGACCTATATGCCCGACTTCAAGACGCAGGCTTCATCTGTATATTTCGTCCGACTCTTACCTATAAAGATGGCTCTACCAAGGGCAATTGTGATGCTGAGCTTGTTCTTCACGCAATGATTCAGTTTCCTAATTATGAAAAAGCGCTCATCGTGTCTGGTGATGGTGACTTTCAGTGTTTGGCAAAGTATCTATACGAACAAGAAAAATTACGTGCAATCCTTGTCCCAAATCAAAAGAAGTATTCCGCGCTATTGAAGTTTGATATATTTAAGCCCTATATCCGTTTTGTAAGCGACTTAAAAAACAAACTAGAGTACACCACCCATAATAAGAAGAGCCCCCGCAAGGACGGAACCTTGAAGGGGACATCTTCTATTGGTGATACATCAATAATAGCAAACAAAGTCAACAAAGTCAACTCTAGCACTACGGCCAAAGGTAAGAAGCCGCGTTAGTTTTTGGATCACCCCCACAGAGACGATCATAGTAATATTTTACAAAATTTATGGATAAAAGCAAGAGCACAATACCGTCAAAACCACGAGTTGTCATCGTTCATGATTGGTTGACCAACATGGGCGGCGCCGAAAAGGTCGTCCTCGCTCTCCACGAGGCGTTTCCTGACGCGCCGATTTATACCAGCACGTACGTGCCCGGCGACGTGCCGGAGTTCGACGGGCTCGACGTCCGCACTACGAGCCTGCAAAACCTCCCCCGACCGTTGCGCAAACTACACAAGTTCTTCCCTATGCTCCGCGTCCGGGCATTTCGGGAACTCGACCTGTCCGAGTATGACGTCATCATCAGCAGTAGCAGTGCCGAAGCCAAGCAAGTCCGCAAGACCCGACCAGGTCAGGTGCACATATGCTACTGTCACACGCCTATCCGCTACTATTGGTCTCACTACGACGAGTACAAGCGCGACCCGGGCTTTGGCAAGCTCAACTGGCTCGTGCGCCTCGCTATGCCTATTTTTGTCCCGCCGCTCAAGAAGGCAGACTATCAAGCAGCGCAGGATGTCGACGTGTTTGTCGCGAACAGCACCGAAGTGCAGCGCCGTATCAAAAAATACTACGGCAGGCTCTCAACTGTCATCCACCCGCCTGTCGATGTCTATCGTTTCACGCCAGCCCGCGAGCGCGGCAGCTACTACGTGGCGCTCGGTCGGCAGGTACCGTACAAACGCATAGACCTTGCCGTCAAAGCCGCGACGGAGCTCAACATCCCGCTCAAAGTCTACGGCAGCGGTCCGGAGCTCGGTCGTCTGCTGGAGCTAGCTGGACACTCCGTCCAGTTCTACGCCGATCGCCGTACCAACGCATCTGATGCCGCCGTCACTGCCGCGCTCAACAAAGCCAAAGGCTTCATATTTCCAGCAGAGGAAGATTTCGGTATCGTCCAGGTAGAGGCTCTCGCCGCAGGCGCGCCTGTCATCGCGCTCGGTCGCGCCGGTGCCAAAGACATCGT
>CAZIOA010000004.1:0-31602 GCA_964540835.1 uncultured Candidatus Saccharibacteria bacterium
TGGCTGCTGCGTGAAACGCAAATCATGGAAGATTTAAGTGGCATACAGGAGCTACGTGGATGTAGCTCTGGCGTTTCAGCGGCGAAGCCGCCCCAATTTAACAAACCAAGCCTCTGGGCTGTTTGTTAAATTGAAAGGAGGAACAACGGAACAAGGGAGATTTACGAAGTAAATTGACCAAGTGGAGTGAGTTCCGACGCGGAGGAGTACCCAAGTGGCTGAAGGGGACGGTTTGCTAAATCGTTAGTACGGGGAAACCTGTAGCGGGAGTTCGAATCTCCCCTCCTCCGCCAAGAGATACGGACGGCATGAAATACGGCCGTCCTTATCTGTTGTTTGGCACTTCTAACCTTATCGAATTGCGCCTCAAGCTTAGGATAGTCGTTTTTAATCGGGATAAGCCATGGATGAGGTGTTAATCTTACTTTTCCACCCATTAATTCGCACTTCGAACCTAGTGAATTAACCACGTCTCTTTTTGACATCTGATTGCCCTTTTCAAAGCGTTCGCGGCAGTGCGCTACCGTATCGATTACTTCAGTTAATGACTCGCGCCAATTAGCCGCCTGTTCTCGTGTAACTTCCAGCTTCTGCTCTAGGCTGTCGATCTCATTTTGTAGCTTCTCACTCTTTTCTTTGAACTTATCTTCTCGTATGGCATCAGTGGTAACGAGGTCAATTAGGCGGTCGTGGCGTCGGCGTGCCTCTGCTAGGGCGAGTTCTTGCATCTTGATCACATCTTCTCGCTCATTAGATTCGTCTTCATTCATTTCCTTAATCGTTTCTAGAGCCCACTCTTCGAACTCTGGACGTATCTGATAGGCATTGAGCAAGCTTTCGAATTGTTCCTCTAAGTCTTTCTCTTCCACGTTCTTTCTCTGCGTACAAGGCCGTTTACGCGTGCAGTGATAGTAGATGAGCATCTTTTCCGTACCATTTGCCAATTTAACCGTTTTAGCCTCTGCGGTGATACTACAGCCACATTCGCCGCAAAACATAACCCCTTTGTAAGCGAATGTCTTTTTATAAGCGTAGCGTGGCCTCCCATTTTTTCCGAGTAAATCTTGTACTCGGTCATACTCATCCAAGCTCACCATAGGGGTATATGAGGCTTTCTCGTACTCACCGGGTGCGCCCGGTATGGGGATAAAACCCGCGTAACGAATGTTCGTGAACATCTTGTACACGGCTGCACGATTTAACGGATGGGCGGGAACTTTTCTTGTCGGTCTCGTCAAATAGCCCCACTCGTCGTTAGCAATGTTCATTATTTCTGGGACGCTGTAATTGCCTGTTAGCATCAAATCCCACATCTTACGCCGCAAAGGAAAGCGCACCCTATCGATCACTTGTATGCTATGTTCGGGGTCGTTAGGATCAGGCTTGTTAAGCCATCCTTCTGGCGCTCTATACGTTAGCCACCCACCTTTACGCCGTGATTCATTGCCCCGCCTCACATCCTTCCCGAGTTTTGCCGAGTAGTATTGGGAGTTGCTCATGATGTGCTGGAGCATCATGACGCCTTCGGCGGAATTTTCAAAAAAGTATGAGCTGAATCGAAGATCTTTGATACTACTACGCAACCTGTATGTAATAGCCGCCGCATCAATTTCATTTCGCGATAAACGGTCTGGGTGCCATGCAATAACACCGTCCGCCTTGCCGGTGTCTAAAAGCTCTATCATACGTGCAAAATTAGGCCTGCCTGGCTTAAACGCGCTCTGCTCATCGGACAGCCACTCGACTATCTTTAGGTCGCCGAATTGCTCTTTAATTTTCGCTTTTTGTTGAGCGATTGAAAGAGACTGCCGTTCCTTGCCGATAGTCGATTTTCGCATGTAGGCGATGTATTTTATGCTCATTTTTTCTCCTACCAAAAGGGCGACTCGGTTGTTGACACGTCCAGACGCAAAAAGCGCTTTCCGATACCGAGCCGCCCATAATGGCCGGAAAATAAAATCACTTTTTGCGATTAATCTGGTTGTGTCAACGTTTTTATTATAGCACTTTTTGCTACCAACTGGGGTCAAGTGGCTGATTTACCACCCTATACGTTCCTATATACTTTTTGTTTTCATCTGTTAGCTGCATTGGGAAGATGTGTCGCGTGCGTTTATCTTCGTCATCACTCTGTGGCTTTTCCCATTCGATTAAGCCTGCGTTTGCCAGTTGGGGAAGAACCTCTTTTCGGTAGTGTTCTCCGTTATATGAAACTCCTTCGGCCTCGCGGTGATAAGCGTTCAATTCCTGGGGCGTTAAACCTATGCGGTTGCGTCTCATATCCTCCCATAAATCCCTGTCATTCTTATTCGCTGATGCAAACTTTTCAACGTATGCAGGTACGATGTATTTTTTGTAAATTTTTAGGATGACAGGTGAAATATTAAGATTTTGACTTTCAAAGAACTCTTGCCACAGCTTAAAACCCTGATCTATGTCGGCTTGATTTGCAGTTATTTGACCACCCTCTCCTTGGCGGTGCCATACATTCAAAAGCGTGATAACTTTTATCAGCTCCATGAGGTGAGCGATGTCACGTTGGTGCCGGGGTTTCAGTATGCCTACAATCTCCAGAAACCTTCTTTCAATTTCTTCACCGTTAGGGATGATAATATTCTTTACGTTCGCATTACGAATTGATACGATTCGCGACATTAGCATTTGTCGGTCATAGTTCCAGAAAACCTCGTCGTCGAATTTTTTGGCATCTATACCACGCTTAACGCGCAACCTAATTGCCTCCAGTATTTTAGCTCTGGTAGCTTCCGGACTAAGCAGGATTGAACGTGTAGCTTCCTGCTCATCCAAGCGCATACCCGCTGAACAGAAGACGGTTGCAGAGAACCCTCGAACAGTAACCTCATCGGTTTTATTTCGCCCCTTAGTTTTGTTAGTCAGGCTATAATGTAGCTCCTTGGCATCGTGGGACATTAATGCACGAAGTTTTTCCTGTAGTTTCGGATTTGGCATTTCATAGAAGAGTAGAATTTTTCTCTCCAGATTGATAACTTTAGCCCCTGTTTTTGAATCCAACTCCCCATCACCGTAAAAGAATGATGTGGGGGTAGCACCGCTTCTTTCTAACTTATCGTCTGCGGGGAATAGTTTAGCAATCTCTTGCGCAAGGTATGTTTTTCCGTTCGCGCTGGGGGCATTCAGACTTACATTGATCTGGCTATCTTCGGTATATGCCGATAGCATGCAAAGGAACACGATTTTCTTGTTACTGTCGTCATCCTTGATGGTCAAAGAGAGTACTCGCGCGACATCATCCAGTGTAATTTCACCAGATTCCATCCTACTTTCCTTGTCTTCCGCCATTTGTCGGCTAAATTTTGCGCTAAGGGATTCATTATCCATCTTGCTTGTCTTTAGATTCTTCGCGTCCATTTCCATTCTCCTTCGCATTTAATTCTTGTTGTCGTCGCATTTTTGCGAGCACGAAACGCATTATTTGGAGCCCTGCTTCTTGGGCTTGCTCGTCGGTATACTCCAGATCGAGCCCTTTCAGAAGCACCCGTAGGCTCTTTATACGCTCAGTGTTCAGTCGTGTCATAAACCCCACTTATTCGCATAAGCGCGACTTCGGAGCGTGTTGAGGGTGTCGACATAGACGCGAACGTTCACGTTCAATTTGCCAGCCCAGTACCTATTTGCAGTCCGTTCAACTCTTTTAGACCGCACAAAACGGAAATACATGCGATCTTCCTCGTTCACGCCAGCGCATAGAACCTCGTGGCCCTTGCTCGCTAGTGCGGCGGCAAGGTCTAGCGTATATACGTCTACTGTTGGTTGATACCGCTTCACCTTCATATCCTTGTCCTTTCTTGGGTAGAAAAATACCCGCTTAGTTTGTGCGGGTATTTGTACCACGGGGGTCGGTCTAAAAAAGATTTTCAGTATGATTTACAGATATGAATTATTCAAAAACACCTTGCCTTTTTGTATTTTTATCAGGTTTTTTGGTCCATTGTCTTTCATTATCTTTTTATTTATTTCAGCAACAGTGTTCTCGATACTTCGCTTCTTACTATCGTTCATTATTGAAGCATTAACACCTATAATTTTGCTGAAAGTCGTGCCTTGCTCAAGGGTCTTGACAGATTTGAACACACACTCCAATATCACGCACTGCAAATACTTCTTGCCATCTTTACGCCTGACTTTGCCACGCGCCGGTATTGTTACTGCATGGTACGGAGTAAGGTGAAGTACGCCTCTTTTTTTATCGTAACTATTTTCATTTAACTTTACGTCTGTTAAGTTTAGCATCGGTTTCGCATCGCTTATTGCATCAAGCCTGACCACCCCCGTAGCGGGCTCAGGCTTGGCTGGTTGCGTTGTGGCCAGTGCTTCTATTGTTGCAAAGGGTAATGAGACATCCTTTGTGCTAAAAGTACTTTCGCCAACAGACTTATAGCCTATATTACGGACGCGCCAATCGTACGGCGGTAGAAGCTCGGAAGAAAAAATAATCTCCCAAAATGGATACAAGCGATTACTCCAGCTACTCCACTCGGGCCATATGTTTAGGAGGTTTATAAGGGGCTGAGGACGTTGTACATTATCCATGCGCATACGCAAGCGATCTTTTAGAACATCGTGGGGTTCTGGCATGATCGAGGGGTCGGCTACCAGCTCGTCATAGCGGAATTTTTCAAGGTATTCAACTAGCTCTGCTTTAAACTTCTCCTGATTAATGTTGGTGATCTTGAATTTATCGTCTTCCAGCACCTCTACTTTGAGCATTCCTTTAGTCTCATATTTTTTCAAAGCGTTCTCTTGGTTGTTGTTCGGTTCGTCATCAAACCAAATACCACGCTCAACGTAGACATCCATTTCGTCTGCGCTCAGTACTTTATCGCTAATATTCTCGGGGAATAGCGCACATGTGCCATACAAATACACCTTACGCTCCGGCCAGTATTCTTCGGGCTTTAATCTCGTGTTCATAATTGCAAACCATTGTCCAATATAACAGAGGTGATGGCAAGCATAAGAATATAACACCATTATGCCAATTTAAGGCGTTCTAGCACAGGTTGTACGTCTGGTGCGGGCTGCGTTAGTTGAATGATGAGCGACTGCTTGTCGGCACCCCATGGCCGACGCCCTGTTCTTAGTCGAGTACTTTGCACCTTTTGCATAAGCTCTTCCCACTTATCAACACACAACCTACCCCTCTCCTGGAAGCCATTTGCGGGATCAGTCTGTCTTGCCAGTACATCGGCCAGATTGAGAATCTCTGCTTCAATTTTCACGCAACCATCAGGTTTCCTCAAATACTTAGCGGGTAATTTTTCAATGTGATGCCGTTCAATATCAACTCGTAGATGCTCGCTCACGTATCTGCCGGAAGTGATTTCAAAGAAGCCGTATACATCAAGTTTTTCCAGCGGCCTGCCGGCCACTTTAGCCTTGTACTTATCCGAAGGTGAAGTTATATAATCCTTCAAATCCCAGTATATGTGGCGCTTTTTGATTTTGCCGGACATATTTACGCGGCTTTGAGATTGAGTTTTTTACCTATATTTTCTTTCCCACCAAGTGTTGCGCCAAGCGCCCTCATCGGTTTTGTCCGATAGGCTATCTGTGTAAGTTCTTTTGCGCCATAGCCAGCCACGGCTTCTAAGAGTTCATCTGCCAACGCCTTCTCGGATTCATCTAGTTCGACACTGTCGGCAATTTCCTCGTTTACCTTGAAGTAGACAACTTCAGTGCCAGCCTGCGTGTAATCGGTCTCCTGTTGAGCGAAGCCCTGGAGCACAAGCGCATCAAGCTGAGAATAGATTTTCTGGTCAAACGGGCCAAAGCTGTACCTGTAGTAATCAAAGTCTGTTAGTTTATCCTTGCCTTCGCCAACAGCCATCAGGTCTAGCAGGTAGCACAATTTCATAAGTACGGTGACCGATGGTTTTGGGTGAAATTTTGAGAAATAGAGCAAGAACTTTTGCGTTTCGTTTAATTTCTTGAGGTCGCGTATCTGCTTTTCGCTCATTCACCTCTATAATAGCATCACTTGTTGATATGACATAGTCGCCATCCTTCCCGTTGCTCTTATAGATATACATTCGTGGTGTTATAATTACACTGTCTTACGTAAAAAAGTGCAGCAGAATAAGTCGCAGCGATTGTTGCGCGGTTTTGCCTAAAAATGGGCACCGCGTAACAGTTCGGGTAAAACCGGCTGCACATGGCGTAAGACACCTCGCGGTGTCCTTTTTGTTTGACATCACGACAACTAAAAGCGGGAGGTCACAGGATAGTTATGGATAAAGTCCTAGAATTTCTAAAAGAGAAATGGTGGTTGGCGCTGGCTGTTGCAGCAGTAGCTATTCTCATGTTAATTCCTGCGCAAGTTGGCCTACCAGGTGACGACTACAAGGGATGCGATAATGATGATTCCAAATACAAATCATATTGCCAGTACAGCAAAATTAAGAGTGTCACTGAAGAATCAGATGGCTCAATGACCATGACCGTACCTGTAGATGATGGTGCGACAGACCTTACCTTTCACCTTCTAAAATTCAATGCTGGATATTCCGTAGGCAATACGGTGCTCGTAAACGTAGTGCCACAAGACAAAAGAGCCTACCTGTTTATCGGCCAGGATAGCAATCTACTGTGGCGTTTTATTACTAGTAGCGGTGCCATATCTTACGGCTCATCGGCCACTATAGACCTCACTACGATGAAACAAATTGAAGAAAGCTCCAGCAGCTCCATATCAAACGTGGAAGAGTCGCGTGACTATTACGAATCGAAAGGCTATGAATGTACCGACGATTGCTCCGGCCACGACGCGGGTTATGAATGGGCGGAAGAGAATGACGTTTGTGACGCGGATTACGACACTGGTAGTTCGGAATCATTCAACGAGGGTGTGCGTGTATATGCTGAAGAAAGTTGTTAATAAATATAGAGCAAAGGAGAATACGTATGACAAAACGAAGCGACACTAGGTGGAGCCTAACCAAAATATTGCTTGTAATATTTGGGTCTTTATTCATATTAATAGGTCTCGTGGATTTAATATTTCATGGACTTCCGTATGCTGTTCATACGCTATCTACAATTTCATCTTCATCTGATAGCGCTACTATTTCAAAGGCAGTAACTGCACCGATCGCGTCGTTGATATGGATACTCATTGGAGCATGGCTAATACAAAGTTCTTTGAGGAAAAAGGCCCACACAAAATAATAACCATCATTTATTTCTTACCTAGTAAATATATTGTCGCAGTCGTTCGGGGTCACTTTCAAGAAAAACATACTCTTCAACTACACTGACAGTCTTGTCGAATGCGTCTTGGCGGTACTTTGGTGAGGAGTGGGTCAGCACACGTTCATGAATGGCTCTTATGTCGCCGTCGTGGACATTACCCAATATCTTCGCAACATGGATGTTTTTAATGGCAGTCTCTTGCTGCCAGTCGGTAAGACCGACCGTGTCGAGAGCTACAAGATAACTGTAGAAATGTTCCATAGCCATTTTGGCATACTTGTTCATTGCCGATGGAGTCTCTGCATATTTTAGCTCTCGAAGGCAGTGCATCCCACGTGCAAATAATACAGCCGTGTAACCATTACCAATCATATCCTTGGCATTCGATGCTCCTGCTGTCGCAATCTCAAGAACCTCACCGTTGAGAATGCGCCAGGAGAGGTCCCATGCGCTGTAGCCTCCTTCATGACGCTGATTGTGAATGGCAGCGCAATTCTGATAACCTTCAGCAATCGAGAGAAACGCCTCGCCGTAATTGTGGTTACTTGTGTATGACTGCACCCGCTCAATACAGCTCTTCAATTGGTTTGCAAGGCCGGCTTTATCGTAATAATCCGCTATTTTCTTATCAAGTTCTGTTACTTGTTCTTCTGACAAGAAAACTCCTTGGCGTACGACCATTTTTTTGCCACAGTCGGGGCATTTCCTTGCTCGTGCTGCGGTGAAATCATGTATAACGCCGCAGTATGGGCATGTATGTGGATCGGCGTTGGGGTATAGTTTGTGTATAAGTTCCGATACAAAATTTTCATTGCCCTCATAGGTGTAGTTCTTTCCATATTCGCGGTAGAACGCAGCTAACTTAGCCACATGTCCCTTAATCGCCTGGGCGTATTTTTCATTTCGGGGCATTGTTCTCATGCCCCCAACGTACTCATTACCATCGTCATCAGTAACAGTTATGCTTATATCAGAAATATCGATATCTGCTGAATATGATGACGATGCTCTAGCCCTAGCCTGCGTTCGTTTTCTCTGGTTAGCGTCCTTCTCAACTGCCTTAACAAAGGCTTTTGCAATGCCTAGCCATGATTTTTTCCGTGCGCTCATAACATTGATTATACATCCTAGGCAAGAAGGTTTTCTCATCAGAGACAATATAGGAACGGGCCAGGTGTGATGGGTAGCCTGTAATAATGCCACTGTAATTTCGCTGCCGATTTTGACTCTTGACTCCTAAGTGCTTATGTCGTAAGTTATAAATAGATTTACCAATTCTTGGAGAAGAATGGGGGGTAAATCAGAAACATTGGAGGGGTTTGGTCGCCCAGGAGGAGCTACAATGTTTGACAATTCGAACCGTCATATTTCGAGTTCTGGCGTAGATCCAAAAGACCAACGCCACTAGGCGCAAACATTGTAGCCTACGTCAGAACTCGGTGTATGACTTTTTCTTTTTACAGACCCATTGGGCCTAGCACCTTAAAAATCTGTGGAAACAAAAAGATGAAAGCCGATGCAGCGCGAGCGCGCGCTGTACCTGTGCAATATGTACATTGACAGACCGTGCTTGCGCAAGAAGCAACCGTAACAAGGTGAACGCCTTATGTCGACTTACTGCGCATGCGGTAACCACATTATTGTGTGGGCTGTCGTTCGAAACGGAAAAGTAATCCGCGCGAAAGACAAGCCTTTCTCATTCTGTGGCTACCCACGAAAGCAGAAGATCGCCAGTGAGAACTGACGACCTTCGAATCTCTAAGCAACCTGGCGTGAATAACTAAGTTGCTGAACGGAGTGCTTATGAAATCGCTAGGATTCATAAGAACTCTTACAAGAACCAGACCTACTGATTTTTGTAAGAGTCCTTATGCACTATAAAAGATGCTGCTTTTGTTTTTCGCCCACTCAATGAGGTTTGTCTATTACTCATATCGTATGACACCAGTATATCATTTGCAATCATAAGCGCAATGGATTGCAGATAAAAACACTCCGTCATGACTGTAAAATTTATATAGGAACGAGTCAGGGGATGGGACCCGACATAGACAATAGCCATCCCAAAACCAACCCCCCCGCCCCAAAGCAAGACACCAGCTTCCGTTACGTAATTGGCGGCTCCGTCAGCTTGGTTCTAACCTCGTAGACAGTAGTCCGCCAAATAAGAATGACCCGAAAGGGTCGTTCTTATTTGGCGGAATGAGGCGAAGATTTGGACTCCCGCCTTTTGTCGTAGACAAAAGTAGCGCGGAGTTCGGCGTAGTGAGTGAAGCAAAAGAAAGCACCGCAGGTATTTTCTTTTGCGAACGAACGAAGGAGCGGAGTGAAACGGAGCGATACCTCCCCTCCTCCGCCAAGCAGAAAGGATCTGAAAAGGTCTTTTTTGTTTGGTAAACGAATACAAATTATTTTGCGATTTTTCTCAATACCGTCTCGTTTGCGCTAGTGGCAGGTCTGTTTGAGGCACTGCTTTTCCGGCTAATTCGGAAGAAGTAAGCCAGACTCCCGGTCAGTTTTTGTTAACACGACTCCGCCGCCTGATAATGGCTGTCGTAATGATCACGAGCAACACGACGACAGCCAAAGGTGCTATGACACTAGGGCTGACGCCGTCTATAAACTGTCCGAATATGCCAGTGTCGGGAGCACCAACCGATTGTTCGGTGCATGTACCATAGTTGCCCGCGCCGTATGCCGAGCTCGAGGAGTCCAAACAGTTATATGTTGCCATTTCTTCTACCGCTCTCTTCTTGTCACGTTACCATAATCACTATATTATTAAAGCAGACTGGTGGTAAATGGAGAACCGATATAGTGATCAAGGATAAGCTTAATGCGATTCTAAACAAGAAAATGGATCGAAAGGGATTTTTGAAACACGTCCTTTTCGGTTTTGTCGCGGTTATGGGTATAGGCGCGGTACTGCGAGTCCTTGGAGATGATCAAAAGTCATCGTCTACTCGGATAGGTTATGGTGGCGGTGCGTATGGCGGTTCGGAGGATGGCAAATAATGGCTCGTTTGCCTGTTCCGGGTGGAGATAACGGCAATTGGGGCACCATACTCAACGACTACCTTTCTCAAATTCATAAACCGGACGGCACGCTAAAAGACCATAGCGTGACCAGCACCGCTATTGCCGATGACGCCGTGACTGCGACCGCTATCCAAGACGGTACTATCATGGAAGCGCAGCTAGATACGGCTCTACAGACAAAATTAAATCAACCTGGCGATTGGGATACTTTGAGCAACAAACCTGCTGTTGTTGCCGCGGGGAGTGATCAGGCTTCGGCGAGGACGGCTATCGGAGCCGGTACGTCGAATTCCGTGATCAACACAGTGACATCCTCTGTCACGCTCGATAGCGCGGCGAATACGCAGTATATAGTCATGCTTGAAAGTGGTGCCGTGCCGACCCTTCCGGCCGCAGCGGGTAACGGAAGCGTTTATATCATCAAAAATATCCACAGTTCTTCGATTACCGTACTAACGAGCGCCAGCGAGACAATAGAAGGACAGGCAGGCTACCTGCTCTCCGCGAATGAATCAATCATGGTTGTCTCTGACGGAACTAATTGGAGGATTATCTGATGACTGCAAAACCCGGGCAGATGCGCAGCGGCATTTTTAATTGGGAGCTTCCAAATGTAGCGACAGGCGCGTATGTAGCCGGAACTTCTCAGCACCGACGTCAAATATTTAGGATATGGCAAACCGCCGTACGTTTTCGCGTGCATATGTCAAACCGCAGTCAACTAAACAATTTGTATGCAGGCGGTACGGGAAACTCGAACATCAATATGTACATGGGTGTACCGGCGAGAGATGCCAGCGGGGAGTTTAATGGAAATTTCGTATCGACACCGATTCAGATCGTCTCTGGCGCTTCTCATGCTTCGAACGCCGAATTTGTCTCGAATTGGATCGATCGTTCGGTGTTTGCTCTCGACGCAGGCAAACACTACATGCTTTCATTTTCGTGCACGTCAGGCGGTCAGTTCACTCTTGGCGGAGGATTGACATGGGTAAACACGGTTGCCGGAGACGCAGGTTTGGCAGTGCCTGGGACGACGATGACGAGGCAGCCGAATCAAAGAATATGCCAGATGTGGATCGAGTACGAGTTCGTGGACGATGGCTCGCCCCTGCTGTGGGTAGTGGGCAACAGCCGTTCCAACGCATCAAACAACGGTGGGGTGGACAATCCGGGCGAGTTAAGCAGCTTCGCCCATCTTTGGGCGGCTCAACATCGCGGTATTGTGGCGAGTATTGCGGTCGGTGGTATCTTTGGCTCGAACTTTAATCAGCCTGCCGGACGATGGGCAATATATGACGGATGCAACATTCCCCTGCAGCCAACAGCTGTTTTGTATCAAGAGGTGGTAAGCTCGGATTTGATCAACGAAGGAGGCACATACACGACTTCTTTGGCTTCACATCGAGCGGTAGTCGG
This sequence comes from uncultured Candidatus Saccharibacteria bacterium, assembly GCA_964540835.1. Lineage (GTDB taxonomy): Bacteria > Patescibacteriota > Saccharimonadia > Saccharimonadales > Saccharimonadaceae > UBA2112. Next base: position 11,689 of record CAZIOA010000004.1, read on the forward strand.
TCGAGGACGGACAAAGTTTCCCAACGCTCGTCACATTTCTTCAAACATCGGTCCCCGCATAGGGTTCACGGGTGATTCATCTTCCGGCTTGGAGAAAGCGCGTCTTGATCTGAACACTCAGCTTCATTTGCACGCTGGCGGAGTTGATACGTGTATTGATATTGACTCCGTGATTACTGACGGAGCTGATCCAGCTCGGATTCATCCGCGGCTGAACGCCGACGACACGCACGGCAACGCTCGCTTTCATGCCGCGATAGCGAGCCTTATACCGGTTGGACGGCAATCAATCATGTAGAATGGTTTGAAATTTTAAACCGTATCATTAGGCTCATGCTAAAAAGTGATACTATAGTAAATACATATGAATCAGACGCCATCCAGACAGAAGACGTACCAGCTGGCTGATCGCGACTTGGTGATAGACGAGGAGCGGTATGTATTGCGAGTGCGTGACCTCCCAGCAGAGGAAAAACCGAGAGAAAAACTGGCAAAATATGGACCAGCTACGCTGAGCATGGCTGAATTGGTGGCTGTGCTATGGGGTGTCGGCACGCGCAAAGAGGATGTGCTGGAGATGTCACGACGCGTGCTAAAAGAATACGGCGAAAAAGCTATTTTGCACGAAACCGATCCCACGAAACTCGCGGCGTCGCTGATGATTCCGCAAAACAAAGCGTATCAATTGGTCGCGGGACTTGAGCTGGGTCGCCGGTTTTTTGAGAAACGTGGTGAACGACCAGTGTTCGTCCGCACTGCTGGACAAGCAAATCATTATTTGCGCGACATGGGCACGCTGAAGAAAGAGCAACTGCGCGGGCTTTATCTAAACAGCCGCTATCAGTTAATACATGAAGAAACAATATCGGTCGGCAGCTTGACCGCGAATATCGTGCACCCAAGAGAAGTCTTTCAACCGGCAATCGAGCATGGCGCGGTCGCGGTAATCATCGCACACAATCATCCCTCGGGTGATCTGGAGCCGACACCAGCAGACCATGAGGTCACTGGGCAACTGCGGGCCGCGGGGACTATTCTCGGCATCGATCTGCTGGACCACCTGATCATCACCCAAGACTCATTCAAAAGCCTGATGGAGGATGCGCATGAGTTTTGATACGACCTATGCCGCCAAGCTGTCTCCTTTCACGCTATCTCACTGGCGAAGCAACCCACAAGTAGCAGGTGATTACGACTACATATCGGTAAATGTCGATGAGCTAGACGCGCGTATAAAGTCGGGAGACTACTTCGTGACACTGGCAACGACGCTCGAAGTAATCAGTAAGCGACGCATGAACCAGCAGGCTGAGTTCACGGAAGACCTGGAGCGAATCGCTAACGAACTTTTGTATTTGCAAAACTACTATGCGGTAGTCCGGAAGTCAGACGAAAAGCACGACGTGGCTCTGTAGTCACTCTTCGACCCTTCTCGTACGAAACTGTTTATTCTTATAGCGCTCATGCTATACTTTTAGACATGAATCCCAACGATCAGCAGGGTTTTTACAGACCAAATCAGGGTCAACCTGTTTCACAACCTCCGCAACCACAGCCTGCTGAGCCTGTTGGCGTACCAGAGCAAGCATCCACCCCCGTCGCTCCACAGCCAGCGCCTGCGCAGCAGGCACCGACGATACCGGCTGAACCTCAACCGGCAGGTGCAGTTGAGCCGGATCCTGTGTCCGAAGATGAGTATGAGGACGCGGAATCATCAACCGAACCTATAACCTGGTCGGCGCACGAATACATTCACCAGGATAAGGGCACTGGGTGGTTCGTGCTGTTTACAATCATCACACTTGCGCTTATCGGTATCTCTCTCTGGACACAAGCATGGTTGTTTACCGCGCTTATCGTCGTCATAGTGATCGTTATCATCATAAACTCGCGCCGACCGCCACGAGAGCTCACCTACACGTTGTCGGATGACGGCATGCTGGTAGATGACAAACTGTATAAATTTGAAGAGTTCAAGTCGTTTGGCATCATCCGTGATGGCGATGAATTTTCCGTCATGCTGATACCAACACAGCGCTTCCAGCCAGGCGTTACTGTTTACTTCCCAGAGGAAGCTGGCGAAGACATCGTCGATATGCTCGGGTCTCGTTTGCCGATGAAGGATCTCAAGCTGGATGCAGTTGATCGCCTGGTTCGCCTCTTGCGGCTCTAGCTTGCTACCTCTGTAAATTTATGGTAGTATTATTTGGTGTTTACCGGGCTTTAGTCCGGCGCGGCGATCAAACCAAGCGCGAAACTTGTTTTGCGCTGTTTGGGCAGATGCGCACCCGTAGCTCAGCTGGATAGAGCGTTGGCTTGCGGAGCCAAAGGTCATAGGTTCGAATCCTGTCGGGTGTACCAAGTAAATCGTCCCACCTTGCGTGGGGCGTTTTACTTGGTAGCATTCTGCAAGAATGCGAGAACCGTCAAGGTTCGCAAGCTGTCCAATCTTCGATTTGACAGCTTATAGCCGATGGCGGAATAGCCTTTGGCTAGTCTGTCATCGAAGCGTCACCCTGTCGGGTGTACCATAGAAAAAGTCCTAGCTTTTGGCTAGGACTTTTTCTATGGTAGAACGCTGAAAGCGTTCCGAACCGTTAGGTTCGGCGTAGCGAGAAAAGGAACGCGAAAGCTTGCTTTCGACCCATTTCGAGCGGAGGAGCGGAATACCACCATCGGCGGGATGGAGCGATATCCTGTCGGGTGTACCAAGTAAATCGCCTCACTGATAGTGGGGCGTTTTACTTGGCGGAGAGAGAGGGATATCGCTTCATCCGCTTAGCGGATTTCGCTCCTCCGTTCACTTGCTCAGAAAAATATCCGCCTATCGGCGAATGCTTTTCTTCGCTTCATTCACTACGCCGAACCCCTTTTGCTTCGCAAAAGTCAGTGTTCTCGATCGCCTGTTCTCTCCTTCATGAAAAAACACGTCCAGATGGACGTATCTTTTCATGGCGGAGAGAGAGGGATTCGAACCCTCGGTACTGTTTCCAGTACACTGCTTTTCGAGAGCAGCCAGTTCAACCACTCCTGCATCTCTCCGCGTCGGCGTTCACTACAGTTTCTCGGGTTATGTGCAGGCACATAACCCTGACAACTTCCGTTACGCCTCCTTTCGATTAAGCAAACAGCTAAAGCCTGGTTTACTTAATCGGTGCGCAGCAAACCGCGCTAAGGTTACAAGAATATTTTAACAGATTAGAAGCCGAGGCGACGCATCATTTCGTCGACTGTTATGGCATGGCGTGTAAAGACCTCGCGCCCTTGCGAGTTGCGTCGTTTGCTGTGTTCGAAACCAAGCTTTCCAAGGAGGCGCATACTTTTGATATTACGACTTTCGACTTCGGCGACTACGTTGTAACCTTTGTCGTTCTCAATCTGTGAAAGGGTTTCAATCGCCGCAGAAGCAATTCCTTGACCTGAGTGTTTTTCATCAATGGCATAGGCGATTTCGACTTCATTGTAAGTATGTGAATCCTCGCTTGGATTAATACCTGCATAACCTACAAGTGCGCCATCTTTCCATATACCAAATCGCTGATTTGGTGAGTTGCCCTCGTCTAATTCGTTTTCTATCATGGTATACAAACCGTCCGATATGATGCCACCTTGAGCAAAATGTTTGAAATTGGAATCCATCAGGTCTTTTACCGCTGGCAAATCTTCTGCAGTAAACAGTCTTAAAGCAACATCGGGCAATTCTGTCGGGAGCGTTTCTACTCTAGAACGACCTATTTTCTCAGATACTGTCATGGCGAAATATTAACATAAACACTTTAAAATGTCAATATTAACAGAGTAATGAGGTACAATTAAAAGTATGCAAGATTCACTATTCACGAAAATTATCAACGGCGAACTTCCGAGCCACAAGGTGTATGAGGACGAGTATACATATGCGTTTTTAGATATACACCCCATAACTCCCGGACATACGCTCGTGATACCCAAAAAGCAAGTCGAGTTCGTATGGGACTTGGATGACGATACGTATCAGCACCTCCAGGCAACCGTCAAAAAGGTCGCGCTGCGCCTACGAGAAGTCATGGCGGCTCCCTATGTCGGTGTGCAGGTCATCGGTATCGATGTGCCACATGCGCACATACACCTCGTTCCGTTTACACACGTCGGAGAGTATCGAAACGTTCCAGATCCTTCTGGCGAACCGAATCATGACGAACTTGCCGTGATAGCCGCGAAACTGGTGTTTTGATGTCTCTCACCATCCTTTCTATCGGTAAAAAGCACGAGTTGTGGGTGGCAGAAGGCATCGAACGCTATGAGAGCCGCCTGAAAAAGCCGTTTAAGGTCGAGTGGGTACTTTTGCCACATAGCGCGCTCAACGACGCTGCAGCGCGTCAGGAAGAGTCTGAGCGCATACTTTCACGTGTAAACGCTCGTGCTTTTGTCGTGCTGCTTGATGAGCTGGGCGAAGAGGTTGAATCCCCGCAGTTTGCGAAACTGCTCGATACGACGTTTACGGCCGGTCGTGACGTGGTGTTTGTCATAGGCGGTGCGTATGGCGTCGATGATCGCGTGCATCAGCGCGCGGATTTTGTCTTGTCGCTCTCCTCCTTCGTTTTTCCCCACCAGCTTGTGCGGCTTATCTTGATAGAGCAGCTGTATCGTGCCCAGCAAATTACATCCGGTCACCCATACCATCATAGTTAGTAGTTGGTGTCGCGTGCTGGACCGGGCCGGGAAATAGGAATTATCCGCTTGGGGCGGACTTTTTAGATGGATTCGTTGATAGATAGATTGAACCAGAGAAGCACCTCAATAAACTACTACTAACGAACTAACTTTGACAAAATATACAACTTATGCTAATATGAAGCGGTAACTTCATAAAAACAAACATGTCCATAACACCAATCATACATCGAACCGCTGTCTGTCTGACTATACTTACGTCGCTAGGTATACTGGTGCACGATACAAGATTTGACACGGCTGTCACGCTCGCCCTGCCCTTTGCGGCAGCAACCTTGAGTTTGGGTGCGGTAAGCTCGTTGGATATTCATGACAATGCCCATACTCATATAGAGCGAGGATCGCTGAAAAATGCATTCGCGACCGGGACACCGCGCATCCAGCCACGTGACGATAACCGTCGCTATTTGCAAAAAATCTTCAGCAGGACGACGGATCCGCTGAGCGGTAGCAACGTGATCTGGCCAAATGTCTAGTATTCATTAGTCCAGGACGTCGAGCTCGCGCTCCAGCCTCTCGATAAGAGACTGTTTGTCAGCCAACTGTTGCCTGGTTTCTTCGACCAGATGTTCGGGCGCTTTGTCGACATAGCTTGGATTGTCCAGGCGTGCCGCTAGGCTGGCTACCTCCTGGCGAGTTTTGGCGAGTCGCTTCTCTAGGTTTGACTGATGTTCATACAGGGTTTCCTCGTCGATTTCGAGCCAGGCTTCACGGTTGGTCGTGGCGAGTCTCAGACCCTTGGGCTGTTCTGTCTGAACGACGCCTTCCAGGCGAGCTAGCCATTCAATCAAGCTGCCATTGTCCTCTACGAGAACGTCCTCTTGGTAAAGAAGCTTGTATTTTTTGCCAGCAGGCAGCTCACTGAGTACATAGCGGATCTCGACGATAAGCGCTTGCAGTTGCTCAAACTCAGCCGCCGCTATTTCTCCATACTTCAGCTTTGTCGGCCAGTGGCTGCTGATAAGCAACTCGTCATGCCAACCAAGTGTCTGCCAGATGGTTTCAGTGACGAAAGGCGCGAAGGGGTGCGCGATCCTGAGCGACGTGTCGAGTACCCATCCGAGCAATTGAGGGTTTGGTTGCTTTTTGCTCGCTTCAACATACCAGTCAGCGACGTCATCCCAGATAGCGTGATAGACGGTCTCGCTTGCCTCCGCAAAGCGGTAGTTTTCGATTTGCTCAGATACGGTCGCAGCAGCCTCGTTGAGCTGTCTGACGATCCAGTGATCCGCCAAACTGACAGGTATCGGTGTAGCGAGTCGGAAGTCATCTGGAAGCACGCCCTCTATGTACCTGGCGATGTTCCAAAGTTTATTGCAAAAATTGCGCCCTGCGATAACTTTGCCCTTGCTGAACGCTTGATTTTGAGCGGCGCCACGAGAGCTGATAATACCTAACCGAAGCGCGTCGGAACCGTACTCCCCTATTGTCTCCATAGGATTGATGACGTTACCTTTTGATTTGCTCATCTTTTGACCATGCTCGTCGAGCACAAGACCATGGAGATATACATCTTTGAACGGCACCTGACCAGTCGCATACAGACCGAGCATGATCATGCGCGCTACCCATTGGTAGAGGATGTCGGCACCAGTTGCCAGGACGGAGTTCGGATAGAATCGCGCAAGCTCTCCTTCGCTCAAGTAATCCATCGTGATAAACGGCCATTGCCCACTGCTGAACCACGTGTCAAAGGTATCTTCTTCTCTTATATATGTTGTGCCATCTACAACTATCTTCTCCTGGTCGACACGGGTATCAAATATCCAATCGTCGGGGTCGCTTTCATTTTGAAATGCCGGGATGGGTATACCCCATGCGATTTGACGGCTGATATTCCAGTCATGCAGGTTTTCGTAATACTGGATGAGTGCTTTTTTGCGGCTTGCAGGGATGATATTCACCTCTCCCTTCTTGATAGCTTGGATTGCACGCTTTGCCAGTGGTTCCACTTTGATAAACCACTGATCTTTGATAAGAGGCTGTATAGGCAGGCCGCTCTTGTAGTCATAGCCGACAGAGTGCTCTATCTCCTCTTCTCCGCGGCGCAACGCTGCTACATCGAGTGCCTCAAGTACGCGTTTCCGAGCCTCGTCTACCTCGAGTCCTTCGAACAGCGGTGGAACGTTCATCATTTTGCCGTCAAAACCAATGACCTGTATACGTGGTAAGTCATGCCGCTGTCCTATCTCAAAATCATTGGGATCATGAGCGGGAGTTACCTTTACCGCGCCGGTTCCATAGGCTGGATCCACATGTTCGTCCGCAATGATTGGAATTTCTCGCTGTGTCAGGGGTACTAGGACATGTGAGCCGATGAGCTTTTTGTAACGCTTGTCTTCAGGATGGACGGCGATGGCCGTGTCACCGAGCAGCGTTTCCGGTCGAGTCGTCGCGACGACTATTTCGTCAACATGATCGATGACCGGATAAGCAATCCGCCACAGCATGCCCTTCTCTACCTTGTGGTTGACCTCAATATCTGCGTAGCTCGTCTGATACTTCGTGCTGTAATTGACGATACGCTCTCCCCTGTAGATCAAACCCTCGTCCCACATTTTTTTAAACGTCCCATAGACGGTGTTTACGACCTTTTCGTCCAGAGTAAACACGAGATTGTCCCAGTCGGCACTGACACCGAGTGCTCGCAGTTGCTTTTCCATGTTGCCTCGCTGCGCTGCGACGAAGTCCCAAACCTGTTTGTACAGCTCGTCACGCGTGAAGTCAGTTCGTGTTTTGCCTTGCTTTTGCAGCTCTCGTTCGTAAACCACCCAGGTTTCAAATCCGGCATGGTCGGCGCCCGGTAGATACAGCGTATCTCTCCCCTGCATGCGATAGTAACGTATCAGTATGTCTTGCAGGTTATCTCCTAGAGCATGACCGGTATGGAGGTTGCCGTTTGCATTTGGCGGTGGCATGACGATACTGTACGGTTCGCCGCGACCACTTGGCTTGAATGCTCCCGCGCTTTCCCACATCTGGTATATGTCAGATTCAAACTCTTGCGGGCTGTATGTTCCAGAAATCATTTAGTTATGTGTCCTCATCCTTGCTGTAGCGGGTAAGCGTGAGTATTTTCACGTGGAAACCATAAGGAGTATGGATTATTTCCACATCTGTTATTTACTTGATAAGTATAACATACTTGGTGGGTGGTAGCAGCTTGCTTTGCCAGCTGGGGTTGGGGAGTGGGACTGGGATATGGGAATCAGTAAATATACTCTGGTGGGTGGAGAGTTGGAGTAGAGTATAATAACAGTTATGATTTCGTTGCAAGCCTGTACTGACAGAGAAGAATGGGATGAGTATGTCCTTGAAAATGGAGGTCATCCGTTGCAACTGTGGGGGTGGGGCGAGACAAAAGCAGCACATGGATGGCGCGCGGAGCGACTATTTGCAAGCAACATTGACGGCGAAAGGCTGGGCGGCGCACAGGTGTTGATTCGTCGGTTGCCGTGGCCATTTAAAGCACTGGCATACGTGCCGCGTGGTCCTGTCACAGCTCCAGAAAGTACGCATGATTTTCTGGAGGCGCTAGCAAGTCATGCCAAATCACATCACGGTGCCGTAGTGGTCAGCATCGAACCGGACTGGTCAGAACTGCCCACACTTCCAAAGGGGTGGAGTAGAAGTAATCATACGATTTTGATTCCTGATACGCTTATCCTGGATCTTAGTAAGACAAAGGATGAGCTACAGGCTGCGATGAGCAAGAAAACGCGTCAATACATACGAAAATCCTTGAACGAAAAGGGCGTCGAGATCCGACAGGTCAAAGACAGGGAGGAGCTGGAAAAATGCATGAGCATATATCGCGAAACGGCAAAGCGAGCCGGATTCGCGCTGCATGACGATCAATACTACTATGATATTTTTGACAATCTCGATGAAGCGTCACCGGTCTTTGCGTCGTATAAGGACGGCTGGCCGATCGCCTTTCTATGGCTGGCGATTAGCGCCCGTACGGCGTTTGAGTTGTATGGTGGCATGAACGACGAGGGTCAGAAGCTACGCGCGAACTACGCGCTCAAATGGCACGCTATACAAAAGATGAAAGAGTGGGGCATAGAGCGCTACGACATGAACGGTCTGGTGAGCGATGGCGTGAGCAATTTCAAACGTGGATTTGCAAACCATGAGGATTTGCTCGTAGGTACCTACGACAAGCCACTTTCACCGCTGTACACAGTGTGGACTCAGCTGCTACCAACGATAAAAAAGACAGCACGAATTGTTAAACGTTGATATATGTACAACACTATGTCCAGGATGTTTTCGCCATCGATAAACTAGGAATAACTTCGAAATCATACGGATCAACAGGATCCATTTTTTGTGCGTAGTAGTAGCCAAGGGTGGCGATCATGGCGGCGTTGTCGGTGCAAAGCTGCATTGGCGCGTATTCGATGTCAATTGGCAGGCGTTCGCGCAGCAGTCGGCGCAGTTCTTGGTTGGCAGCCACACCTCCAGCGATGACGACAGAGGCTGGCGAATAGTCATGGAAGGCTTTTTCCGCCTTATCCACAAGTGTTTCCACAGCAGTTTGCTGGAAACTTGCCGCAAAGTCCTTACGCTGGACGCTGTCTAAGCGCGCAGGAAGCTCGTGTGATGGAAATGTGTAGTCCTCGCCAACTTCGCGCTGTACTGCGCGTAAAACAGCCGTCTTAAGGCCCGAAAAGGACATGTCGTAGGGTTCGGCGAGCTTGGCTTTGGGTAATTTGTATTTGTACGGATCGCCATCACGTGCAGCTTTGGCGATCGATGGACCACCTGGATAGGGCAGACCGATGATCTTGGCGACTTTGTCGAACGCTTCGCCGACGGCGTCGTCCTGTGTTTGCCCCAGCAGTTCGTAGTCGCCGTGATCGCGGAAGAGGACGAGTTGTGTGTGACCGCCGGAAACGATAAGCGCTAACATCGGGAATTCGGGTTGCTTTGATGGAAGCTGTAGGGGACCGCTTGCGTCGTCACCGATTTTGCTGGCAAAATCGGCACGTAGCGGCGCTGGATCGCGGGTCCTGTCGCTACGATTCAGCAACTGCGAAGAATCGCTCGCGATTCGTTCTTGTTGCTCGGATTCTCGCGCCACCCGCTTGTCGTCACCTTGTTCAATAATAAAATTCGCATAGACGTGGGCTTCCACATGATGTATAGGATACAACGGCTTGTTGTGAATTATCGCGAGTGTGCGCGCGGCTAGCGTACCGACGAGGAGAGAACCGACCAGGCCAGGTGCATAGGTGACGGCGATAGCGTCGATATCATCCCAAGTACAGCTCGCATCGGCAAGTGCTTGATTGATGACGGGGTTGATGACTTCGATATGACTACGGGCTGCAACCTCTGGCACCACGCCGCCGTACTGTTTGTGGATGTCGATCTGGGTCTGGACGACATTGCTCAGAAGCCTGCGGCCGTCTTCAACCACGGACGCAGCCGTTTCATCACAACTGCTTTCGATTCCTAAAATTTTCACTACTGTAAGTATAGCAAATTTACAGAGACATGCCCCCATGGCGAAGAACCTCAACACCATCAGTGGTCGGACGGATTATGGTGGACGGCTGAGTTACGGCGATCGTTCCTCCATCGACATAGAAGTCAACGCTGTCTCCAAAGTATGAAACCGCCTCGTCTATGGTTGTTGCTGGCGGTTCGCCTGGCTGATTGGCGCTTGAGGTTATCAACGGGCCAGTTTGCTTAAGGATCGCGCGGATCTGCGGGTCGGCGACGACGCGCACAGCGAGCGTACCAACTCCCTGGTCTAGGTATGTGCAACTTACTTCATCTGTTAAGGGATTATCCTTTTTGGGATTGTTGATGGTCAGCACGGCGCTGATGGGATTCGGCCAATACTTCGCGACTTTGTCGATTTCATCTGGCGCTACGCCGAGTTCGACTAACTGGTCGGTACTCGCGGCGATGAGCGTGCCGGGTTTTTGCTCACGCTGTTTGAGCGCGTACATCCGAGTGACGACTGCTTCGTCTTCGGCTTTGGCGACGATGCCATAGACTGTATCCGTGGGCAGGATGCCAACACCGCCATCAAGCAAGAGTTGGATCGCCTCTTGTAGGGCTACTATCTTCATATCTCACTATCGTAGCATGCAAATCGGCGTAAGCGTTTTGGATGAGAAGTGTTAAAATAGTTGCATGAAGAAGCAATTGGTGAGGGTAGCACGAAAGGCTTTGCCGAGTGGCGCCGTGCGACTTTTGGAAGAGCGGTACCGCAAGACACGAGTACGTACAGTGAGGACTCGTTACGGGAACCCCGCCAAAAATCTGAAAGTTATTGCCGCGACTGGCACGAACGGCAAGACAACAACGCTGAATTATGTGAACGAAATCTTGAAAGAAGCTGGCTATAAAACGGCGATGTTCACCACGGCTGTCATCGAAATTGCTGGCGATCGGAGGATAAATGATTTGAACGCGACCGTGGCGCTAACATCGCAGATGCAACGCTTTTTCCGTGATGCCAAACGAGCGAAGGTCGACTATACGCTCTTGGAAGTCACAAGCCATGCGCTTCACCAGCACAAACTCGATGGCGTACCGATTCATGCAGCAATCATGACCAATCTCACACAGGACCATCTGGACTACCACAAGACGATGGAGGCGTATGCCGAGGCGAAAGCAAAGCTGTTTCAGGATGAGCCGGAGTTTATCGTGCTGAATCGTGACGACGAATGGTTTGAGTACTTCGACCAATTTTACGCTGCCGCGCAAAAAATTACGTACGGCAAGCATGACAATGCCGAAGCAAAAATTACATACACTAAACTCTACCGAAAGGGCAGCGAAGCCACGGTCGTCATCGATCATCAGACCAAGCTAGACCTAGCGACAGCTCTCCCCGGTGAGTTCAATATCTACAACATGACAGCCGCCGCCTCGACGGCGTACCTGCTTGGCGTTGATTTAAATGACATCATCGAGGGTGTCGCAAACCTTGAGGAGGTCCCGGGGCGATTCGAACGAGTTGAGACCGGCAAGGAATTTGATGTGATCGTTGACTATGCACACACGCCCGACGCGCTTGAAAAATTTCTATCGGCAGCAAAAGAGATTGCCAAGAATCGCGTGATCCTGGTCTTTGGCGCCACGGGCGATCGCGACAAGAGTAAGCGGCCTATCATGGGCGAGATCGCGTCGAAATTGGCGGATAGGATCATACTGACCGACGAGGAAAGCTACAACGAAGACCCGGATACGATTCGCGCGGAGGTAATGACTGGTATAGAGAGTGCAAAGGGTGGTGCCAAAACCACCGAGGTGGCAGATCGGCGCGACGCGATCAAAAAGGCGCTTGACGTCGCGAAAAAGGGAGACATGGTGCTTATCACCGGCATGGGGCATGAAAAATTTCGTATCATCAAGGGCAAGAAAGAGCCGTGGAACGACGCAGATGTCGTCCGCGAAATTTTAAACAAGGAATAGTCTGGCATGGTGGGGCGTATACGACGGGCAGCAAGGACGATCAAAAACTACTGGTTCGCCGTGCTTATCACCCTGATGTTTATCGCAACTCTCTGTATATTGATCGTGAGTCGGATCAGTGAGCTGGAAAGTGTCAGCAATATCGCGCAGCTAAATCCTCTCATAAGCCAAAGCCGAGGCGGATTGAACGCCGTGGACAACCAGGGTAGACCTGTAGATGCTATAAAAATAGATAAGTCAAAGAACACTGATGATACGAATAGCCCGTCAGCGAAGAGTAAGCGCTTGCCAGCCCCAAGTGGTGGAAACTCCGGTTCGTCTTCTGGCAGCTCATCGCAACCCACGTCTCCCCGTCCAAAGTTTGATGTCACTATTGAACCGATTGAGTACTCTACGGAAATAAAATGCGAGCAATACACAGTTGATATTCTTGGACTATCACTTGTATGTATAAAATATAGCTATAATTATCTTGCATCTGCTGTACTAACTCCACACAATCCTCCGGGCACCATAACGTATCAGTGGAAAATCGCTAGTTGGGGATACGATAATTTTTACGAGGTAGACCCACTAGAATATACGGTTAATTCCAACCAACCAATAAGAGTAAAACAACCCTTCACTTCTGATAGTAAAAACGATGAATCCAAGGTTGTTTTGGAGGTAAGATCAAAATCAACCGGCAAGTTGCTGGCGAGTGACTGGATACACATGGTCTGGAAAAACCCTTCATGAGTAATGTTTTTCGTCACCCCAATCTCCAGACACGATTCTTGTTTCGTGTGTTGCTGCCGCCGTTTTTTCTCCTACTTATCGTGAGCGTCGTTGCTTACGGTGTGCTGAGTATCGGGATTCGTGACAGCAAAGCCGACAGCCTCAGGCGCGCCGCCACGGCAACGGCAGACAAACTGGAGAGTGAGATACAGCTACGCAAGAGAGTGCTACTTGGTATCGGCGAAACAATTTTCACTATCAAGGATGAGCGGAGGGAGTATAGAGACACGCTTGATGCAAACTACAAGAAATGCCACGCGCAAGTAGCGGGCGGCAAAAGCTTCACTGCTGCGCCGGACAAAGCTTGCGCGTCGTTTTATAGTGGGTTTGCCCCCGCCCTCCAGGGTGACACGAGTTTGACCGAAGCTCTCAACCATGAATACAAAGCTCTTGCCGCCGCGAATACGGACAACGAAAACGCGTCGATGCAAGAGCAGCTGAAGATATACAATTCATTTTTTGACGAGGCGTCGTGGCTCATGGTCGTCGATACGTCTGGTGAGGTGATACAGCAAGCTGTGGACCAAGAGGCGTCGCCAGATGGACGGGAACAGTACGTCGATGTACTAAAAGACGTTGCAAAGGGCGCGCTGACGCAGCAGGTAGAGGGTAAGTATGCGTTGTTTGGCGACTCACGACAACTTTTGTTTGCATATCCAATCCACGACAAAGGATCCATAATCGCGTCGTACGACATGGACAACCGCAACTTTCTGTACCCGGTATGGGAGAGCGTACCTATAGATACCAGAGAATCATACGCCATGATTGCCGATACGGAGAGCGAGCAGGCGTATCCAAAAATCGACAAAAACAAACAGCTTTATTTGTCAGTCATCAAGGCGGATGACGAGCGTCAAACCGAGTTTACGAGTGACGGTATAGACTATTTCGCTACATCCGTGCCGATTGAAGGCACGAGCTGGAGGACAATTATATCGTCACCGTCGGCATACGCGCTCGCACCTCTTGCGAACGCGCAGATAATAGCAATTTTTGTTATCGGCGGTTTGTTAGTTATCTTTCTGTGGGCGGGGTCGCGATTTATAAGGAGGACGGTCGACAGTATCTTGGGTTTGGTCGGCGGAGCGTTGGTGTTCGCGAACAATCATCTTGATCATCGGATAGACACATCGCGCATGAGCGACAAGGAGTTTTCACAGCTAGCTGACGTCATGAATACCATGGCGGGGAAAATTCAAGAAGCGGAGAAAGCAATCGATCAAAAGAACAAGGAGTTTATCAGTGTCGCTACTCATGAGATAAAGGCACCAATCACGGCTATTATCGGGAATCTTTCGATGATGCTCGACGACGGCATGGGGAGTATCGACGATGTGGCAAGAAATCTGTCGACACAGGCCTACAAAGGAACGGTACGGCTGCGCGATCTAGTGAACGAGCTGCTCGATATCGCGCGGTTAGAGTCTGGCAGTATCCAGTTCGACCTGACGGATGTTGATCTGGCAAGTGAGATCAAAGACATGATTGACGTGCAACACGCCTTCGCCGTCGAAAAAGGCATCGATATTCGCTATGCTCCGCCGACCACGCCCGTCGCTGTGCGAGCAGACAAGACGAAACTCGAGATAATTTTGACGAACTTTATCTCAAATGGCATCAAATACAACCGATCAAATGGGACGGTGACGATTTCTCACCAGCTGCTAGATGGATACGTGCAGATAACCGTTCAGGATACCGGTCTGGGCATCCCTCAAGACCAGCAAGCAAAAATGTTCCAAAAATTTTTCCGCGTCGAAGGATCAGATCGCACCAAGATTCCGGGAACTGGTCTCGGTATGTACATCACCAAACAGTTTATCGAAGGCATGGGCGGCAAGCTATGGTTTGAGTCCGAGCACGGCAAGGGCACGACGTTTAATTTCACCATCCCTCTTGCCACGCCGATACGGCAATCAGATAACTCTGAAATACCCCAGCAGCTACATCCAAGAGTTGCGCAATCGGACGCGGTGCAGGACAGCAACGAAGCGCGCGACGAGTCATATACATAAGCCAGGTTCACCTGGCTTTTAGGGGCAGAAAACCTTATTACGGATTCACTTCGTAATAAGAATTGGAGGGGTGAGCCCCTCCTGATTTTAGTACCAGTTTTCGTGGTGTTTCCGCCACCACCAGTGCTTTGCAAGTCGTTCGCCATACTTTAACCACCAGCTATACTGGCGGGGTTTGACGATCAAATCATAGGCACCGACATAGTCGGTCACGTGCTTATTGAAACTCGTTTTGAATCGTCCGACGCCGTAGTGCGGGTGTGTCGTATCATCGATGCGATCGCTTGGAGGTGTACCACAAAGATCGTGTACCTCAGAACCCATACTCTTTGCCCATTTGATCACGTGCCACTGCAAGAGATGACTGGTACCATAGACGGACTTGTCTCGTACGCTTGCGCCGTCCTTGTATGTGCTTTTTTCGCCGTACGAGAGAGCAAACGCGCAGGCAATGACGGTATCCTCGTAATACGCAAAAAACATCTGCCCCATGCGAGCATCCGCGAACCGGCGCCAAAAACGCAGATAGTAGTTATACGAACGGATAGCAAACGAATTTGCGGACGCAGTACTTTGCAGCATATTGTAGAATATCTGGCAATTTTCGGCAGTGGCATCGACTTTTCTTACGGTGACGCCATCGCGCTCTGCTCTGCGGATTGCATGGCGACTTGTTTGGTTCAGATTGTTCAAGACGGTGTCGATATCTGGAGTAAGATCGATGAGCACGGTGGAAAAATTAGGTTGGATCGCTGCCGTGGGGGTAAGTCCAAGCTCATGAAGTGCCTTGATAGCGTCTTCCGTCTTTTCCAGCTCTGGCTCGACCTTTACGGCGAAAACGCCGTTTTGCGAAGCGAACTCACGTAGTGACGGTAGCATATCGCCGAGCTGGACTACCGACGCGACACCGGGGCCTTTGGGTATATACCAGAGTTTACCCAAACTAAAAACCGGCTTCTCGATGACAGTCACGGCGACATTGCCAACCATGAGGTAGCGAGACGACCATCCGCCGAGCTTTTTCTGCTCAGCGAATTCATCGCTCTGAAATATGTTACCGCCGTCTGGGTTTGCCAGGATCCGAGCATCCCACTCAGCTGTTTCGGTGGCGTTGGCAAATCGAATATCCATGCTCTTAGTATATAATCACCTTGCGTAAGCACAAGCTCATATGGCGAAAAAATCAAGGATTTGTTTATACGGTGCGCGACGGCTATAATTGGCAGTATTATGGGAACTATATTTTCTACCTACGACATACGTGGCCGCGCAGGCGAGTCACTCACGACTGAATCAGCTTGGAACATCGGCAAGGCATTTGCCGAATGGTTGTCCGACGAGGGAAATGTGATCCTCGCGACCACGGAAAAACCCGACAACGCGATTGTAAACGCATTTACGGAAGGGCTGCTGCTCCAGGGGCGCTCCGTGTTAAATATTGGCGAGGGAGACCAGCATGCGGTCACGAACGCCATCAGCGAACAGACTGCCGCTGGCGGCGTACTGATAGCTCACGACGGGTTGCAAGACCTTGAAGTCATCACGCTTTATGACGTTCGCGGCGTTGCCATAACTGATGAAATGGGTCTCAATGAGATAGCCGAGCTTGTCAGTGCCGGTAATTTCGTGCCAGCGCCAGAAAAAGGCACACTCACTACGGCGACATAGCTTGCGGAAACTCAAGAAACTTTGTATAATATTTTAATTATGCCCCTGAGAGAAGAAATGCGATTCTTGGGATTTCTTGGCTCATCCCCAGAGGATGATGGCTTTGTTCTTGCTGCGGATTCCGAGACGAACCAGACAAGTTTCGAGCCAATCGAGAGCTTATCGCATGATTATGCTAGTGACACCATGAATATATTTAGCGCGAGATCGCTCGGCAGGCGTGTTCAGGGATATTACGTTGCGCGTTCGAATGGTGGGGTCGTGGGAGAGGTAGATTTCGTACTACCTCTTCATTCAGATGACGTGGAGGAAGTATAGTAATCAAAATCTAGCGCTGGCTACGCCACCGCTTATAAACATCCTCAGCCGGTTCTTGATAGTACTGCTCTATACGTCTGTCATAAGTATCATCATCCAGATTGATAGAAGGCCTGTAGTCCTCTAGTGTTCTGGACTTATATCTTTCTGCAAGTCGTTTGATATCACGTCGAACGACCGCACTAATGGTACGGTTGCTCGCATAATTTCCTTCGCTGTCGCGCTCTGGTGCACCGAGTATGAAACGACCAATTCGCTGAGCTTTGCTGGGTGATGTAGCGGAGTAAGGTATATCGATATCTCCGATTCCTCGACCGGATTCGCGCTTGGAATCATACCAAGGTGGGACTACTCTGGTGACCCATTGTCGTCGGAAATTCGTATCTTCGCCGCCTTGCCACGATATAGTGCCGGGATTTGACCACCACATGCCTTCGAATTTTGCCTCTGGTATGGCGCGACGTAGTAGCTCGGTAGCGATTCTCAGCGTGTTGCCGGAACTTTTCACTTCGTCGATGATAGCAATAGTCTTACCATCCAGCCGTGTCGGCATTTGCCAGACTTTATCCAAATTTTTTTCGTCGAGTTTATCGAAATCCTTAGGGTGCAGATACAGTGCACGTAGAGCAGAAAGTTGTTTGTGTAAATACTCAGGATTTACTTTGTCCAGAGACACGAGATTTGGATCAATATCTTCAAGATTATATTCACCGTTATCTTTTAGTCCCATGGCGTTGAGCCAAGGACGCTTGTCTATGTTTAGGAAGATGGATTTCGGTTCTGGCTTATCGGTTACCGAGCTCCATATGTCATGCATGAGCTGACGTACCGGGCGACCTGATTTATCTAGGAACAAAGCAGCGTCAAATGGCTCATTGGACTCGCGTTCACCTGCGAGCAGTCGAGAAGATTCAGCGGTCGTTCCATCGAGCACATCAATCAGACTGATAGTGTCATCAATGATGCCGTTCTCGATATCTTTGAGGGAGCGCTCTTTGTTTGTAGGAGGTTTGTCGGTTTCCGTTTGAATAGCTTCGACATTTCTGTCGATGTATTCGTATGGACGGGACCGTGGAACTTCTCGATTCATTGGCATAGCGATTTAATATTTATTAACTCTAGCATAAGGGGTGTATAATGTCAACATTTGGCATAAGCATATTGACAAAAAAGCAATAAAATGTATAATGATAAGCATGACCACTATCGAAAAACCCACCACACCAACACCAGCAACAATGGCAGAGATCAACCCAAGTCTTAACCAAGGCGATCTGCCAGCTGAACCAGTAGAGACAGAAGTCGATACATTTGATCGACCAGTTCTTGGCAAAGTAGCAATGACCCGCGAAGAATACAGTACAGAACAGACAGAACCTGTTGAACGCGTAGTAGATCCTGCAAAGTTTGACCGTGCTGCGAAAACAGCTATACGTGCCGCCGAGGATGAAGAGGTTCGCAACGAGTTGTTTGTGGGATTTACCGTTCATGATTCGACCCAGCCCGACACCGTGATGGACGAAGATCACGACGAATTACCTGAAGATTTGAAAGACGATTTGGGCGAACCAGACGATGATGAAAGTAACGCTGCGTAACGAAGTAGGAGAGTAGTTATGACAACTATCGAAAAACCTAGCTCAAAAAAAGCAAAATCATTCAAGCGCTTTAGCGGTACTCAAGACCACGGTGCAGCTGAATCAGCAAAACAGCACCGATACGATGCCGATGAACGCGCCTATAATACGCACAATATGATCAAGAATCTTAAACAACACGTCAAGATCGATGTAAAAGAAGGCGTCGCAGATCATCTTGGCTATATGACTCCCTATGAACTTGAACAAGAGGCAAACAAGTTGCTAGAGGCCGACAGTAACAGGCAAGAGGCAATAACAAACCTGCAGGCATACGAAGAAGCGGTGCATGAAGCTCGAACAGGCGATGTTGATCAATTGAAACGACTCTTGGCACGGTTCGAACAAGCATATATGCGACGCGTAGAACTTGTTATCGACAAAGGCATAGGTAACCTAAATGACGAAGAAAAAGCAGAGTTGAAAGAATTAGATGATGAACTAGATGACCTTGATGAGCAAATTACGGATCTTATGCGTGATGAAGGTCGTTTGCCGACTATTGGTGAATACGAAGGTCGAACTGAAAAAGAAATTCGTGACAGTATGGCTCGCGCAGCTACGCTCGATACATTTGCCGATGATGATTTTGGTGACTATAGCGATTCGCACGTACGAATTAGTAACCGTCCTCGCTAACAGTCAGAAAATTAAAAAGTTAGCACTCTGCCCTTGCAAGTGCTAATTTTTTTGTCTACAATTAATCATGTAAACAAAACACGGAGGAGCACAACTATGAGTACAACACCTATCAAACCGCTTGCTGACCGTGTTGTCGCTGTCCGCGAGGAGGCGAAAACCAAGACTGCGAGCGGAATTTATCTGCCTGACACAGCCAAGGAAAAACCGGCGTATGCGACTGTCGAAGCCGTGGGCCCAGATGTCAAAGGTATCAAAAAGGGCGATCGTGTCATATACGAAACATACAAGGTAACCGAGATCAAAGTCGACGGCACGGAATACCTGATCGTTAAGGAAGAAGACATACTCGCTACGGTGTAGCGAGCGAGGTAGCAGGAAGCAGGTGTCAGGTCACAGACGTCTGCCCCCTGACACTTGATAAATTTCTGCCATCTGCAGCCTGCCCCCTGATAAATTTTAATCCGAAGGAGTAAACTAAATGGCAAAAAAAGTATTCTACGATGATGATGCGCGTGAGCGCGTGCTCGGTGGCGCGAAAGCACTCTATGACGCAGTCAAGGTGACATATGGTCCAAAGGGCCGCAATGTCGTGATCGCCAAGGGCTATGGCGGTCCGACGGTGACTCATGACGGAGTGACGGTTGCCGAAGCAGTTGACCTGCCAGAGAACGATGACGAAACGCTTGGCTACAAAGTAG
>CAZIOA010000005.1:0-2721 GCA_964540835.1 uncultured Candidatus Saccharibacteria bacterium
CTGTACTGGTGCGGGGCGAGCTCATATTTGGCGGGCGTGTCACGTTATAGCATGACGTACCTGTATCGTGTTTATAGAGCGGACGACGAGTACGCCATGCGTGTCATGGACACGATTGCTTTTCAGCGCTATCTGGACTCTCCCACAATGACGGGCGCAGCATACGCTCTCTATCGGCTAGCTGCTTCATCGTGGGGTTTGAGTCGATCGTAATCTTTCGAACGACCAGCACGGGCTGTTCATCCACTTATAATCACTCCCTATTGGTGTTTGTGTGCCATGAGGTACGTACTAATGATACTCCCTTTACTGCCTCCGCTTCAAGGTGCTAACGGTTGTATTAAAAGCAATAGACCTCGCGTAAATGCGAGGTCTATGTGCGTATACCGAATGTCTCTACTCTGCAAGCTCGAGATCTTCGGCTATTTCATCCTCTAGGCTACTGTTTGCTTCAGGGGCCTGGTAGGTCTCAGCGCCAGTACCGACCGGTATCTTGCGGCCGATGATGACGTTTTCCTTGAGACCGTGCAGATGATCTGCGCGACCGCTCGTCGCTGCGTTGATGAGCACGCGGGTCGTATCTTGGAAGGAAGCGGCTGATAACCAGCTATCGCTCCAGATCGATACCTTCGTGATACCAAGTAGCAGTTGGGTGTAACGTATCTGCTCTTTGCCCTGAGCGGCAAGTTCTTCGTTTGCGTCCACGACAGCTGCCTTGCTGACGATATCGCCGGTCACGAACTCGCTGTCACCCGGATCTTCAACCTGAACGCGGCTGAACATCTGGCGCACGATGATCTCGAGGTGCTTGTCGGCAACATCTTGACCCTGTGCGGCGTAAATACGCAGGACTTCGTTGATGATATAGCGCTGTGTCGCTTCGGCACCCTTCAGTCGCATGAGATCATGCAGATTCAACGAACCGATAGTGAGCCGATCTCCCGCCTCGACCTTGTCGCCAGAGCGGACGACAAGCTGCGTGTTGCCAGGAATCTGGTAGCGTGCAGGTGCGCCAGCATCGCCTACCAGCGTGATGACACCCTTGGCAGCTGATTCGACAGTACCGTCAAATGGCGCGATGAGCGGTTCGGAGCCTTCATCGTTCGCGGCGATGACATCGCCCGCCTTGACCGAGCTGCCCTTTTTGACCGTAGCTTTGCGATCACCGACGGATATCTCCTCTACGCTGCCGCTTTCAGGTGTAACCTGGACGACGTATTCCTTGCCGTCTTCCCACACCTCGACAGTACCGGTGACTTCCGTCACGTATGCCTGCCCTTTCGGCGTGCGAGCCTCAAACAGCTCTTCGACACGCGGGAGACCCTGCGTGATATCGCCACCCGCCACACCACCGGCGTGGAATGTACGAAGGGTTAGCTGCGTACCTGGCTCACCGACGGATTGCGCGGCTATAACGCCCACAGGCTGTGCGCCCGCCACGAGCGTGCCTGTCGCCATGTCGATACCATAGCTCTTGCGCGGAATACCATGCAGGTTCTTGGTCGACAGTACTGACTGGATAGTAACGCTATCAATTTTTTCGTCTGCTTCAATCGCTTCGGCTACCTCGCGAGTAATCAGCTCGTCGGCACCGATATGCCCTGGCACTTCCTTTGCCGTGTAGCGACCGTTCAGACGATTCGCGAACTCGATCATCGTGTCTTCGGTCTCTGAGCGATAAATCGTGAATCCTTCGTCGTCGCCAGCTTCGTCTTCGACAGTGAAGACATCCTGTGACACGTCGACGAGACGTCGAGTCAGGTATCCTGAGTCTGCGGTCTTGAGAGCGGTGTCAATCAGACCCTTACGCGCACCACGGGTGGCGACGAATGATTCGAGGGCTGAAAGACCTTCCTTGTAGCTGCTGCGGATAGGCAGCTCGATCTCACGGTTGGTCGCGTCGACCATGATACCGATCATCGCGCTTGCCAGCTTGACGTTACTGATATCACCACGAGCACCAGAGTTCACCATGACAGCGATACTGGTGTCCATGTCTTTGAGTTTGTCTTGCAGAAATTCCGTCACCTTGCGGTCGACACTTCGCCATGCAGCGACGGTCAGATTGTATCGTTCCTCTTCGGTGATGAGGCCTTGGTCGAACTGGTCGGAAATCTGAGCTGTTCGCTCGTCGCCTTCGTTCACGAACTCGTCAATCTCGCTAAAGTTCAGGTAGTCGTCCTTGCCTGTCGATACAGCCGCGACTGTCGCGAATCGGAACGCGAGTCCCTTCATGCGGTCTGCGGTGCGAGCCGTTTCTTCGGCTCCGTACTTGTCAAAGACCTTGGCGAGTACTTTTTTGAGCTGTTTCTTGCTCTGAACGTTGTTGTCATACGGGAAGTCCTCGGGCAGGATCTCGTTGAAAAATACTCGTCCGAGCGTCGTGTTGCGAATCTGTCCTTTTGCATAGACGCGGATAGGTGTCTGCAACTGGATAACTCCGTCATCATACGCCATTTCAGCTTCGTAAACGGAGCTGTAGGCCTTGACTTTGTCGGTTTGCGCGGTCGGCTTCTCATACGTGATGTAGTAGTTTCCGAGCACGATGTCCTGTCCGATGGAAAGTACCGGCGCGCCGTCCGCGGGCTTCAGCAGGTTTCGCGACGCAGTCATGAGTTCGCGAGCTTCGCGCTGCGCGTCCTCGGAAAGCGGCAGATGGACAGCCATCTGGTCACCATCGTAGTCGGCGTTGAACCCGTTTGCGACGAGTGGGTGCAGGTG
>CAZIOA010000005.1:2821-27763 GCA_964540835.1 uncultured Candidatus Saccharibacteria bacterium
TCTGGTCACCATCGTAGTCGGCGTTGAACCCGTTTGCGACGAGTGGGTGCAGGTGGATTGCCTTGCCCTCGACCAATCGCGGCTGAAACGCCTGAATCGATAGACGGTGAAGTGATGGTGCACGGTTGAGTAGTACGTACTTGCCCTCGATAACGGCGTCGAGCGCGTCCCATACCAGAGCGTCACCTGATTCGATCAGACGAGTTGCGCTACGGATATTGTGCGCGTGCTCATTGCGGATAAGCCAGCTGATGACGAAAGGCTTGAACAGTTCAAGTGCCATCTGCTTTGGCAGACCGCATTCGTTGATCTTGAGCTTTGGACCGACGACAATCACCGAGCGACCAGAGTAGTCGACGCGCTTACCAAGCAGGTTCTGGCGGAATCGTCCCTGCTTGCCCTTGAGCATGTCACTGATAGACTTCAGACGTCGTCGTCCGCCAGTCGCGTTGACAGCACGGCCACCACGGGCGGCACTGTTGTCGATCAGAGAGTCGACAGCTTCTTGAAGCATGCGCATCTCGTTGCGACGGATAACTTCCGGAGCATTGAGCTCGATCAGCTTTTTGAGACGATTGTTGCGGTTGATGACGCGTCGATAGAGATCGTTCAAGTCGCTTGTCGCGAAACGGCCGCCCGTCAACTGAACCATCGGTCGAAGATCCGGTGGGATCACAGGGAGAACGGTAAGCGTCAGGCTGCTTGGCTTGATACCTGCGGCGTGCATACCCTCAAGCACCTTGAGGCGCTTGAGAAGTTTCTTCTCACGTTGCCCTTTGGCACCTTCGACTTCTTCTGTCAGCTCCTTGATGAGGACTGGCAGTTCGATTTCGTCAAGAAGCTGCTTCAGCGCCGTGCCGCCCATGCCGACAGTGACGAGCTCTTCGTACTCTTCGGGCAAATTACGGTAGTCGGTTTCGCTCATCAACGCGCCTTTGACGAGGCTGTCGAGCTGCGCTTTTTTGACATTGTATGTTTCATTGAGCTCTTCGAGCTCTTTGTTTTGAGCCTCGGCAAGCGCCTTTACGTCGGCTCCCTCTGCTTCCGCCTCTTTTTCATAACGAATCTTGATCGCCGCGCGGCCAGCCTCAGTCTCGGCTTCGAGATCTACCAGCATCTTGTCGCGCTTCTCCGTGTCAACGCCCAAGATGATATAGCTTGCAAAGTAAGCGACACGTTCGAGGTTACGAACAGTGATCCCCAGTAGCAAGCTCATCGCGCTTGGCGTACCGCGCATGAACCATATGTGCGCGACAGGAGCAGCAAGGTTTATGTGCCCCATGCGTTCACGACGAACGATTGATTTGGTGACAAGCTCACCATTCTTGTCGACGGCAGCTTCGCGTGAGCGCACGCCCTTCAATTTGCTATCGTGCGGGTTGATGTCTTTGACGGGTCCGAAGATCCTTTCGCAGAACAAGCCGTCACGTTCAGGTTTTTGAGTACGATAGTTAATCGTTTCCGGTTTGGTAACTTCGCCGTGACTCCACTTCAATATGTCATCACTACTAGCGACAGCGAGGCGCACAGCGTCAAAGTCGGCGATTCCGGTGCCAGCAACAACTCGTGACATATTACACCTCCTCCTTTATTTCTTCTACTTCGTCTATATCCTGGACTGACAGCCCGTCTTCTTCGAGATCGAGATCATCGGCTTCGTCCAGTACGGTTTCATCATCGTCGTCAGACATGGTGACAGGGACTGTTTTGTCCTCTGGACCCGCTTCGGCGATAACCTCTTCGGCATCGACGACTGCATGTCCTTCGTCTGTTTCATCAAGCAAGTCGACGCGAAGACCGAGACCCTGGAGCTCCTTCACGAGGACATTAAAGCTCTCTGGCAGCTTCGGACCGACAATCACTTCGTCTTTGATGATAGATTCGTATGCTTTGGCACGTCCGTACACGTCGTCAGACTTGATCGTCAGCATTTCCTGCAGCGTGGTCGCGGCACCATAAGCTTCGAGTGCCCACACCTCCATCTCGCCGAAGCGCTGACCACCGTTTTGCGCTTTACCGCCAAGTGGCTGCTGAGTCACCATGGTATATGGACCGGTCGAGCGAGCATGAATCTTGTCGCTCACCATGTGATGCAGCTTGATCATGTGCATGACGCCAACAGTCGTGCGTTCTTCGAACGCTTCGCCTGTGCGACCGTCGAACAACTGTGATTTGCCATCAGGTGAGTAGCCTGCTTTTTCAAGCTCGCCACTGATGATGTCGTTTGGCACACCATTAAATGGTGGAGTCGCGACCTTGTAGCCAAGCGCACGAGCAGCCAGTCCAAGGTGTGTCTCAAACAATTGACCTATGTTCATGCGTGACGGGACGCCAAGTGGGTTCAAGATGACGTCGACAGGCGTGCCGTCTTCCATGAATGGCATGTCTTCGACAGGAAGGATTCGGGCAACGACGCCCTTGTTGCCGTGACGACCAGCCAGCTTGTCGCCGACGCTGATCTTGCGTAGTTGCGCCACGAAGATCTGAATCTGCATCAGCACGCCAGCCTTGAGCTCATGACCGTTCTCACGGCTGAAGACTTTCACACCGACGACCTTGCCGCCGCCTGCGTTGTTCATACGCTGTGACGTGTCACGGACGTCTTTGGCCTTTTCACCGAAGATAGCGCGGAGCAGACGCTCCTCGCTACTGAGCTCTTGCTCACCCTTCGGGGTGATCTTGCCGACGAGCACGTCACCGGCCTTTACCTCTGAACCGATCTGGACGATACCATTCTCATCGAGGTGACGGAGTGATTCCTCTGATACGTTCGGTATGTCACGCGTCACGATCTCCGCGCCTAGCTTCGTCTCGCGAACTTCAACGTTGTAGTCCTTGATATTGATACTGGTCAGCGTATCGTCTTTGACGAGGCGATCAGACAGGACGATAGCATCGTCCATGTTGTAGCCGCCCCATGGCATAAAGGCCACCATGAGATCTTTACCAAGTGCAAGCTCTCCCTCTGCTATAGATGCGCCTTCGATCAGGATATCACCCTTTTTCACCTTGTCGCCGCGAGAAACACGAACCTTTTGGTTGATTGAGCGATCGTCATTGCTCTTGGCGAAGTGAATCGGCTCGTACTTTTTGACTCCATCGGCGTACTTGACATGGACCTCATCGCCATCGGCGCGGACGACTTCACCTGCGCCCTCCGCGAGGATCAGCTGGCTGGTGTTTTTGGCAATTTCACCCTCGATACCAGTACCGACAACAGGAGCCTCGGGAGTAAGCAATGGCACTGCCTGCTTCTGCATGTTTGATCCGGTCAGCGATCGGTCAACACGGTTTTTCTCGATAAATGGGACGAGCGCCGCAGTCGATCCAAGGATTTGCTTGTGGGCAGCATCCATATACGTGACTTCGGATACGTCTACCTGCTCAGGGAGGAGGCCGTTACGCGCGCTGACACGCTCATCGACGAATTTACCGCTGGCATCTACTTTAGCGCTCGCGTCAGCGATAACTTCGACAGCCTCCTGGCTGGCGTCCATATATACTATTTCATCTGTTACTTTGCCGTTTTTCACTTTCAGATACGGCGTCTCTATGAATCCATACTCATTGATACGAGCGTATGATGCGAGGTTCAGCACGAGACCGATGTTCGCTCCCTCTGGTGTCTCGACAGAACAGAGACGACCATAGTGGGTTGGGTGCGCGTCACGGACGTCGAATCCGGCGCGCTCACGGCTCAGACCACCAGGACCCATGGAGCTCAAGCGGCGTTTATGACTCAGCTCTGAAAGAGGGTTGACCTCGTCCATTAACTGGCTGAGCTGGCTGCTCGCGAAAAACTCACGCACAGCTGCTACCACTGGTCGGGCATTGATGAGCTGACCGGGCGTCACGCTTTCGATCTCGCTCATAGACATGCGATCCATGGCGTTGCGTTGCATGCGTAGCATACCGACACGGAACTGACGGGCAACTAGTTCGCCGACAAGCTTGACGCGTCGGTTGTTGAGCGCATCGATATCGTCTGGCTCTTCCTGCGTGTTGTTGAGACGGATGATCTCACGGATGATAGCGATCAGGTCGCTCATCTGGAATACTCGGTTTTCATTTGTGTTTGGAACCTCTAGGCCGAGGCGTTGATTCAGTTTGTAGCGACCAACGCGGCTGTAGTCAAAGCGTTTGAAATCAAAGAACATGCGCTCGATCATGCTGCGCGCGTTGTCGACGGTTGCCAAATCGCCCGGGCGGAGACGGCGATACACTTCAATCAAAGCTTCATTTGAGCCTCGTGACGGATCTTTCTCAAGCGTGGCGTCGATATAGTTGACATCACCGGTATCGATATCGTCGAATATTGATTTTATCTCGCTCACTTTGCTGTGGCCAAGCGCGCGCAGAAGCGTCGTGACGGGCAGTTTGCGACGACGATCGATCTTGACGTAAATCGCACCACTGGCAGCTGTCTCAAACTCGAGCCATGCGCCGCGGCCTGGAATCAGCTTGGCACCGTAATAGTTGCGGCCCGCGATGCTGTCAGCAGTGAAGAAAACACCTGCGCTGCGTATAAGCTGAGACACGACGACACGCTCCGTGCCATTTATCACGAATGTGCCGCGCTCCGTCATCCATGGGTAGTCCCCTAGATATATCTCCTGCTCCTTGACCTCGCCGGTGACTTTGTTTGTCAACTCGACGTTGACTTGCAATGGCGCGTCAAACGTCAAATTGTTTTCCTTGGCCTCTTGCTCAGTTTGCTTTGGGTCCTGGAAGTGATATTCCTTGAATCGCAGTTCAAGTTTCTGACCGGTGTAGTCCTCGATGGGATTTAACTCGGTGAAAATCTCGCTCAAACCTGTCTCGACGAATTCACGCCAGCTGTCTTGTTGGTGAGCGATGAGGTTTGGAAGCGGTACGGACGTATCATCCTGCGTGAAAAACACGCGACCGCTTGCAGTTGCTTTCGCCTTTGCTTTTGCCATTTAGTCTCCTAAACTTTTGGCGCGGTGTCATAAGTACTCTGATGTCTAAAACTTTTCATCCATAAAGTTCTAGCGACTATACATCGCGTCAATGAGTTTATTAGTTTTATTAGTGATCCGGCCCGAAGATTCACTAAGCTCGATATGTCCTTCTTCCGCCACAAAAAATGGACATAAAAATACCGAGCTACTCTGCTTCTTGATACCTATTGTGATGGCAAGAGGTGAAATAGTCAAGGGCAATATGAAATAACGCGGACAAAGGACCGCGCTATTTTCCAAAAGGCACCTACTGTCTTCCGTGAACCGCTGTTACGAGTTCTTTCGTGAGAGAGCCGACCGATGTTTTGAATACCTTGGTTGACTCTTTGATCGTACCGTGTCTCGTGTTAAAAATCTGTACGGCGCGCTTCAGTGCCTTGGCGCCAGCTTTGACGCTATCATTGCCAAGCTGCTTCCTCGCGTCACGCACGGCGCTCGCGAGCGTTAGAGCTGAGCCATTTCGCTCACAGTCTTTTTTCGCGACGTCCATAGCGTTCTTTATGGCGCCGGTTCGCTTGTCTACCGCGATAGTGAGATCCTCATGAAGCGCTTTTATGGTCGCGAGCATGTCCTCGCGATACGTCGCTTGAGCTGCGTCGTACTCATCGTTGTATACGGAGTAACTTGTCAGCATATCCGTCTTGTACTTCGCCATCGCGGCTTTTTGCTTGTCTGTCTTGCCGCTTATCTTTTCGTATGCACTCAGGAGACTTCTGAAAAGCGCTTTGGTATTTGTCCTCGACGCTTCCGTCTTGGCGTCTTTTGCTTCCCATGAAGTTTTCACGAATTTGATGTTCAGCTCAAACACGTTGAGCATAGTGGCTCGTTTCTTTTGCAGCTTCTGGATGCCGTTTGTCGAAAACTGGGTTATGGAACTGCACCGGACAGAGCTCGCGACCGTATGGTGAGCCGACACCTGCTGTGTCACGGTAAATGACGCTGCAAATACAAATGCTAGAGTCAGGATAGCGCCTCGCGAAAACAGCTTATGGTTACGATTCTTCAAGCTCGTCCTCATTGAGGCCTCCTCCGACGCTTTTCGCCGCTGCCGTTGAATTTTCTATCGCCTCAAGGTCTTTCTCGTCCTGCTCGATGCTTGCTTCCAGCTGCTCGACACTCTCCAGCAGCGCGTCAGCGATCTCCTGCTCCTCCGACTTTGACTCAGATGATGGCGTTGGTGACGCCTCGGCAGCTGTCGTGCTCGACATGTCCTTGAATAGCGTATCCTTGGAAAAATACGCGCCCACGCCAGCTCCAGCCAATACGACGACAAGAACTGCGGCTACAAATACGTATTTTCCGCGTGATTTTTTCGACACCATGACTTGCGATGCAAGGTCATTGGCATCCGGAGACGACGATGATCCCAAGGCTTCGGAATCTCTTTTTTTGCTTGAATCCATGAATCCTCTCTACGGTTATGCTTATAATGGTATTGTACGTAGAAGTATGGGCTTTGTAAAGCTACGGATATGTACGCGAGGAGGTCTTTGGCTATGATTTGGTGATTACTTGATCTGCCAAACCGTACTCCACGGCCTCTTTGGCGCCCATCCAAAAATCGCGGTCGGTGTCTTTTTCGATTTTCGAAAGCTTTTGTCCAGTGTTTTTAGCGAGAATTTCGTTGAGACGTTGCTTGAGGAAAAGTCCTTCGCGCAGCGTGATCTCCTGATCGCTGATCTTGCCCTGCGTGCCGCTTGAGGGCTGATGGATCATCAACCGGCTGTTTGGCAGCACGAAGCGCTTGCCCTTGGTACCAGATGAGAGAAGAAAAGCTCCCATGCTTGCCTGCACGCCAATGCCGATCGTTTGCACGTCGGGCGAAATGTATTGGATCGTATCATAGATAGCGAACCCATCATATACGCTACCACCGGGGCTGTTGATGTAGAGTTTTATATCCTTTTTCGGATCCTCATAGGCTAGATGCAGCAGCTGTGCGACGATAAGGTTCGCCGTGTGCTCGTTGACGCCTTCACCCAAAAAAATTATTCGTTCATTGAGTAGTCGGCTGTAAATATCAAACGCGCGCTCACCATCACTCGTTTGCTCAATGACGGTTGGAACAAGGTAATCAGACGGTTTAATAATACTGCTCATATACCAAAAGTATAGTCAATATTGGCACTCAAGTCAATAGAGTGCTAACGTGAAAGTAATTTGATTTTTATACCGCTCTGTATTATAAATAAATGTATCCTTCTTCCTACCTACTACCCAAAGGAAGTGTCATGCGAAGAGATAGGAAAGATCGACGCACATTGCATAATGTTCTCGCAGTAGCGGTACTCGTTGCGGTGGTAGCGGGCGTCGCTTGTGTCATGCACTACACCACTACGATCTTCACGGTCGGAGTGATTGCGCTCAGCGTAGGGGTTTTGGTACTGTTTGTGCTCATCGTCGGCGTCACGGATCTACTCATCACGAGCGCCCGCAGGCGACGCAGTGTGATACAAGCACAGCAAAAAAGAACCTCCGCCTAGCCCTGGTCCATGGTTGCCCAGATACAATTTCGCGCGGAAACCCCGACCAATTGCTCGTGAGAACAGCGACCCCTCGGAAGTGTATGTCCGGGGGGTTTTCCTGATTAAAGATTTTAGGTATTTAGCTCGACAAGTCGATCAATTGTCTTGTCAGTCAGCAGCCGATTAGCGATATCGCGCTGCAGCTCTGGACTTGTGAAGTCCTGTCCGGATTTGCTGCCGTACTGCTCCTGATACTGGTTGATTTTTGCTGCCAGCTCTTCGTTGGTCGCGGTAATTTTTTCGATTTTGCTCAGTTCGGCAAGCACCAAACCAGCTTTGACGCGGTTAGTCGCGGCGTCTTTGACCTCGGTTTCCAGCCACTTCTCATATGTCAGTTTCTTGCTGTCGAGATAGTTCTGTAGCGTCATGCCTTGGTAGGCCAGGTTTTGATTCATGTCTTGCTCTATCGAGCGTGACTGGTCGGCAACGAGAATTTCCGGAACCGGAACTTTGCTCGTTTTGATCAGCGCCGTGATCAGCTCATCTTTGAATTTGTCGTCAGCCTCACGCTCCTTGCTCGCCGTCAGCTCACGCTTGATATCGGCCTTCAGTTCGCTCAGGGATTTGAAATGACCAGTCTGCTTGGCAAACTCATCATCAAGCTCTGGCAGCACCACCTCGTTGACTGTTTTGAGAACTACGCTAAACACGACGTCAACGCCAGCAAGAGTCGGCGCATGGTAGTCCTGAGGAAATGTCAGTGCTACGTCAAACTCATCACCTGCTTTATGCCCTATAACCCCCTCTTCAAACCCTGGTATGAACTGTTGGGAACCTAGCGAAAGCGTGTAATCTTTTGCGCTGCCGCCATCGAAAGCTACGCCATCCCGCTTGCCGGTGAAATCTATGACGACTTCATCGCCCTCCTTGGCTGCTCGCTTGACTTCCTTGCGCTTGGCAAAACCTTTGCGCATCCGTTCGATCACGTCATTCACATCAGCGGCAGTAACTTTACCGACTGCTTTTTTGACGCCAAGCTTTTTGTAGTTGCCGAGAGTTATTTTGGGGAGCACGTCGACTTCCGCGGTAAATTCAAGCTCTTGCTTAGGGACGTATTTCTTGACATCGACTTCTGGTCGATCAAGCGCTTGAATTTGCTTGTCGACAAACGCTTGAGACACGGCTTTGCTCAGTGCATCGTCAAGGGTTTGCTCTGCCAGTGCAGTAGGATTGACGTGTTTGGCGGCCACCTCTACGGGCACTTTTCCTTGACGAAAGCCAGGTGCCTTCACGGTTTTTGCAAGCTTGCTCAGTGCCACGAGTTCCGCGTCATCAAGCTCTTGCTTGCCAAGACTGATAGTCATTTGAATTTTTGTATCTGATAATTGTTTTATACTCGTCTTCATACTCGGACTACTATAACAGGTATAACCGATGTTCCAAAGCACCAGAGGAATGCCCCTCACCGCTTTACGACACTGCGCAATCTCATTCACAGACTACTTCATGCGAAAGCGATGAGGAGCCAGTCCTTGTCTGTTACCCGATACCGATATAAACGCCAGGGACGTTCACGGTAACGACATTTGGGTCATGATAGCCCACGGGTGGTAGCCAGTGCGGGGGTGGCTGGTGCCATGCTGCTCGCTGGTGGCACGGAAGACCGATTCGACACGGCTCGCATGGCAGCCAGATCTCATGGCCACTCACCCAATGCGCACCCGGATGCCAATAGCCTGGGTTGAAATCCACGTACCCGAACCCGCTATGGTCGCGAGCACAACCCTGACCCCACGGCACAAGCGGAGGATCATAGTATGCCTGGCAAGCATGCCATTGGCTCATATGCCAGCCATCATGGTCGTGCCAATAGCCCGGATTCGCAGACGCCGCGCCCGCAAAAGTGAGCGAAGCTGCCCCCATGGCTACCGTAGCGACAAGGACGGCACAGGTAGCGAATAGTCTCGCTAGTTTACGTTTCACGATTACCTCCTAGAACCTCGATGAAAACGAACACTGTGCTACGTATCATTATGCTGGGAAGGGTGGTTTTATCTGTGAATTAACACACAAATACAGGGGTACATAGTGGCGATGCTCGTCTGAAAAGCAGTGTCTATGATAACCTGATCCGACTGACGATAGCGTCTATGTCCAGCTTTTCCTCGTCGGTGGTCGACGTGTTTTTCAACGTGTAGCGTTGCTGCTCCAGTTCGTCCGCGCCAACAAAAAGCATGTATGGAATTTCTTTCTTGAGTACGGCTTTGATCTGTTTGTCGAGTTTTCGGCCAGTGATATCTACCTCGACATTCACGCCACGGCTCCGTAGTTGGCGAGCGACATCGAGTGCGCCAGACAGACTATCATCCACGACGACGATACCAATGGCAGTAGTCGACGGCAGCTTCGGCAGTAGATCGTGTGAGCGGAGAAACAGTTCGGTCGTAGTAAGGCCAGGTGCGAAACCAACTGTCGGAACCGGTTCGGCGCCAAACAGACCAACAAGTCCGTCGTAGCGGCCGCCGCCGAACATCGCCCGGTTGTTTTCCGGATGGAGGTCAAACACTTCGAATACCATGCCTGTGTAGTAGTCCAGTCCGCGCATGAGCGTCACGTCGAACTTGGCATTTGCTACTCCAGCGGATGTCAACTGCTCGAATAGTTGCTCGAGGCTTTTCACCGCGTCGCTCGCGCGAAGCTCTGCTGGCAGTTCCGAAACTGTCTGCACGCCCACGAGCGCGTCGATCTTGGCGAGACCCTGATCGGCATGATCGGACGTGAAGATTTCTGTCGCCTGCTGCGTGAAATCATCTGGTGAAATCTTCTCCTTGCGGTCGAACAGCTTGACCATCTGCTGTGCACGCTCACCCTCGAGACCCAGATAGTCAGTCATGATGTGATTGATTAGCTCGCGATTGTTGACACGGATGACGTACATCTCGTCCGTAGCACCGAAAGCGCTCATGATTTCGTGTGCTAGCGCGATGGTCTCGGCATCAGCAGCCACGCCCTCGACGCCGAAAAGATCAGCGTTCAGCTGCCAGAACTCGCGCTCACGACCACGCTGTGGCCGTTCATACCGCATGAAGTTCGCGATACTGTAGAGCCGCGCTGGATAGCCCAATTCCTGTCGCCTCGCCGCGACCATGCGGCTGACGCTCGGTGTCATCTCGGGGCGAATAGCGACCATGCGATCACCGCGATCAGTGAAACTATATGTTTGTTCATTTGCCAGCTCCTGACCTGACTTAGCCGTGTAGACTTCGAGCGGCTCCAGAAGAGGTGCGCCATACTCCTGGTATCCGTATCGCTCCGCAACGGCACGCCAGATGTTGAAAATGTAATTCTGTACCCGCTTGTCTTCGGGATAATAATCGCGCGTGCCTTTGTATGGCTGAGACGATAATGTAATCATTTACATTAATCGTACCATAATCACCAACTGACGTCAGTTGCAAGCGGTAGATTTATCAATGCTCGAAACCGATTTCTTTCAGCTCGCGGCGAGATGCAGCGTACAGTGATCCTGCCAGGACCGCGCTCGCCAGTCCTATAATTCCCGTTATGTTGTCTTCTGCTCCGGTCTGCGGCAACTCTATCGGTCCTCCCTTTGGATTTGCTACATAGACAGTTCCGGCACCCACGGTCGAAGCTGGTTTTGCTTGTACGACGACGGGTGTTTGCTTGACGACTCGTTGCGGGGCTTTGTTGACCGTCACGTTCGCGACGGCTGTCGCGGTCGAAGATGAGCTCGCGGGGACAGAAATATCCGGCTCCGGCTCATACGTTGGGGTTGGCTCATCGGTAGGTTCCGGCTCTGGCTCATACGTTGGCGTTGGCTCTGGCGTCGGTTCGCTGTGCCACCTGCCGCCATAGTAGTACGGGGTGTCAAGACTATAGTCTTCGCTTGCTACCGGATAGTACTTTTCATAGCAGCCACATCGATCGTCATCGTACCTATAGTCGGCATAATCCTTGTAGTGACCTTTGCCGTGATGATGCTTTTTGTCTCTTTTTTTGTCGTCATGTTTACCCCTATCATGGCCATAGCCATCATGGTAGCCGACATACCGTTTGTAGTTATCCAGATACTTGCCGTAATTATCGGAGTATCGATCGTAGTTGTCAGCATACCTACCATAGTCGTCTGAGTAGTCAGAATAGGTGTAACTGTGGTGACGTCCGTCACTATGGTATGCCTGCGCATTACCTGCGGCCTCTATGACTGGGCCAGCAACTATAGCCGCACCCAGGAATAGTGCCGACCCCGCAGCCAGCACTGCCGAGTTGGAACGTATGTATTTTATATGATTCACCACCCCGTGTATGCTTGCCATACTTATCCCCTCCGTTTACCTATGTATATTTTCTAAGAAAACGGTGAGACATGATGTTAAAAAACTTACACACGTATGCAAGGTTTAACCTTTTTAACTAAAAAAGGTTAAACCTTGCATACAATGATCCGAGTTATTTGAGGGCGTGTTGCTGGAGCCAAGCATACATGGCGATGCCAGATGCAACACCGACATTGATAGATCGCGTGCTGCCAAACTGTTCAATCTCTACGATTGACTGGCACGCTGCTACCATCTCTGCGCTTAAGCCGCTTTTTTCGCTGCCAAAGACCAGTACGGCATCTTTCGGAAGTTCAAAGCTATGCAATGGCACGCTGCCCTCGATGTTGTCGATTCCAATAAGCTGTCGATTACCTACGGATTTGATGAAATCGTCTATCGTTTTGTGATAGCAGACGTTCATATACAGATCGGTTGACATGGCCCCTCGCTTGTTCCACTGCTTCCGTCCGACAACATGCACCATCTCGACATTGAACGCATTGGCGTTGCGCACGATCGTTCCCATGCTGAAATCCCGCTCGAGATTCTCGACGGCGATATGCAGGGCGTGACGACGTGAATCAAGCACCGATCGAATAGCTTCGACCTTCATGCCACGAAACTCATCTACGACATTTCGTTTGTCACCGCCCGCTACTAGCTTCAAGTCGATTTCCTCGTCATCCATCCTCGTGTTCATACTCTTAGTCTAGCAGTCTGGACGACGTATTTGATATACTTTAAAACGTAAGGAAGTACTATGGCCAAAAGATCACCGCGCGACAAAAAGTACGAAAACAACCCGTTTTTCGTCGCGACAAATGGTATTACGCTGCTTTTCAGCCTGGCACCCAGCGTCGGTGTCCTGCTGATCGTACTATCGCTCCTGGGTGTTTTCACCAATCCGTCTATGACGCAGGAGACCACAGAAAATCGCTACGATGCATTTATGCGAACGGTGTCGACATGGTCGACTAGCGACTGGATATTGGCGATTGGCGCGACATCTGCCATAGTGCTCGCTATACTGATGGTCACGGCGCTTTTTGGCGGCGTGGCGTCATATACCTCGGCACGAGTCGCGCGGGGCAAAGAAGTCAATGTCGGCAAGGCATTTCATGTTGCGTTCGAAAACCTGTGGGCATACTTGTGGCTACAGGTACTTATGTTCGTCAAACTTCTTTTGTGGACTCTCCTCTTTGTCATTCCGGGTATCATCATGTCTATCCGCTATAGCCTGGCGGGCGTTGCGTTCTACGACGAAAAGAAAAACTTGCGCGGCAACGCAGCTATTCAAGAGAGCATAGGGATGACGCGAGGAGCGTGGATCACGACGTTTGCTTCCAATATGCTCCTCAATCTCCTGACGTTTGGCGCGATCAGTCAGATAGTGTCGACCGGTGTCAACGCCGTGCTATACAGACAGTACGAGAAATCAGGCGACAAAAAGCCAAAAGCACATACGCTCTCATGGGTGACTTTGATCATCCCGGTAGCGCTATTTGCACTAGGTATCGTGATCATGCTCACCGAGGCGAAATAACCTATCGAATCCATCAATATATTGTGGAGGCGTGACAGATACGCTATACTTTTCAAGGTATAAACGCGCTTTAACTTTGATTCTTTGTGCGGATGTGGCGGAATTGGTAGACGCGCTAGCTTCAGGTGCTAGTGTTGGCAACAACGTGGAGGTTCAAGTCCTCTCATCCGCACCAAAGATTTGAGGTTCAAGCCTGCCCCGCACCGAACTTGTTTTGGTGCGCGGGTCCTCTCCGCGGTACCAATGATTAGGCACGGACGGGCTACTTGTATTAATTAAAACGCCGACTCGAAGTAGTCAGCTTTTTAGTTGTCATTTTCCAGCGCCGCTAAAATCCTTTTAAACTGCGGCTCATCCATGTTGTTTGACGTAATGACGGGATTGCGAACATTACGCAGTTTTATGAAAGGCGTATCTTTGAGTTCTGGTACGGCCTCGGTCCATAACTTTTCACTTCGCATCATGACTATCGTTTTACCTCTTTTAATTGCTTTTCGAACCAGATGAAATGAATACTCCTGCGACGGTAACGTTTCGGACAATGGCTTATACGTTACTGAATGATATGGAAAATACTGGACGCTCATGATTTTCTCACTGAGCTGATTTAGCGGTATGCCAACTTCTACCAACCCCTTTATTTTCTTTATCCACCATTGGTGCGTGACGGAGTCTTGAAACTTGGAATCGAGAGCATAAAACGATGGATTGGCACCGTGCGTAAAATTGAGGCGGGTCTGCTGCGCGAACGCCGGATCGTTATACGCAATCACATCTCCTTGCTCAAACCCAGGGTTTAGCGCCAGAAATACCACCTGCGCGTTGTCCAGATTTCCCATGTACGGCGATGGCATTATTTCGAAATGTAAATGGTCGAGCCGGTCATTTCTTTTCGCAAGGATCGATTCGTCAAGGGGGGATATAAAGGGCTCAGAATGTGCCAAATCAACCCATGGATTAACCGCAGCTTGGCCAACATCTTTAATAATCTTATGGTTTAACCGTGCTTCTAGAGTGTCGATCCGCTCTGCGCTCATGTTAACTAATATTAGATAACTTCCTGAGCTTTTACAATCTTGAGCGCAATGGTTTTACCTCATGAAACTCAGCCACCCCACGGCATCATCCTCACGCTGGAAATAGCGGATTTCCTTGCGACGGCCAGACATTGACGTCAGTTTACGTGAGATTATTTCGCTCTCCGGCCGTGCGCCAGACGTCACGAGCGCCATTTTCCAAAATGGCAGTATGGTCCTCGCATGCATATCCACAAGTTTTGCCGAGAGACTAAACTCGCCAAGATCACGGATATCGACTAGCAACATGACTGGTTTATCACTGTCTATCAGTCGTTGCATGATAGCAAGCTGTCTGGTCGTCATATCTTGAAGAGTTGACGCGGTTTGGGAGCCATGATAGACGACGCGTATGATCCCGTCTTTACCTACAGATACTTTGTTTTCAGTCGGCTTGGGGCGCCTGGCCATTCTGGTCATACTTTGTATTATGATCGAGACCCAGGCGATGAATCTGTGAGGATTTTTACGGTACTCACGATACTAGAGATAACTTGTCGCGCCGTACTGAGCGAAGTCAGTTCCGTCGTAGTCAGAGCGCAGACTGGATGCTAGTTTCTTGAGCTCTGTAGACTGCTTGACGCCGCTATTCATGATATCGAGCGGGTCAAACACGGCACGCACGCCAGCGTATAAATCGAGCACGTCCTCATCCAACGCTTTGTATGCAAACGGTGCTTTGAGCCTGCCTTCGCCAGCTTCACCGATCAAATGGCCGCCATGAGTGGCGACGGCCGCCGACCATTCCGCAAGAAGCTTGAATACCTTCTGGCGATCACCGACCTTGTGAAAACTCAGTGAAGGATACGCGAAGTATACGCTCTGCGCCGCATGGCCGCATAGTGGCAAGTCAACATGATGCTTCTCCTCGAGGGCCTTGATGGCGTTTGCAAAGTCTTCAAACCGATCGGAGGGTACGTACGCGCCATCCAGAAACGCTGGAGCGCATATGTCTGCCTTGTCGGAAAATCGCGCGACAGCAGGGACATGCACGAGTTCATGCAGCGCGGCTATTTTGTCCGCATCGCTTTCCAAGACCACATATGGCGGTAGTTTCTCGTAGTATTTCGCTATTTTTTTGCCAATCTTTTTCTTGGCATGCCCACTGGCATCATCGAACTCCAGATAGATGACAGCAGCGACATCACCTTCGTCCAACGCATCTGAGTAGAACTGATATCGCTTGCCGTTCGCAACCGCCGTTTCAAACAGTCGTCCGTCGATAAGCTCCATGACAGCGGGGTTATACGCCCTAAGGACATCCATCCCGTCTCGAGCCGACTCGTGATCAGGAAAAGCGATCACGCCCACGAGTGGAGCATCTGGGATCTTTTCTGCTTTCATGATGACCTCAGACACGACACCAAGCGTGCCCTGGCTGCCGACAAAAAGCGGCGTCAGATCAACTGAACCGTCGCGACGCTTCACATCAACGACGTTATACCCGACATTGTCACGAACATCGATTGCCAGTTCATCGAGCAGCTTGTCGTTGTCAGTAATTAAATTGTCGATACCTCGATATACCTCTCCTTCAAATGTCTGCAGCCCCTTCTTGCGACCCAGCTCGCGCTTGCTTATACGGCCGGTTTGCAACACTTCTCCGTTTGCCAGTATGACTTCAAGCTGATGAATCCATCCGAGCGTCGAACCATACTTGCCAGATAGCGCGCCACTCGCGTTGTTCGCGATAGCGCCGCCAATCGTGCTGTATGCCTGCGATGCCGGATACGAAGGGATAAATAATCCGTGCAAGCGAAGCGCTTCATTTAGCGCCTTGAACGTCACGCCGGGCTGGACGCGGACGAGTCTCTGCTTTGCATCGATTTCCAAAATTCCGTCCATGTGCGCACGAAGATCAATGATAGCACCGGATCCTATGGCCGCGCCGGTCTGATCAGAACCCCCGCCACGGGGCGTGATAGAGAGTTTGTGGCCCTTTTCGGCTAACTGCCATGAAAAACGAGCAACTTTGCGTATATCGCTGGTAGAGCGCGGATACACGACCAGATCGGGCGTTACCGACAACACGCTACCATCTGTCGCATAGCGCTTACGGACGTGATCGTTGGTCGTCACTTCTCCCTGTAGGTGTTCGTTCAAATATTGCGAAACCTTACTCATGCTTTCCCAATAATACCACAAGCGGCATGTTAATAAAACACTAGTCTGACAGATGAAAGTTTGCTATGATTGGCACATGCGCGAGTGGTGGCTGCGTGAAACGCAAGTTATTCGTAGACACGCTGCGTGAGTTTAAAAATTATGCGCGAGTGGTGGAATTGGTAGACACGCATGCCTTAGGAGCATGTGCCGCAAGGCGTGAAGGTTCAAGTCCTTTCTCGCGCACCATAGTAGAAAGATGAGCATTTGCTCCTCTTTTATTTTAGTTCGATATCAAGCCAGAACCTCCACGGTCTACGTGCTACAAACAGCCCGCGCGTGAAGGTATCGCTTCACTCCGTTTTGCTCCTCCGCTTGCTTGCTCAAAAATACCCTCCTTTCAGAGGGTGCTTTTTTCGCTGCGCCGTGCTACGCCAAGTCCTTTCTCGCGCACCAGAAAAAGATTTTTAAAACTTATAGATCATCATAAAACCGCGCGATGCGGTCTGTGGGCCGAACTATCATCGTGATACGCTCATTAGCCTCAGATACGGTTTCGTAACCGAAATTCTCATACAGATCCCGCGCACCGACATTATCCGAATCTGTCTCGAGCCAGACTACAGGAGCGGACGCCAGTTGTTCAAAGTCATACTGTGCGGCTTTCATAAACCCATGTGCAAGCTTTTTTCTCCGCTCAAGCCGTTCAGGGTTGTACATGCGTATACCAAAGGTATGCGTCGCGTCAAGATCTTTTCGCGAGCGTGTATCATACCATATAACTCCGGTCAGTCCCTCATCGCTATTATCATACAGCGAATATACTGTTCGCTGCCCTTCATCATGCCATTTCATGGCCGTAGGTACGTCAGTAAAACGTCGCTCAGCGTCATTAGGCGTCCACTGTTTGATAAACGGATCTTTCGAGCACTCTACCAGCTCCTCTGCCAGCTTCTCATTCCAGCCGCGATACACGACGAAACCCTTGTGGCGAAGTGTTCGCGCACCTGGATTCATCACCCGAACAGGCTTTTCCATGCCTAATATTATGTCATGTTTTTGATAAATTAAATACACCCCGACAGGGTGTTGCTCATTCTTCTCGGCGGAAGAGAGTGAGTGTCGCGTCTCCATAACTACGATTGTCCACCACAACAACTCCAGGTCTGGTCGGACACTCGTCTCTTCCTGGATGTGATAATACCATAAGCGCTCCGGGCTTTAAAAGACCCATTAATTTCAAAGCTGTGGAAAACTGCACGTCATGGTATGGCGGATCAGCAAAAATAACGTCAAACAAGGGTCCGTCATACGTGCCTGCCCATGCTGATACGGAGGCTTTCACGAGTTTCGTCTGTTCCTCGACCCCCAACGCCGCGATGTTTTCCGTAAGCACCCTTTGCGCTATGCGGTCGCGCTCGATGAACGTCGTGTGTTTTGCGCCGCGACTTATCGCTTCGAATCCAACTGCGCCCGTGCCCGCAAAAGCATCCAAGATAATTGCCTCCTCTATCTCGCTACCGATACTGTTGAACAACGCGTTGCGAATGCGCTCACCCATAGGGTGAGTACGGCGTCCAGTTGGGGCTGCGAGCAGTCGACCTCCGAACCTGCCTGCAATGATCCGCACGGTAGAAGTCATGATAGTTTCGCCTTTTTGGCGGCAGCCTCCATAGCACAGCTATACCATGCAAGCGAGACGGTTCGGATAATTTCGGGGACTAGTTGCGCCTTCGTCTCGCGAGCCAGTCGTCTCGTCCAACCGGCGCGAGAGAACTCATCGTAGAGCTCCAGCGCGACGATCCGATGCAACGCATCATCAAAAAGTTGCATGAAACCTTCGTTTTTCAAACGTACAAGATCGTTGCTGCTAGGGGATAGCTTTGTCAGCCTACCGGCTGCAATCGTCGTCGCGATCCCCCACTCAAACGTGAAATGCGTCGTCATGACGCCGCGCGCGCCCCAAAACTCCCAGTTGTTTACGAGCTGGTGTCGACGAGTCTTGCCCGGCAGGATTAATTTTTTACGCGGCGTGTTGCGCGTCTCCAGCCCTTCACCATCACGTAGTTCTTCGAGCTTTTCCTCTAGCGGGTAGTGATGCGCTGGTGTCAGTCCGTCTGCTATCGCATGCGCAAGCCAGGCAGCCTCAAAGGCCGCGCGTTGCCTGTTGTCCTCGACAAGAGCTACTGTCAGATTATGCATATGGTCGCGAATCATGTCGCGAAGTTTGTTGTCAGTCGAATCAAGCGGATCTAGATAATGCCATGGCTCATCCTGACCAGGGCTTTTGCGTTTGATACCGTCCGGACCGTTCAGCCCCTCAAAGTGTATGATCTCTCGACTCGATGGAAAGTTATGGCGCTTTGGAAGTAGCGCAGTTAGTTCACGTCGAGCAAGACGGTCGATCCGCTGATGTACGCCCATGACGCGACCGGATTTGTTCCTTAGTGTGGTTCCAGAGTACATAACGTAGTTGTTGGTAGCGAGTAGTTGATAAATGACAGGATAGCAGCACAGTACTCAGTTTAGTCTCGTGAGACGCTGGTAGTGCTTAACCTGCCTCGCTAACTGCTTATATTGTACCAGATCGTACTCATTCTCGACGAATGCGCGAGCGGCTCGCTGAGCTCGGGCAATCAACCTGGTATCGCCCAGTGTAGCCACTTGCAAGTTCAGCTCACCGTGCTGCGCTCGACCATAAATTTCACCTGGACCACGAAGCTTGAGGTCGACTTCGGCCAGATAAAACCCATCATTGCTTTTCTCGATTTCTCGTAAACGTTTCGATGGCACCTGGCTGTCTGACATCATGAGGTAGCAGTAACTCTGATGATGAGACCTCCCGACACGACCACGAAGCTGGTGCAGCTGCGCGAGCCCGAAACGATCAGCGTTTTCTATCAGGATAACCGTTGCGTTCGGCACATCTACTCCAACCTCGACGACAGTCGTGCTCACGAGGATATCTGTCTTGCCCGAAGCGAAATCCGACATGACGGCGTCTTTTTCTGCCGGTTTGAGTTTGCCGTGAAGCAGTCCTATCTGGCGGTGCGCAAACGGTCCGACGCGTAGTTTTTTGTATTCCTCCTGCACGCTTTTTAGCTCGTTTTGCGGGTTATCATCAATCAAGGTGCATATCACGTACGCCTGACGTCCAGCAGCTAGCTGCTCTTCAATAAGATCGTACAACTTGGCTCTGCTATTCGGCGACCATAGCTTCGTGATGATCGGTAGTCTGCCCTTAGGCCGTTCGTTCAGGATACTGATATCCAGCTCACCATAGACTGTTAGCGCGAGACTTCGCGGTATCGGCGTGGCCGTCATGGCCAACAAATGCGGCATATACTCATTTTGCAAGTTTTTCTCCCTGTTAAAGAAGACTTCTTTTGATCTGTTGGTTTTTACAAGTAGTGCCTGGCGTTGCTTTACGCCGAAACGATGCTGCTCATCTATAGCGACGAATCCGAGTTTATGAAACTTGACTGACT
This sequence comes from uncultured Candidatus Saccharibacteria bacterium, assembly GCA_964540835.1. Classification (GTDB taxonomy): domain Bacteria; phylum Patescibacteriota; class Saccharimonadia; order Saccharimonadales; family Saccharimonadaceae; genus UBA2112. Next base: position 22,819 of record CAZIOA010000005.1, read on the forward strand.
CCTGTATCAACGCATGCGTGCCGACGACGACGTCGACACCGCCGTTCGCGATTTGTTTATACAGCTCCTCGCGCGACTTGCCTTTGACGCTCCCTGTCAGTAGACCGACCGATACGCCTAGTGGTTCAAGTAGGTTCGTCAGCGTTTCGGCGTGCTGCGTTGCAAGGATTTCCGTCGGTGCCATGATAGCGGACTGCAAGCCCGCATGTGCGACCTGGCGCGCGGCAAGACCCGCGACCACCGTCTTGCCGCTACCGACGTCCCCCTGCAGAAGTCTATTCATGGGGGTTTCGTGCTCGAAATCTTGGATGATTTCCCAAGCGGCAACCCGCTGCGCATCAGTCAATTGAAACGGTAGTTGCTTGACGAAATGCTGGACGACAGCCTTGTCAAATGGAATCTGCCATCCGGTGAGTTGCGCGTTCGCCTGCTTGTTTAGCTGTGCGGCCAGTAGAAGCGTGAACAATTCTTCGAACCCTAGACGCTCGCGACCACGCTCGATATCTTCGCTGCTTTTTGGAAAATGAAGCGCGAGCAGTGCATCGGCATATGACAGCAGCTTTTCCTTTGCGACGATATCTTGCGGCAGTGTCTCGGGGAGCATAGTCATGAGAGGCTTCAGCTCAACGAGGATTTTGCGGACAAGTTGGCTCTTCAATCCCTTGATCGACCGGTAAATGGGCACGATTCTATCTGTCGATACCGGAACGTCGCTCACTTTTTCGGCACTCGGATTTGTCAGCTGGTAGCGGTTATAACTGAACTCGAACGTACCCGAGAAATAAAACTCTTCATCGCCCTTGAGCTGATTCATCCTGTACGGCTGGTTAAACCATACGGACTGCAACTTACCGGTTCCGTCGGCGAGAGTAGCGGTCGTGATGGTCATGCCGCGACGGACACGTTTGGTCTCGAGCTTCTCGCAACGTGCCCGGATAGTCACCTTGCCGGGGCGGATGTCGGCAATAGAAACGACCTGCGAAAAGTCCTCGTACTTACGAGGGAGAAACGTTAGCAAATCACCGACCGTCGATAGACCGGCTGATGTCAGCTGCTCCGCAGATTTCGGACCCATGCCCTTTACCGCTTCGAGCGGCGTTTGGAGGTTCATACGTTTATTTTATCAGAGACGGCTGTATTCTTTTTACGCCCGCTCAATCACAAGCCCGGTACGCGCTGAATCGTTTCCGGCTACACCTCGGTGCAATAGTTGAAACGATGGGTTCATCACGACGATTCGCCCAGACTTAAGCTCGTACGCGGCATCAGGCGAGCCGTCTTCACCTTTAATCTCAAACCAAGAGCCGCCTTGAAGTGTCGTGATCGCTACGCCATTATCCCTATGCCATATACCTTCTGCACCTGCTCTTTGATCAATGATCTGAACTCTCGGTCTCTCGCTCGACGCGAGGTCGAACTGTCCAACAAGTTGATCAAGGATCCTCAAGGTCGATGTAATCACCTGTTTCAGCGGGTTATCAGAAGCAAGATGGCTATAACGCACGTCACCGGTTTGACCGCTTAACCTACCGTTCGTATGTAGACGCATGCCTTTAGTGGCAGCCAGAGTCGCTGATTCGCCTAGTGATGCGTCATACACGTTTGCCAACGCGACATGACCATACTTTGCGAAGTATTCGCGAGCACTCTCGTCCTCTGCTCGTTCGTGGATGTGAGTGAGTGTTTCTGCCATAACTATCAGACATATGATACACTTTATCTATCGTTTTGTCAATTTTTGGAATTTACTTAAACAGAACACCCTCTAGTGATCTTGAAAGATTTTCTATGTGCCCCTGCAGCTCCTCATACTGCTCGGCTATTGTATTTGGATCACGGCTGTCAACATCATCGTGCCACTGGACATAGAACTTAATTTTCGGCTCCGTGCCGCTAGGTCGGACTGTTAGACGGCGGCGATCACCAAATTCTAGCACGACGACATCTCCTTTGATACAATCGATTGCTGCCGTCTCTCCATCTGCCAGGTTCCTTTTCTCAAGCGTCTTATAATCCAGTACAGCCGTTACCTGTTCGCTACCAACAGACGTTGGCGGGTTCGTGCGAAGCTCATGCATTACCCTTTGCATGCGCTCGAAACCATCTGCGCCCGGACTTTGAATGTTGTCCAGCCGTTCGACATACAGACCATGCTCTGCGTAAATTTCCAGCAATCTATCGTAAAGGGTTTTTCCTTGCTGTTTGAGCTCAGCCGCATATTCAGCGAGCGGCAATGCGCCCGCCGCGCCGTCTTTATCGCGAGCATAGTCACCCTTTAGTAGACCGTAACTCTCCTCACCGCCAATGATGAACTCTTCGTCGGTATCCTCCTTCTTCAATATCAGCTCGCCGATGTATTTGAAACCAACCAAGAAATTCCCGTAAGTTTTCACGCCATAGTGGGTGGCAATCGATTCAAGTAGATCCGTAGTGACAATCGTCTTAGCAATATATTGCTTACCGCTCAACTCGCCTTTGTCTTTTTTCTTTGACAGCACGAAATCTGCAGCAAGTACGGCTGATTGGTTGCCATTCAGATAGACGACATCTTCTCCCACGCGAACAGTCACGCCTATGCGATCAGCATCAGGATCGTTTGTGATTGCGATATCGGCACCCTCTGATAGCATCTGAGCAACTGCTCGATCGTTCGCAGCTTTCTCTTCAGGGTTCGCCTTGCCATTCTCTATAGTCGGGAAGTTGCCATCGGGAACCATCTGATCCGCAACAGTCGAAACATCCTTGAAACCTGCTTTTTTCAGCACTGGCAGCACGTTCGTTTGGCCAGCGCCATGTAGTGGAGAATAGACAATTTTCACATCTCGCTCTTTACCCTCCGCCTGCGCTACGACCGCGTTTATATACGCATCGTCAACTTCTTTCCCTACAATCGAAATCTTACCGTCTTTGACAGCATGGTCGAAATCAATGTCGTTTATCTTTGATATGGCCATAGCTTTTGCCAGCACGCCTTTATCATGAGGCGCTACCAGCTGTCCGCCATCCGACCAATAACCCTTAAAGCCGTTATCCATAGGGGGGTTGTGACTTGCGCTGACAACGATACCTATAGCCGCGCCGAGGTAGCGCACGGCAAAGCTGAGCTCCGGTGTCGAACGGAAGCCGTCGAAAATATACGTCTTAAATCCGGCCGCCGCACAAACTTGCGCGACATAACGGCTAAGTTCGGGCGAACTAAGCCGCGTGTCGCATGCGATTACGACGCCTTTTTCAGGTGCATTTTTGTCATGCTCTGCTGCATATTCACAGAAAGCCTGCGCAGACTCACCGATAGTCACGCGATTGATGCGATTCGAGCCGACCCCCGTCGTACCACGCCGTCCTCCTGTACCAAACTCGATGACTTTGAAAAATGCATCCTCAAGTTGCTGCCATTCTTCATTCTGGATAAGTTGCTCCAACTCATCTTTGTACTGCGCGTACTTTGGCTGCGTCAGCCAGTCATTGATATTCTTGATCGCATCGACAGACAAGTGCTTTGATGCTTTTACTGGTAACGGCATCTTCCCTCCTTGGTAGTAAGAATAGTCAAGTATTCAGTATAGCAATTTCACGATTATTTGACGAGTAGGAAGCTGTTTTTGCCCTTTTTAACCAGAGCTGGATGTGCGACAAGTATGTCGTCTTGTATCTTCTCTCCATTTACGGAAATAGCGCCGCCGAGAATCAATCGGCGCGCTTCGCCCTTGCTTGTCGTGAGTCCGCTATCTGCCAGAAGATCGACGACCATCGCGCCCTTTTGGGCTGTTGGAATTTCACGAGAGAGTAGCTGTATGTCGTCCTCAGACAAGCTACTAAACTCCGACTTGCCGAACAACACGTCTGTCACTCGGCGAGCGCTGTCGGCGGCGTTTTCGCCGTGGACGAGCTTTGTCACCTCATAGGCGAGTGCTTTTTGAACATCTCGCGCACCAGGATCCGCCTTTTGTTTGTCGGCTAGTTCAGTGATTTCTTCGCGGCTCAGTAGCGTGTATATCTTGGCATGGTCAATCGCGCCTTCGTCATCGACGTTCAGCCAGAACTGATAAAATTTGTATACGCTCGTCAAATCAGGGTCGAGCCATACCGCGCCTTCCTCAGACTTGCCGAACTTGACGCCAGTCGTTTTGTTGACGACAAGCGGGGCGCTAAACACATGTGCTTCCTTGCCCTCAAGCCGACGTATGAGATCGACTCCGGCTATAGAGTTACCCCACTGGTCAGCACCGCAAACTTGTAGCGTGACGCCATGCTCTCGAAACAGATGGACGAAATCATATCCCTGGATGAGCGAGTAGCTAAACTCGGCGTAGCTGATGCCGCTCCCGCCCTCGCCTAGTCGCGCTTGCACGAAATCTCGACCGAGCATGTCGCTCAACGGCACGTGCTTGCCGACGTCTCTCAAGAAATCGAGGTATCCTATGCCCCTAAACCAGTCGTAGTTGTCGACAAGCTCAAACGACTGACCCGCGAAAACTTTATCGTACTGCTCAGCGAGCGCGCTTTTGTTCGCTTCGATTTCCTCGGGTGTCTTGAGCTTGCGCTCATCCTTCTTGCCGTCAGGATCACCGATAAGCCCGGTCGCACCGCCGACAAGGAGATGTGCTTTGTGGCCGTGGCTGATGAAATGACGAACCATCATGGCCGTCGCGAGATTGCCGATCGTCATGCTGCTTGCGCTCGGATCGACTCCCCAGTAGAAATTAATTGGCTCGCCATCGAGCGCCTTGATGTCCGGGAGTGTCGTTTGATTGACGAAACCGCGCCAGGTTAATTCATCGGATAGACTGAGGGTCATATGCTAGTTATTGTATCAGAAAATCAACGCTGCCACATTATGCGTCTATCATGGCGTCGCCTCGGAAATAGAAAAACAAGTTTTTCGTATTTCTCTCGGCTCGACCATCATGACGCAAGGCGTCGAAGCACGGCGTCGCCTCGGAAA
>CAZIOA010000006.1:0-27539 GCA_964540835.1 uncultured Candidatus Saccharibacteria bacterium
TACGTCAGATAGGAGAAACGATGCAACTATCGTTACGCAAAGGGAGCCGCTCCGTCATACTCGCGAGTTTTCTATTCGTGGTCATGGTTCTTTTCGTGGCGCGTCTTTTTTATATCCAGATTATCAAGCATGAAGAGTATGTCGCCCTTGCTGCAGCAGAGCAAATCAAGCCTCTGACGATCCCTGCGAAACGCGGCTTGATATATGCCATGGATGGCGACAAACCCGTCAAACTCGTGATGAATCAGACGGTGTATACACTGTTTGCCGATCCGGTTATGGTGACGAAACCGGAGAGGGCTCTTGAGGTGATCCGTCAGGTGGCGGGAGGAAATTTGCGTCCCAACCTTGAATCACTTTTAGAGCGTAAAGATACGCGATATCAAATCCTCGGCACCAAATTGACTCGTCAGCAGGCAGAGATGATCAAAAAAGAAAATTTGCCAGGCATCGGGTTTCAAGAAACTTCAGAGCGAGTGTATCCAGAGGGAAGTCTGGCATCACAGACACTTGGGTTCGTCAATGCCGAAGGAGTCGGTCAATACGGCGTGGAAGCAGCGTTGAACGATCGTTTGGTGGGGCATGATGGATTACTGAAGTCGGTAACAGATGTCAGTGGCGTGCCACTCACGATTGGTCACAAAAACATACACAAACCAGCTCAAAATGGAGAAAACATAGCGCTAACTATAGATCGGAATATCCAGGCATATGCCGAAAAGGCACTGAAAGCAGGGCTGAAAAAGGCTGGAGCTGATGAAGGCAGCGTCATCGTGATAGATCCTCAGTCTGGCAAGGTTATGGCTATGGCGAACTGGCCGACATATAACCCCCAGGAGTTCATCAAGGTAAAAAACCCGGCAGTATTTAATAACAATGTCGTTAGTCGACCTTACGAGCCTGGTTCGGATATAAAAACATTTACTATGGCGACCGGGCTGGACAGGGGAGTCATACGCCCTGATTCGACGTATATCAACACGGATTCGATACGCATAGGAGACTGGACAATCGGCAACGCGTTCAAAGGGGTTACAGGCAAAATAACGATGCAAACTGCTTTGAACTACTCTTTGAACACTGGCGTCGTGACGATCGCTCAGCGGCTCGGTGACGGCGAGAAGATTACGCGTCAGGCACGTGATACGATGTATAAATACTTCCATGACAAGTTCCGTTTCGGTCAGCTGACTGGTATAGAAGTCGCAAATGAACAACCCGGTATAATCATCCCACCGACAGAGGTACAAGGAAATGCGGTACGCTACTCCAACATGGCGTTTGGTCAGGGCATGGATCTGACGATGATCCAGGTCGCGTCAGCGTTCAGCACGCTTGTGAATGGCGGTACGTACTACCAGCCTACTGTCATCGCTGGCACGATCGCGCCGGATGGCACGCTTGATCCCGCGCAGCCAAAAGAGAGTTATCCGCACACGATTAGTCCGGAAACATCAGATGAAATTCACAAAATGATTCGCAAAGCGAGGGCTGCCTTTTATGGAAGTCACGATAAGCCGGGGTATGATATTGGTGGCAAAACAGGCACCTCGCAAACAATCATAAACGGTAAGTACGTTGACAACCAAACGATTGCGACGTATCTCGGTTATGGCGGTGATTCAAAGCCGCGATATGTCATAATGGTAGAGGCGTCGGGCAAAGGAAAAAACCTAGAGGGGGGCAAACATGCTTTGCCGATATTTACGGATATCTCAAACTGGTTAATTGATTACTTAAAACTACAACCGAAAGGCTGATATATGAGCACGACACTGACGATAACCGCACTGACAAATGAGTTGACAGCCATCTTTTTATTGAGTGGCGCTGCATTCGTATTGGCCATGCTGCTAACACCTGTTTACACGCACCTGGCGTACAAATACAAATTTTGGAAACGTCAGCGTGAAACCAGCACGACAGGTGAGAAGTTACTGGTCTTTACCAAGTTGCATAAAAATAAGTTCACGCGCAATATCCCTACGATGGCAGGGATTATCGCAGTCGTTGCGATCACGGTAGTGACACTTGCGTTTAACATGGATCGCGCGCAAACGTGGTTGCCACTGGCGGCGTTACTGGGTGGTGGTGCGGTGGGGCTGCTGGACGACATTATCAATATTCGTGGTAACGGTAAGGGTGTCGCCGGGCTTCGATCAAGCTTCAAATTCATGGCTATAACCGCGCTGGGGTTGGGACTCGGGTGGTATTTCGCCGTGAAATTAGGCTATAACGCAGTTCATCTTCCTTTCTTAGGAGATATCGCTGTCGGGTGGTTCATGATCCCGCTCTTTGCGTTTGCTGTCGTGGCAACTGGCAATGCAGTAAATATCAGTGATGGGCTTGATGGTTTGGCTGGCGGATTATTGGCGGCAGCATATGGCGCGTTCGGCATGATATCTATCTTGCAGGGACACTTTCTGCTTGCAGGTTTTTGCTTCACGGTTTTGGGCGCCCTGCTTGCGTATCTATGGTTCAATATCTATCCGGCGCGGTTCTTTATGGGCGATGTCGGTAGTTTCGCACTAGGAACGACGCTTGGTGTCGTCGCGATGCTGACCAATTCGTTTTTCTTGCTGCCGGTAATCGGTATCGTGTTCGTCGTTGAGGCGGGTTCGAGTTTGTTGCAGATTACGAGCAAGAGAATATTCAAGCGCAAGATTTTCCTTTCTGCACCGATTCATCATCACCTGGAGGCGGTCGGATGGCCCGAAACCAAAGTTACCATGCGGTTTTGGGTTATCGGCGCAGTGGCGGCTGCGACGGGCGTGCTGCTTGCTCTTGCAGGAGGACATATCTAAGTGAGCTATTTTAGTAGTCGGCGTCAACGAACGACGAGCGTATCGGATGATGCATCCGTGTCTCGGCGACATAGACCTGACTATCAGATCGTGCTCTATATGGGCCTATTGATGCTATTGGGTTTGATCATCATGTATGCTATCGGTCCTCAGCGCGCGAACGTGCTCAACAATGCCTATGGGACTGACTATTATGACTCGGCGTATTTCTTCATCAAACAAATAACGAGTCTCGTGCTGGCGCTCGTAGCGTTTATCGTGTCTGCAAGCCTGCCGTATAAGTTTTTTCAGCGGAACGCTGGAAAAATTTTGGTCACAGGGTTTGTCGCGAGTCTGTTGCTGATGCTTTTTGGCAATATACTACATGTCGAAGCAATTGCTCAGTGTAGTTTGGGTGCGTGTCGTTGGTTTGATTTGGGACCGCTCGGGAGCTTTCAGCCAGCAGAGTTACTAAAGTTCGGCATATTGTTATTTACCGCGGGATTTCTCGGTACGCGAGCACGACAGGGGCTTATAAACGACCGGACAAAAACGCTTATACCTTTCGGTATCGTTTCAGGACTGGCGCTTTTTTTCATCGTCATTATTCAAAAAGACATGGGGACGGGGATTTCACTTATCGCGCTTCTGTCGGTCATGTTGTTTATGTCGGGCATGAAATACCGCGTCGGTCTCATAATCGCAGGAGTGATACTCGCTATAGGTGTCGTCTCTATCCTTATCGCGCCACATCGTCTTGAGCGTGTCACAACCTTTTTGTCTGGAGACAGTAGCTCTGTCGATGATGCTGGAGCTTACCACATAACGCACGCCAAAATCGCGATTGGCTCGGGTGGCATAGCTGGAGTAGGGATAGGCAATAGCGTCCAGGCGACCGGCTATTTACCGGAAGCTATCAACGACTCGGTCTTCGCGATTATGGGCGAGACGTTTGGATTCGTCGGATTGGTTGCAATTCTTTCGCTGTTTACTGCGCTATTGCTTCGTTTGCTCAAAATTGCTGACAATCTGGAAGACACGCGGCTTCAGCTACTCGTATCTGGAGTATTCGGATGGTTGGCGGCGCATGTGGTGCTGAATGTCGGGGCGATGACGGGTGTTATTCCGCTGACTGGTATTACGCTGCCATTACTCAGCTTTGGCGGTACTAGTATGGTATTTATCGCAATGGCACTTGGTCTTGCTTTTCAGTTATCACGATACACATCGATGAGTAGCAGGGCAAAAAAGAATACGCCTGAACGTCAGCGACGTACCACGCCAGCTAGACGAGCATCGATCAGAAACGGAGGGCAAATATGAGAATTTTAGCAGTAGGAGGAGGCTCGGGCGGGCACGTCACGCCGGTCGTGGCGGTTTTGCGCGAACTACACAAGTCACATCCGAAAACTGAAGTACGATTCTGGTGTGACAGGCATTTTGCCTCGCAGGCACGCGATATCATGTCGGAATACGACGCGTCTATCCGCACCCAGACCGTCGTCGCGGGCAAATTTCGTCGTTATCGCCATCTGACACGACTGCAGCATCTGACATCTCCTTCGATCGTATTGCCAAATATACGTGATACGTTTTTCGTGCTGGTGGGTACGGTACAAAGCTTCATCCGTCTTTTGGCGTGGCGACCTGATGTCGTTTTCGCAAAGGGCGGATACGTTTGCTTGCCCGTCGGATGGGCTGCGTGGTTACTCAGGATACCGGTAGTGATTCACGACAGCGATGCGCACCCCGGCTTGACGAACCGATTACTCGCGCCGATTGCCAAGCACATCGCCACTGGAGCGCCACTTGAGCATTATGACTACCCGCCAGAGAAATCAACGTATGTCGGCATACCAGTTGATGCAGTGTATAAAAAGTTGTCAGAAAAACAACGAAAAGAAATTAAAATCGGACTCGGTTTTGATCCGAAACGACCGTTGCTCGTGTGCTTTGGGGGAGGGCAGGGCTCTCGACAGATCAATGAGGCCGTGGCGGCAAATTTGCAACTACTACTCGAGCATACGAATGTCGTGCTGCTATCAGGCGTGTCTCATTATGATGAGTTGGTGAGTCTGACGCCTCAAGACGATCCGAGATTTATACTGAAGGATTTCATGTCCAGTGGATTGGTCGAGCTACTCGGCGCAGCAGACGTCGTCGTTTCGCGCGCTGGCGCGACGGCATTGCTTGAACTTGCTGCGCTAGCAAGACCCACGATCCTCGTGCCGAGTAAGCGTCTCATATGGCAGGTGAAACACGCTCAGCTATTTGTCGATGCAGAAGCGGTACTTCCATTGGATGAGGATCGGTTCACAGATCCAGACGACAGGTCGCTTGTCGATGCGGTACTGTGTATATTGGACGACGCGTCATTGCAGGAAAAACTGAGCACTAATTTGCATAAGCAAGCACGTCCACATGCGGCACGGGACATGGCAAACATAATAGTTCGGACATCGCGAAAGTAGTAGTTATATGAGGTGGAAGTGGTCAAAACGTCGTCGGGATACGCCTCCGCGCCGTCGTTCACACGATGCAGGAGCAGCCTCACGAGAGCGACGACAGGGTGAGATTCCTCGACGCACAGAGGGTAGGGGTAGTGCGCTGTTTCGTCGCAACCGGACGCTTGTCGGTAGCTCCTCTTCCGCTTTTGGCAGTGCAAGTGAACTCACTGGTGATCTACGCTCACCTCGAGCACATGCACATCATTTGACAGCACACCGTCGACGACTTGGCGGCATGCTGATACTCGTCGCGGGAGCCGCATGTCTATTGACTTGGGTGCTATATGAATTTACTGCCACCATACATGTATTGCCGACGACGTCGAGTATCATCGTGCAGCCAGAACGATACCAACGCGCAATCAACGACTATTTTGCCAGCCATCCCGCTCAGCGCCTACGCGTTCTGTTGGACAAAACGCAACTAGAGGGGTATCTCCAACACGCCGTACCAGAGGTCGAAGCGATTACAAGCGTCAGTCCGGCGGGGTTTACTGCTAGTCGGTTTATCGTGGTATTTCGTCAACCAGTGGCGAGCTGGCTTATAGGTTCTGATCAGTACTATGTCGATAAATACGGCGTACCTTTTCAATCAAACCACTTTGCTCAGCCATCAGTAAAAATCATTGACCGGAGCGGTATACCACAAACAACAGGTGCAGCTGTGGCGAGCAGCAGGTTTTTACGCTTCGTCGGTATGTCCGTGGATGTCGCGCGCACGTACGGTCTCACTGTCAAAGAGGCAATCATACCAGCCAATACGACCCGTCAGATCGAGTTAAAAGTCATGAAGCATCCATACCCCGTACGTCTCTCGCTTGATAGGCCAGTAGGGGAGCAGATCGAAGACATGAAGAGAGCGATTCGATACCTGGAAAAGAGAAAAATTGTGCCTGACTATATCGATGTCAGAGTAGCTGGCAAAGCCTACTATAGATAGATAAGTCCCCTCTTCACCCCTTTCGATAGTTCTATTTTTGTTCTATTTCAGAGTACAGGGATAATATGCAAAAAACTATATAAAAATATCAAAATACCAAAAAAGCAAATTTCTCAGAAAAGGTAGGGGAGCGACAGGCGAGAGAGCATGGGTCAACCGACGACTGGCTAATGGAAATAATTATGAAACTGTGGAAAAACATAAAAGTCAAATAGGTTTTAAGAAAAGTCAAATACCAAACCTGCAGGGTGTTGTGAAATGCGACGCATAGACGTTTGATATATGACGATCATCCATGCGCGGCACACAACGACCTATGCCATATATGTGTAGTGGGAAGAACCGATGAGTGCTGGTAATGCCACAAGATACATAAACTCAACGCATTATACAGCAGGACCCCCCTACTGAACGGTGAGATAGACGTATATTGAATCATCTTATATTTATATATTTAATGTCGTAAAAGGTATATTGTGCGACGTAAAATATATATCTCGAATATGATTGCTCATGCACGGCTTTGCGCCTGATTTTGCCCTGCTTTTGCATAGACTTGGCAAAATTTGCATTGCCCTACTTTCGTATGCGCAATCCACTCCTCGGTTTTGTCCGAGCCATCATATACATCACGCTTCAATCACCAGCTTCCAGCACTACCAACGTAATTTACAGGGGTCAACAGGGGCGATCAGATCATTCGCAGCATGAAAACACAGGGGTGTACCCCTGTAGCCCTCAGATTTAATGTTCTATTTTTGTTCTATACGTTTTCGGTAGACTGATCAGCGCTGGTTTTCTTCTCCGATTGAGGGGACTGCGTAGCGTCCAGCAGCTGTTTCAGATTCTTGTCTATGCGCAGTATCGCCCGATCGACACGCATTTTATGGACGGCACCTACTATAAAGACTATCGAGACTGCTATACCAACTATGATCATGAGCGGCAGGAACGTCAGGACGGTTGTTTGGATCTTGTCAACGAACTGAAGCATCTGCTCCTGCTGCGCATTTGCGGCATTGAGCTGCTCCTCTAGCATTGTTTGGTCTATGGCTTGTCCTATTTGCGCGATTTTGTCTAACATCTCGCTACCTATCCGTATTTTGTATATGGTTTAAATCAACTTGCGCGAGACTCATAATACTACTAGTATACACCAACGCCTCAACTATAGCGCTTGGCTACTGCCTAGCGAACTTTGAGTAGTCCCATAGAACCGTCGTCACGAGCAGGCTGTTTATTGGGTTTTGGCGACGGAGCGGATGACCGCTCAGCTGGCTTTTGGGCTTGCTGTCGCGCAGCAGATGGCGCAGTGGACGGTGCAGCGGTTACTGGCGCTGGTGTTCGCTCATGGCGTACACGGAGAGAACTGTCATCTTGCTTTGATTTGACGGGAGTACTCTCTTGCTTCTCAGGAGCAGGCTTTTTTTGTGCAGATTCGCTTGCAGCCTCTTCGGCAGACGGTCGTGGAGATTCACTGCCGGGTTTTTTCTTGCGGCTGCGTGTACGTTTGCGTTTCGGTTTCTCTTCTGCTGGTTTCTCGTCGGGGGACTTTTCTGTCGCGCCGGTTTCGTCTTTGCTTGGCTTGTTTGTGCCTAGCACAGCCTCACCCTCAGGTGTTTCGATGATAAATTTTGGCTTGTTGGGTTCTTTTGGTGCCGTGGGTTTCGCGGATGAAGCGGCTGATTCAAGAGCCTGTATGTCGTTTGGGTGGGGGGCGGGTTTGAACCCAGGATTGCCTGGTCCTTTGCGCTGGAGGTTTTCCGGCGGGAGTATCAAATCACTGATGGCGCGCTCGACGGTTTCACGTGGCTGGCTATAGGTTGTCCGCGTATGTTCGATGATAGCAGCGGTATTGTCGGCTTGTGCTGGCGGGAGCTGGAGCGTGCGCGCACTAAAGGCAGGCGCCTTCTCTCCCCCGATAACCATATTGATGATGAAATTGCGATTATGCATCTGCAGCAAGTCTCCCGGCTCAAATTGTGGCTCGAATTGCTTGGCAAGAATCGGCGCGTCGTCTGCTGATACACGGAAACTAATCATCGTTCCGACGTTGCCGAACACTGCGTCTCGGACAGTATCGCTCATCTGGGAAATATACTGGTTGGCCACGGTCAGATTCAGCCCATACTTGCGGGCTTCGGACAGTATAGTCGCAAATGAATCGGTGGCAAAGTTTTGAAACTCGTCTACGTAGAGGTAGAACGGACGACGATCTTCGATATTCGGGATGTCGCTACGGCTCATGGCTGCCAGCTGGATTTTCGTGACCAGGAATGATCCCAGGATGCTCGAGTTATCTTCGCCAAGCAGCCCTTTTGAGAGATTGACGATGAGAATTTTTCCTTCGTCCATGATTTGCCTGATATTGAACGTCGATTTCGGCTGACCGATGATATTTCGGATGATCGGGTTTGCCGTAAAGGCACCTACTTTGTTGAGCACGGGCGCGATGGCCTCAGACTGAAACTTGTCGTTCCAGCTGTTGAACTCGACGTTCCAAAACTGCAGCACGACGGTATCACGACAGTACGACAGGGTTTCTTTGCGAAATTTTTTGTCTGTCAGCATGCGTGTTATATCTAGCATGGTAGGATCCGGACGATCCAATAGCGCGAGTATGGTATAGCGCAAGATGTATTCCAAACGTGGTCCCCATGAGTCGCCAAACATACGCTTGAGTACGCCGATGACTTCTGAGCTGATGTTGGATTTTTGTGACTGATCGGTGACTTCGAGCGGGTTGAAGCCAAGCGGATGCGCCGTATCGGCGGGGTTGAAATACACGACGTCTTTGAGGCGGTTGCTGGGTATGAATCTCATGTTGTCGACTGCGAAATCACCGTGCGGATCGATGATGGCATAGCCTTGGTTATGGAAAATATCGCTCAGCGCGAGAAGCGCGAGCGTGCCGGACTTGCCCGCTCCAGTCTGCCCGATGATATACATATGACGTGATCGGTCACTTCGTAGCATGCCGAACTGGTGGTTGATGCCCCGAAAGTTTGTCAGACCGAACGCGCTGATGTTTTCATCGATCGCATCATTTCCAGTGAGAATTGGCAGTTTTGCTGGCGGTTCGGCCGTTTTGGAGGATGCCCAGACAATATTCGGCGTTTCGACATTGGTGTGCGGTAAATGAAATACGCTGGCAACCTCCTCGATGTTGAGGATATAACCTTTGTTGGCAAACAGGCGCGCACGGTATTTTTCGAGATCTTCTTTGCGAAAGCTGGCATTTGCGATTTTGAAACCATTGAGATTGGTACTGTTGAATTGCTTGAACGTTCCGACGAGCGCTTGCATCTGTAGTTTTGCGCTAGTCGGACTTTCACCCAAATACGCGAGACGGATTTTTACTTGATAGCCAAGTTTGGTCGCCTTTTTTTCAGCCTCGGCTATACGTGTCTTGTTGCGCTCCGAAAGCTCGGGTTTGGCAGCCGTGCCTCCTGTTCCCTGCTCCGGCGGCTTCCAGAAGGCTTCAAGCAGTCCAAGGAGCCACTTAGCGTCAAATCCCTGTCCATCCGACAGGAAAGCAAATGCTCCGCCGCCACCCTTGACGCGGTCAATCCACTTGTCGGACGCTTTGTGCCAGTCATCGGCAATCGGGCGTATAAGTACTTGGATCCACAGCTCCTCCCCTGTCGTTTCGAGTTTGGCAAGCGTACCGGTGATACCGGCAAGCGGGTCAACCTCGAAGCTCTGAAACGTCTTGATTGGCAGAAACTCACTGTCGGTCAGCACGATCTCGCTCGTATACACGACGCTGTGCTGGCGCTCGTGAGACACGTAGTCTTCGTCCGCCTCATGAATCTGAACCGTTGGGTACTGCGAGTAAATCTGCCCCTCGACAAAGCTGCGAAGCGCCGTAGGTACCCATACGTAGAAGCGGATCTGACCACTGACAGAAGCGATCTCAAAACTCAAATGCTCCTGGATGCCGCCGGTTTGCTTCAACTCATTTTTGTCGCGCAAAATACCATGCAGACTGGCAAACAATTGCTCGGCAGCCAGCTCCTTCTTGTCGTTTGCCTTGGGGATTTCCAGCACCAGCAGCGTGCTTTCAGTCGCCCTGATAGCATCGATGCGCTGATAGTTACGCCATGTCAGATAGCCAAGTATGAGAACAGCTGGCAGCCAGACGTACCATGATAGCAAGATGCCGATGATCCAGGATAGTATTTCCATAAGTACGTTTCTATTGTCCCATCATTCCCCTCTGTTGACAAGGTTATCTCAGCTAATGTACTTGGATGTCACACAAGGTACCGATGAAGTATGGAACTCACCGTATAGATAATACGGTGAAGTGAGTATAGGAATCGGCAACGCAGCGATGCGCCAAGAGCACACACTGCGGCGCAGCGGCTTATAACCGCTGGCAGGTAGCGTACGGTGCTTAGTTAAGGATTATTTGTCCTCAGCAAGTGCGTACGTCGCTTTTGCGACGCGTTTGAACTGAGGCTTGCTCTGGAGATTCAGCAAGATGGTCGTTTCTTTGACCTGGCGGCTCTTGAGCACGCGCTTGACGATTTCGTCGCGGTGGAGCGGCTCTTTGCTCTTGCGTAGGATGTCAGCGATCGTGTCAGCGACTGTTCCCTTGCTATAACCCCAACTATCGAGCGCGTAGATGCCACGACCAATGAGCACGAAACGGCTGTCTTTGATCAGTTCGTTGTGGATTGCTTGAGTCGTCACGTTTTTGCGACTGAAGCTGCTGTTCTTGATAGAGTCCGCGATTTCAGAAAAATGCATCGGTTTGCCCTGTTCGAGCAGGATGACATAGATCTTGTCACGAATATTCTTGGGGTTGACGGTCGGCCATTTGTTGAGACCCCACATTTCCTTGAGGTTGGATAGGTGTTTGCTGACGCTCGCCAGTGCACGTACATGAGACGGGTGCTCGTGATTCAATTGCTCGTGAAGCGTATCGATGGTCAATGGCTGGCCGTGCTTTTTGATAGTAGCGACAACTTCGTCCACCTGTGTGCGAAGTTTCTTTTCGTCACCGTATTCGGCGATACCAACAGCATTTTTGTAGTTGTCGTTTTCGTCCATGACAGTCAGGCGTGGCGCGAGCGTAGCGACAAATGCGACGCGTGCGCGGGAGAGAGGAGTTGCCTTGTCGCCAAGCAGCGCATCGGTCAAATCAGCGACAGTTGCCAACCGACCTGCCTCGCTCAATACGCGTACGATTTCCTTTTCGATATTTTGAACTGCTGGGACTTTACCATCTTCGCTTGCGATCTTTAGGCGGATCAGGATAGCTTTTTCAAGCTGGCGGACACGTTCGCGGGTTATACCGAGCAGCTCGCCTATTTGCTCCAACGTTTCCTTGCGGTCATACAAACCGAAGCGTCGAGTGATGATTTCTCGCTCACGATCTTGGTCGACCGCACTCAAAATTGCCTCTATCGCGCCATCAATATCGACTGTCGTGGCTTCGTTTGTGGTTGTTGCTGGAGCCTGGCTCATTGGTCTGTCCTCTCTGCCTCACCTCAGTTTTTAGGATAATATTGTAACTGTTTTTCATTATAAAATATATTTTTTATAATGTCAAACATTTATTAATATAGTTCGATTATAGCATGAAGTAGACCGAATTAGTAAAGAATGTTTTTGGACTTTCTATATACCCCTTAATATTTTGTGGAAAAGTTGCTAAAAAACAATCAAGCCCGCCCTACAAGAGCGACGAGCTCGATTGTTGGGCGGGCAGCGTGGAGTGTTTGAGGGTTTTCTGTGCAGGCGCTTACGACGCCGAGCAGCGTACCGCGTGCGCCATCAACATACCGGAGAATATGATTCTACTGGTCTGACCTTGTCCCAGCTGAGCGCCGTTACAGGTATGGGGCGATATGGGTTGATTTCCTTGAGCATGATTATTCCTTTTCGGTTGAATCGGACAAAAGAACGGAACGGGCAAGCCACATCAGCGTTGCTCCGATGACAGACAGGATGGTTGTGACGATAAGCGCATACGGCACGGTGCCGATGACTGCCAGCCCAAGGGCTGCTGTCATCGTCTGGTCGTGCACGAGGTGCTGCGCAAGATTGGACAAGAACCGCACGGCTGTAAATACTGCCAGAACAACTCCTAGTCCTCCCAAGACAATCGTGCGGCAGTGCGAATACGTCAAAGACATAACTAGTGCACTCCTTTGAAAGAACGAACTTTGACTGAGGTATAAACTACCATGAAACTCTTCAAACAGCAAATCAAAAGAAAGAACCGCCCCGAGGAGCGTCGCCGAAACATTGCTGTCTCGAGGCGGTTCCCCTTGAGCGGTTACCCAGTTGTTGAGATGTGTGACGCGGGTGGTTCCGGAGAACCTGCGTGTCAGCGGCTCGCGCGAACCGCCAAGACACCGGCGGCACCGGCGGCACCGGCGACGACGGTCTTGAAGGCCACCAGTGCCGAGCCGAAGCCGACACTCCAGGCCCAGCTGGTCAGCACTGCGACCGCGACCGGGTACAGCAGCACGACAGCGGCCACGACGAGTACCAGACCGACTACTGCCAGGACTGCCCTTCCGACTGCGTCCATCCAAATCACCTCTTTTCTTTGTAAAGTACTAGTCTGTCGAGCAAACTAGCCAGAGATAATCATAATCCTTATTTTAAGAAAGTCAATAAGGAAAATAAAAGCTTTACTTCTTGCGTCGGGCGAAGCGTTTTTTGGCGGGAGCTTCGTCGAGAAGTTTTTTGGCTTGGTCGTGGGTGATGGATTTCGGATCGGTGTCTTTTGGAATCTTGGCGTTTTTCGTGCCATCAGTGATATATGGTCCGAAACGACCATTGAGAACTTTGATGCCATCACCGAAATCAGCGATATTTTTCTCCGCTTCGGCTTTGAGTTTTTCCGCGTAAAGTTCGAGTGCGCGCTCTCGCGTGATAGTGTGAGGATCGTCCTCTTTCAAACTGACATTTATAGGCCTAGAGGTTTTGGTCTTGGTGCCGATTTGCAGGTATGGTCCAAAAGGACCTATGCTAGCCTTGATTGGCTTGCCGTCGTCTGTCTCGCCGAGCAGGCGCGGTAGCTTGAAGGCTTCCAGCGCTTGCTCGAGCGTGACGGTTTCTATCTTTGCTCCCGCGGGTATAGGAGCAAATTGAGGCTTTTCTTCGTCGCTGGTCTCGCCGAGCTGGAGCATGGGACCGTTTCGGCCGAAACGCGCGATAATCACCTTGCCGGTTTTGGGGTCGGTACCCACAGTACGTGAAGCACCGACTTTGCTGCGGTCGATATCGCTGGATCGTTCGATGAGCTTATGGAATGGCGTATAGAATGAGGAGAGCATGGCGTTTCTCGCTAGTTTGTCCGCAGCGATTTGGTCGAACTGCTCCTCAACCTGAGCAGTAAAGTCGTAGTCAACGACTTGCTCGAAGTGCTCACCCAGAAAGTCAGCGATCAGTTCACCGGCAGGTGTCGGAACTAATTTGCCTCTGTCCGCTCCTGTTTTTTCTTGGATAACCTCCCGTATGATACTTGAGCTTTGAGGTTTGAGATTTAGCGTGATAACATCACGCTCCTTTCCCTCTCCCTCCCCGCGCACTACGTAGCCGCGCGTCTGGATAGTGTCGATAATCGTCGCGTACGTACTCGGGCGACCGATTCCGAGCTCTTCAAGTTTTTTGACCAGCGAACCTTCGGTATAGCGAGCCGGTGGGCGGGCAAAGGTTTGGCGAGCAGTAACTTCGTTTAATTTCAACGTGTCGCCACTTGTGACAGGCGGCAGTATGGCGTCTTCTTTTTTGTTGGCACCATAAACCTTCAGGAAGCCGTCAAACAAAATAACTTCGCCCTTGGCTTGGAAGACATTCTTATCGGTACTAATAGCTATCGTAATGGTGGTTTTTTCGAGCTTAGCCGGTGCCATCTGGCTGGCTAGTGCGCGGCGGCGGATCAGATCATAAAGCTTCTGGTCGTATTCATTGCTACTCGCTTTCTCCAGCGCCATATCGGTCGGACGGATCGCTTCGTGTGCTTCCTGCGCGCCGGAAGATTTGGTTTTGAACTGGCGCACCTGGCTGTACTCAGCGCCGTACTTGCTGGTGATGTAGTCTTTTGCTGCGGCGATGGCCTGACCCGACAAGTTGGTGCTATCGGTACGCATATAGGTGATTTTACCGTCCTGGTAGAGTTTCTGCGCGCTGGCCATGGTGGCTTTGCTTCCGAATCCAAGGCGCGAGTTAGCGGCCTGCTGCAAGGTGCTGGTCGTGAATGGCGCGGCCGGGTTACGAGTGCCTGGACTGGTCTCGATATCCGTGACGGTAAATGTCGCGTCCTGCATGTTTTCCAGGAATTTTCGAGCTTCGTCTTCTGTCTTGAATTGTTTAGGCAACTCTGCTTTTATAACTTCTTCGTTCTGAAATTCTGCTACAACCTTGAATGTAGAACTGCTCTCAAATGCCGCGATTTCACGTTCGCGCTCGACAAGCAGACGCACTGCCGGTGATTGCACTCGGCCAGCGGACTTGCCACCAGGCACTTTTTGCCATACGACCGGACTTAGCTCGAACCCAACGATACGATCGAGTATCTGTCGAGCTTGCTGTGCCTGCACCAGGCTCATATCAACAGTACGAGGATTCTTGACCGCCTCTTCGATGGCACTCTTGGTGATTTCATGAAACACGATTCGTTTGGTGGTTTTCGGATCGAGTTTCAGGACCTCGCAAAGATGCCAGGCGATCGCCTCTCCTTCACGGTCTTCATCGGTCGCGAGCCATACTTGATCGGCCTCCTTGACGGCTTTTTTCAGCTCGGTGATGATTTTGCGCTTTTCAGGATCGACTTCGTATTGTGTCTCGAAGTTATTCTGTATATCTACTGGAGGTTTACCGTCCTTGGTCTTCTTCGGGATGCTGCGGATGTGCCCCACGCTTGAAAGCACACGAAAATCAGGACCGAGGTATTTCTCGATCGTTTTCGCTTTTGCTGGAGACTCAACTATGACGACGTTTTTGGACATATATACTTATATTATTTCACAGTGCCTGTCTTTTACGATATGCGCACCATGTGATGAACTTCGCAAGCACAAAGGATGATTGTAGGCGAATTCACACTCATGTCAAGAGAGATTTCTCACAAAAAGAAAAGATCCGTCATGACGCGAGTGCGCGTCATGACGGATCGTCGGAGGTAGGGACTGCTAGGTGTTCCAGAGGAAATCAGCTCGTCGACGCGCACTGCGATGTCGACGTTGTGACTGTCGACGACGCGGGCGCTTGACCGGACTGTTTGAGACCGCAACCCTGAGGTGCGAACGTTCCTGCGGTACCGGTGCTTCCGCTTCTCTG
The DNA here is from genome assembly GCA_964540835.1 of uncultured Candidatus Saccharibacteria bacterium. Lineage (GTDB taxonomy): Bacteria > Patescibacteriota > Saccharimonadia > Saccharimonadales > Saccharimonadaceae > UBA2112. Next base: position 15,534 of record CAZIOA010000006.1, read on the forward strand.
GCGTTGAGCTCGGCAAGATATCTACAGGCTCCTCCGCCTCCATCCTGAATCGCCGTCAGGCGATCGGGATTCATCTGTGCATACATCGCGACTCCCATGTAGGGTGGATAGTACAGGGGTTATTATACCAAAAAACTACAAAAAGTCAATTTCTCTACCTCAAGGTCCACTGATTGGCACCCAGACTGCGCACCAGACCGTTTATCTCCATCATCGTCAGTTCGGTGGCGTACTCGCCCGCGTCAGCTTCGGATAGCCGTTGCAGTTCATCGCCATCACGGATACCGGACTGTAGCAGTTGGATGATCTTTGTCTGCAGTGGGTTGTCGCCAAGCGCCAGCTGAGTCTGTGGTTGGATGAGCTGGGGTGCTATGACTTCGAGGATGTCTTCCGCACAAGTGACAGGACTTGCTCCTTGCTTAAGCAGTGCATTGCAGCCTGCGGAAGACGGGCTGGTGATGTTGCCAGGCACGACGAACACCTCTTTGCCTTGCTCCAGGGCGTTTCTTGCCGTGTTGAGCGTGCCACTTCTGGACGATGCTTCTGTGATGAGCACGGCATCAGATAGTCCGCTTACGATGCGATTTCGCTCCAGGAAACGCACTTGATATGGCGGCTCGTTTGGTTCATATTCGCTGATGATAGCTCCGCCGTTTTTGATGATGTCTTCGCCGAGCTGTCTGTTTGTCGCTGGCGTGAGTTTGGCCAGCCCGTTTGCCTGCACGGCGATGGTCGTGCCGCCCGCATCGAGTGCCGCGCGATGTGCCAGCGCATCGATACCGAGTGCCATGCCACTCACGATGACAACGCCGCGTTTGGCAAGATCACCAGCTATCCGCTCGGTGACTTCCCTGCCGTATGCTGTCGGCTTGCGCGTGCCGACTATCGCGACGGCTGGCTGACGCTCTGCCGGTAATGCGCCGATATAATACAATTTTTTAGGCATAAGCGCAATAGGCGCTATAATCTGGGTGAACTTATTAGATTGAGGTGAGATTCGATTGATTTTCATGGAAAATGTGTCAAAAAGTGTTGACAATATGTCAAATGAGTGCTAAAATGAAGCATGGTTGATAGCTCTAGGGCTATCCAACGCACCTTATACCCCCTATTCTAACTTATGTTAGACGCTGTGCAATGTTTCTTTAAAGTATCTACCCTCCACTTTTAAGAATTGGTTCGTCTGTCCGCCCTGGTTTCTCACGAGAAGCTAGAGCGGACAGACAGACTCGACAAGCATTGCATGGCTACTAACCCCTTTAACCAGCGGACCTCCATAATGTTGTGAGGTGGGTCACGCCTCGATATGCGTTCACTCGTGTATCCCCCATTCGGGTGGGTTGAAGGGCCAAATAGAGTCAGGTGATGCCCACCCTTACCTGGCTCTTTTTGGTGCCACGAAATTACATCGCCGCCCTGCCAGACAGCACAGCTGTCTGCGCTGGCGGTTTTTTGCGTATGGCTGCGTTGATTTCTCTAGTACTCCTTCACTGTACGCCTGTACGGCTCGGTCCGTGCTTCAAAATCGCCTTGCCATACGCAAAATGCAAATTCGTGGCGCATCGCCCTCCCCTAAAGCTCGGGCGGGAGCCCTCGTACCTCCGCACCCGTACTTTTGTACGGTTTTGTCCGTGCTTCAAAATCGCCTTGCCATACGCAAAATGCAAATCCAAATCCAAATCCATGATCGCCAGGATTCAAGATGACGGTATTGACGTAATTAACCACAAGTGTTATAATTGTAATGATGTCACGTTGTCGTGACGACGCTCGTTGAGAACGACCCAGAGCAGGGTCGAATAGAATGAGGAGAACATGACGGATCTTGATCCTATTGCATGGCTTGACCAGCGTCCTTGCTTGTCGAAGTATGTGCTTTATCCGATCGCGACCGTTGGTTTCTGGATCGCGGAACTGTTTGTGACCGACCACACGTGGAGCGCTATCCTGATGTCTGGCATCTTTTTGACTACGGGTGTCGGACTCAGCATCATGCTGACTCGACCGTGTGAACGGTTCGCAGCATGGCTCGCTAGTTTGTCGGTTTTCAGACTGGCTGTGGGCAGTATGGTTGTGATCCGCGACACGCTTATATCGTATGGATTATGGAAACATACCCGGAGCAAGGGTAAGCATGCGTGGAACTACATGAGCTGGAACAATCCAGTCAACGTGTACACGCTTCAGGCTCGCCTGACACGCAAGTAATTCGCTTGGGAGTTTGAGAAATCTGCTTTCTCCTCATTCTCCCCCAACTATTTTTATGTACGTCTACATGGCGGTAGTTGCGGGAGAACATGGTGCATGCGGTACAATATTACGAGATGCATGCTTCTCACCCTTTTAGAATTTTTGCTGTTTCTGGTTTTTTGACGATTGCTATCGGCGTGCTCATGCTATATGTCGGTGGTTTTTCGCTATTGTGGCTCTACGCCATCCTGGTGCTGCTCGAAGTAACGTTCAGCTTTGACAACGCCGTGATCAACAGCAAGATCCTGATGCGGCTCAGTCCGCTGTGGCAGACGCTGTTTCTCACGGTTGGTATATTCTTCGCAGTGTTCGTCGTGCGGTTTCTCTTTCCTATTCTCATCGTCATGCTAGCGACTGGACTGCCCGGTGACAAGGTCGTTGATTTGGCGTTGAATGACCCTGACGAATACGCCCATCACGTCGAAAATGCCGGGCCGATGATCGAAGCGTTTGGCGGCACATTTCTGCTGATGATTGGCGTATACTATTTTGTGGATCGCCAAAAGGACGTGCACTGGCTGTCGCGTATAGAGAGCGGGCTGTCCAAGGTCGCGCGGATTCGTTTTATCAAGCTGGCATCCATGCTCGTGCTCGCAGGAGTACTGTTTTTCACCGTGGAGCATGACGTACGCCAAGCGGTGCTAATATCCAGCTTGCTTGGTATCGCGCTACATGTGGGGCTGGAGAGTCTATCGTCGTTCTTCGAGAAAAGAAATGATAACAGTGAGAGTCCCGGATCTTCCAGCGTGTCGCATATGGATGCAGAGCAAGACGCCAGTGAAGCGCACAGCAGGGCGTATAAGAAATACGGCGATGCGAGCACTGGAGCTGGCAACACAGCTCTGCGCCATAAGTCGTCAGCGCAGGCAGCTGAGCTGTCTGGCAGGACGACGATGCGACAAGCTGGGAGGCAGCAGGTTGGCTGGGCGGCATTCGCGTCCTTTATGTATCTACAGGTGCTTGACGCGTCGTTTAGTCTCGATGGCGTCATCGGTGCCTTTGCGATTACGGACATGGTACTTCTCATCATGGCTGGACTGGGAGCGGGCGCATTGTGGGTTCGTTCACTCACTGTGTACTTAGTACGAAACGGCACGCTTGCGAAGTACCGGTATCTTTCGCACGGTGCGCACTGGGCTATCCTGGCGCTAGGTTTGGTCATGATCGCCAAGCTCTATCATGTCGAGATGCCAGAGTATGTCACCGGCTCGCTGGGCTTGATATTTATCACTACCGCTGTCGTGTCGAGTATTATCGAAAAACGACGGCTCAAGGTACAATAAACTAAGAAATGATGGACACTACTCTCTTTATCATGATAGCGGCGATCGTGGCAGGAAGCGCCGTTTCTCTTCTCGGCGGCGCGTTGATATTTACTACCAAAAAGCGACGCAAGCAAGCAATCCTGGTCGCAATGCCGTTTGGCGCGGGTGCGCTTTTAGCGGCAGCGTTTTTTGACCTGCTTCCAGAAGCGCTGGAGCTAGGAGAGCCGCGAGAGCTGCTACTCTGGACGCTCGGCGGCTTTTTGGCGTTTTTTGTGCTGGAGCGAAGCGCTAGCTGGTTCCACCGACATCACGAGCACGATGAGTTACATGGCAAAAATGCCAGCCAGCGCAAGTTGATCGTGTTTGGCGATCTCATGCACAATGCCATCGATGGTATGGCGATAGGCGCCTCTTTCCTCGTCAACCCGGCTCTTGGCATCATCACGACGATAGCTGTCAGCGCGCACGAGATACCCAAAGAGCTTGGTACATTTGCTTTGTTGCTCTCGCGCGGCTGGAAAGACAGGACGGTGCTGCTTGCCAACGTCGCGACGGCCATAGCCACGATCGTGGCAGCAGTGGGTGTTTATGTACTGGGTAGTGATGAGCAGCTTCCAGTTGGTGTCCTGCTCGCGATCACGGCAGGGTTTTTCCTCTACATCGCCGCGAGCGATGTGATACCGGATATCCACGAACAACCACGAAAAATCGGCATGATCCAATCAACCATGCTTATCGTCGGCATCGTACTGGTTGGAGGTATCATAACGTTGCTTCATCAAAGCGGTACCCACTCACACGGTACGGACACGACCCCCCACGTTGAGACTGATCACGAGTTAGACCATCATCAGTAGCGTCTGTCGAGCAAGGTTTAACCTTTTTCAGTTAAAAAGGTTAAACCTTGTGGCTGGTTGCGGCGTGATTGCCAGCGATGAAATCATCGATGAATTCGGCGATTTTCGGAAAGATGTCTTTTGTTAGCTTTTCTGATTCTTCGGCGCTGAATCGCGAGAGCACGAAATCATGCGCGCCAATCTTTTCTTTCAGTTCGTTGGCCGTGCCAACGCGAATACGGGCATAATCTTCACCCAGATGCGCATTCAGCGACTTGATGCCGTTGTTGCCTGCATCGCCCCCCTTCTCGCGCGTGCGGATCATGCCGAACGGCAGCGCGATTTCGTCGTGGATGACGAGTATGTCGGGCGTTTCAACTTTGTAAAAATAAGCCAATGCTCGCGCGCTTTTACCGGTTTCGTTGTAGTACGTTGTCGGCTTGACTAGCAACACCTTCTCGTCTCTCGCTTTGAGCTCGGCGATGTATGCGTTGAACTTGGACTTTTCCTGGAATTGAACACTCTTTTTGTCCGCATAGAAATCCAACGCCAAAAACCCCACGTTGTGACGGGTCTTGGCGTACTCTGCACCCGGATTACCCTGAGCAAAAATGATTTTCATATAGATTATTATACCCTACGCCATATCCCTGCCCACTATTGGTATAATGGTTATAGTTATGACCAACAAGAAAAAATCGAAACGATCACACCGCAAAAGCAAGGCTAATCAAAAGCTAGCATCACTGTTCAAGCTATCGCGCGAACAGCTGGAAGCGCGCAGGACGAGCGGTGGCGGGTTGCACAAAACTCACAAAGATACCCCTCGCGCTGAACAGAACCGTCGTGCGATAAACGATCAAATTGACTGAACTATCCAGAAATGAAACGCCGCTCAGTGTAATACACTGAGCGGCGTTCATTGTCGTGCTACTGCGTGATGTACGGTCTGCAGTGTTCTCGCTTGAACCGCTTGAGCCAGAGACCACGCTGCGCCGTCTGAGGAATCGCGTTGACAGCGGTGATCTCTACCGTATTCTGTCGCAGCTGCTCCAGCCGGTACTGACGTGCCGATTGCTGCTTGGCTTGCTGCACCTTGGGTGGAATAGGCTTGTTCCGGATCCTACCTACGATGAACATGACTGTCAGAAAGACGCCAGCAGCGGTACTGACAATCAAAGCCACTACAGCGAGCCACTTGTAAACGATACCGAAGGTTTCCCAGTAGCCCCAGTCGGCAAAGTTTCCGCGCCCATCCGGCTGACTGTCATCCCAGGGGATGTTCACCACGCCATAGACAAGCGACGGAATGGCGAAGAAGATCGCCGTGTACGCAAGCCACGCAGGCGGGCTGATGAATGGTAATATCTTCTTCAGTCCACTTTGGTATTCGCGGTCTGTGCCATCTCGGCTTTCAAACCAAGCTGATGCACCAGCCGAGCGCCAGAGCTCCCAGGGGAAGAATGCCCAGAGTTTCCTGTACTTGATGTCGTAGCGAAGCATCAGCATCGCCGTGAGCAACAAGAGTGGCCGCAGAACCAACCCGATTGCGAACAAAATGCCAGTCAGGATGATCGCTCCGACGGATCGCCAGAAGAAATTGCATTCGTCGATACCCTGATTGCGGGCAAATCGTTCGACAAGGTTCCTTCTCCAGCCGGTTGGCGGCGGCGCGAACAGATCCGGGCTGACGTCGACTTCGGCGTGTGCCTCGGCCAACTGGACACCTTCCGGCAGCTGCTGGTCACACTTGAGCGCACCAGTCTCGTCGTCGATGACCGAGAAGTTCTTGCTTTCGACGTTGTAGAGCTGGCTGGCATTGCTCTTGGCTTCGACGATGCAGGCAGAGATGCGGTGACGTCCCGGCTTGCGGAAGGTCACGTACTGACTTTGCCGTAGTGTCATCGGGAAGACATACGCAGCGCGTTGCCTGTATCGCGTCACGTTCTCAGTTTCGTATTCGTCCCTGTCTTGGTTGTAGCGCCGTGTGTCGAGTTGCTCGACGGACGACACGACGACCAGATAGCAGGGCTTCTTGAAATCTGCAGCCTGTTCGAGCAGTTCTGCCGACGGCTGGAGCCCGACCAACAGGACGGGTTCGGTTTGCCCCTCACTTTCAGGCGCGGGCACGACCTGAAGATCAGGTCGGGTTTCGATGGTTGTCATACCCTCTCCAATTGGTGTGGCGCTCACGTTTGTAGCGCATTGACAATGAACTAGTTGTCCCGATCAAAAACCTCGGAAAACTTTGCTTACTTTAACACTATTCAGTTAAATACGCAATATATTAACAGAGATAAGGTCTATAGTGCTTCGTTGTCTTTTAGTGACTTCTTGTACGCTTTCGTGACGGGCGCTTTGCCTTGTTTCGCGCGTTCTTTGTTGCTCTTCACCTGTTTCTCGTCGATGAAACTGAACTTGATCGGCGTACCTGCGTAATTGTATGTTTCACGCAGTAGTCGCTCCAGGTAGCGTTTGTACGACCAGTGGACGAACTTCAGATTGCTACCGTGGATAACGAACCAAGGTGGATTTGTATCGGTCTGCACGATGTAGCGCAGCTTCGGGTGCGTGTTTTTGAGACCTGCTGGCGGATGAGCCATGACGGCTTTTTGTAGCAGATCGTTGAGTACGCGGGTCTTGGTTTTTTGCTTGCGTCGAGCATCGATATCCAGCGCCAGATCAAAAAGCTTCGTGACGTTTTGTCCGGTGACAGACGAGGTGAAGATGAGCGGCGCCCACGGGGTGAACTTGAACGTGCGTGCAATCTGCGGAGCAAGCGCATCACGCGTATAAGCATCTTTTTCCTCGACACTATCCCATTTACTAACCACGATGACCATGCCCTTGCCTGCTTCGTCGATGATGCCAGCGAGGCGTTGGTCGAGCTGGGTATTGAGCTCATTGACATCCATGAGCAAGAAGCATATGTCTGCCTGCTCTATAGCCTGAAGGGTACGGAGCACGCTGAATTTTTCGATACCTACCTCCTGTTTGCCTGGCTTGCGCATACCTGCGGTGTCGAGTAGTTCGATATCACGTCTATCGTAGCGTAGGCGTACACGGTTGACATCGCGCGTGGTGCCAGCGATATTCGCGACTATCGCTTGCTGTTTACCTGCGAGCGTGTTGAACAGGTGTGATTTGCCGACATTCGGACGGCCGATCAATGCGATACGGAGCACTTCATCAGGGGTTTCCTCGCTTTTGGCGGGTATGTGCGTGATTATTTCGTTTAGCACGTCAGTGATGCCGCTTTTGTGTTCTGCGCTAGTGCGGACGATCGTCTTGATGCCTAGACGGCGGAATTCATCATCGGGAAGGCTTTCCCTCAGGTCTGCTTTGTTGGTGACGAGGATGACAGGTTTCTTGCTTTTCAGCGCCTTCTTGGCCACGAACCGGTCCTGGTCGCTGACATATTGTGAACTGTCGACGACGACCAAGATGACGTCTGCGGCCTCTGCCGCTTCGGTGATTTGTTCCTGGATGCTGGCTTCGAATTCGTCATCCGGATCTTTGAGTCCGGCGGTGTCAACTAACCAAAACTGATGGTGTTTGTACTCTACTCTTCCGAGTACATTGTCGCGAGTCGTACCAGCTTCGCGAGCGACGATTGCCTGCTGCGCTCGAACCATACGGTTAAACAGCGAACTTTTGCCGACGTTCGCCTGACCGATGATCGCAACTGTTGGGAGGGACGAACTCATTTCAAAACCCCCTTTCTGCTGCAAGCCACGCCTGACGCGTCAGCGGCTAGTTTCGCTTCGCAACGTATATCTCTATACGTTTTGTCACGAAAGCTAGCCGCTGCCATCGACAGGACACGACTTTCGCACTTGAAAAGGGTTTTGAGATAAGTTCGTGAACTCATAATCTACCCATTATAACAGAGGTCGGTGGTATTGACAAGTATATAATTTTATTCTAAATATACTTAAGTTGAAGTGACGAGATGCGAAACATCATATCTGACAAGCTCTCTGTCCTCGATATTTTCAGCCGGTCCTTTCGTCTGCCAGGTAGATACCATCAAAATAAGCCGTTCCTTTGTCGAGTACGGGTGGATACCTCCACCATATAGGTTCGGTAACTCATTGGCGGTTATTTGAATCTTTTGCTTGCTCCACTCACCTTCCGGTCCATGTGCCGGGTCAAGAATCGTTTGAGTGACGATTTTAGGGTACTCAGTATAGTCAGCATAGCTGAGAACCCAAGTGCCATCTGAAAGCTTACGTAGCGACGGTTCACCGAAATGTCCCGTCATGATGGGCTTCGCGTTTGATTTTTCACCCCACTCACTACCATCCCAATATTCGTATGCATCTTTGTCAAGCATCTGATCCCATCGTGCTCGAAATAGCATCATTGGTCCTGGCTGGCGTCCAGTTTGCACGCTGACGATGTATACGTGATCACCATCAAGCTGCATGGACATCATTTGATACGGGTCAGAGTTGTACGCGTTGTTCTCCCAGTCTGGTCCGGTAAGCTCAAAGCTATTTCCTCCATCATGGCTTATGGCCAAGCTCGCGCGATCCGTGTACCACGTGTGTTTTTTAGGACTCTCTACGTCGATAGTATGCTGGTATGACACTATGATATCGCCGTTTGGCAGGCTGACTCCATCGTTTACGAGCATATTTTGTCCGCCGAGGATTTCTGGAGCCACTCCTTTGCCTTCGAGACCTGCTGCGCTATCAAATGTTATAGGTGTGCCTTCAGTAGGCATTTCGTCTGATCGGAGCATTGTCTGGGCGCGATAAAGATCGGCACCTGGCGATACGTCTTTGAGAAACGGTCCCTTCACCCCGAGCGTATCACCATTGAGAAAGCCTACGCTGCGCACTCCATTTTCGTCTGGCGGTAGTAAGAAAGGGTGCGCTATGTCCGTGCCGCAGATTGCGTAATCAAAACACGGCTGTCTATCCATGCCGGTATCTCGGGTCAGTATCACCTTCTCGTGTTGTGTTGTCGGTAGAGTTACCTCTTGGGGCGTAGTTTCTGATTCTGATCCTAGTCCGTAGGAGGTTTCCGGACTATACAGTGCTGTCGCTGGATCAAGAGAGTGTTGCGCCGGTATAAGCATGCATAACGTCGAAAGGCAGGTGACGCCTATGATGCGCCTCGCGCGATCAGTTTTACTTACCCACTTGTCTCTATGCTCTACCTTTTCCACCACGTGGCGTCGATTATACGCCACCATAAGCAGAATGAAAAATATCTCTCTATTGAAAGTGCTCCATACGGAGACGACGTGAGTCGTCTCCGTATGGAGCGGTTGGTTGGAAACCGATGGCTAGATATTCCCATGGAATTGGGTCACATCGTAGCGGGCGCGGTCTCCATTGATGGGAGGCCTCCATGTCGACACCATAAGTGTCATATTTGAAGGCGTACTGAGCGGATGGATATACCCTCCATACAAAAAAGGGAACTGATCCCACGTCACCTGTACTTTGGGTTCGCTCCATGGTCCGGCAGGACCACCCGGAAAGCTCGAAAAATGCGTGACAATTTGGAGCTTTTCACGATCGAGGTAGCTAAGTACCCAGAGGTCGCAATTTCCAAGGCTGAGCTGCCTTTTTTGCGGGGTATCACACTCGGCATCATCGAAGTGTATTTTCCGAAGCGATGGTTCGCCGAAACGACCCTCCATCAGTTGCCTGTCTTTGCCAACCCCATACGACATGGGCGCGCATTCGCCTCCCCATCCGTAGCCATCGAAGCACTCGTACGCAGCTTTTTCGAGCATACGATCCCACGGTACCCGCATGAGCATCATCGGTCCATACTGCCTTCCGGCGCGCGTGGACACGATATACACAAAGTCACCGTCTCGCTGCATCGACCACATCTGGAAGGGATTGTCGCCTGCAGAATCATTCTCCCACGTCGGACCTATGCGATAGAAGTGCTCACCATCCGGACTCCACGCTAGTCCGGCGTAGTTGGTTTGCCACTCCTCGTCACCCACTCGATCCCAGCTTCGGATACTCATGTACGAGACAATCACGTTGCCGGTTTCAGGGAAACTGACACCATCAGTTGGGATGACGGTATACTCATTCCCGTCGTTGTGGCCGTTGGGGATGATTTCCGGTGCCATACCATCTCCCTTGATACCAACCGCGCTATCAAACGTGATTGGCTTGTCTGGAGTCGGCACGTCATCGGAACGTAGTAGCACTGGTGAACGCCATCCGTACAGCCCGACTTGATGTGCCGGGTCCGCGACAGGGAACGTATCACCAAATGCGAGGGCGGTGTTGCCATCTGGTAGTGTGAATGGGATACCGAGATCTGTACCGCAGACCTGTCGGCGATGACACACCTCCAGATCGGCACCAGTGATTCTCCAGCCTTCATTGGCAGGACTGCTGTATGCCGACTGTACAATTCGCGTCGGTACGAACGCAGGATTCATCTTTGCTAGTACGGGCTCACTAAACGAAAGCCCGATACCTGCTGCCATGAGTGCAATCATGACGGCAATACGTATGAGCCAACGTATTGTTTTCACCCTATACTCCCTACTCTACGACTGTTGTCTTGGTACAACAGTTGGCGCCCAGTATACCCTATATCATGAAATATTTCACAGTTTCGAGACGACTTTATGTTCGCCAGGAGGTAAATCACCGAGAGCGTATGGTCCAAAACTTGTTCTATGCAATTTCGTGACCGTATAGCTGACCGCTCCGAACGTGCGTCGTATTTGACGATTGCGTCCTTCTTTCATGATGACGATCCAGTTTTTTCGATCATCGGTTTGTCGCTCGAGAGCAAACTGGCTCTTGCCATCTTCAAGTTCAACGCCAAAATCACTGATCATCTGGTGATGAAGTGGTTCGAGCGGCTTATCTAGCTCTACTTCATACTGCTTTGTCTTGCTGTACCTGGGGTGTGTCATGCGCTGCGCGAAATCCCCATCGTTTGTGAGAAGTATCAGGCCGCTGCTGTTGCGATCGAGTCGACCGACAGGCTTTAACGTCTTGTGCTTTGCAGGGAGCAAATCATAGATAGTGGGACTGCCCCCTTGCTGGCGCCGTGAACAAACGTACCCGACGGGCTTATGGAGCATGAGATAGAGTAGCTCTGTTGACGTGCGCACAGGCTTGCCATTCAGCGTCACGGTATCCCCTGGCGATACTTGTGCTCCCATGGGAGCAAGTTGTCCGTTTATCGTGACCCTGCCTTGGGCGATCAATATATCAGCTTCACGCCGGGAGATTCCGGCGTGCAGAGCAAGATATTTGTTCAGACGTGTAGAATCAAGACTCATTATGAGCTATGATACCACGGTTTATCCTACGAAATTGGCGTACTAGTACCAGTGATAGCTGGCTTTTCTTCCTCGTCTGTATCTGGTGTCGATGACAGATCGACTGATTGAGATACAGGAGGGGTGGATGCATCGGCAAATGCAGGTACGTCTGTAGAGTCAGAGACTGGGGTTGCCGGTACGCCGGTGTCTTCGCTGGCATTTGCCGTGTCATCGCTCGCAGGCGTATCACTTGATGGTGCTGGCTCGCTGGACTCTGTAGACTGGTCGCTAGCGCTGTCATCGAGTGGATTGACGACTTGCTCACCGAGGTTGGTTGGACGAGGCGATGAAAACGGAGCGGTTGGCTGCGGCAAGGCAGTTTCCGTGGGCT
>CAZIOA010000007.1:0-26448 GCA_964540835.1 uncultured Candidatus Saccharibacteria bacterium
TCACCAGCGTCAACGAAGAATACCTGAAACGCGGCAAACTCAAGGTCACCACCCTCGACGATGGTGACGTGTGGCTCGACACCGGCACGATCGACAGCATGCACGATGCCAGCGACTACGTACGCGTCCTGCAGAAACGTACCGGCCAGATCATCGGCAGCCCCGAAGATGTCGCCTACCGCGAAGGATTCATCACTCGCGAGCAGCTACAGGAGCTTGCAGAACCACTCAAGAAATCAGGCTACGGCAATTACCTGCTTTCGAAGACTGATTAACTCTATCGATAATCTTTACTATTTACGATGCGAGAGACGTCGCAGTGCTTCGTATGTTTTTTCCTGGTTGTTCAGCAGGCGCACTTGCATGTCAGCGACCAGACCCAATGCCCAGAAGAAAATAGCTAGCGTCATCAGATAGAGACCTGCGATACCGACTGATTTATATGGGGTCAGCTGTCCCGTTGTCCACCAGTGTATACCGAGGAAAACGAGGCATATTGCACCCAGTACGAATGGAATCGATCCTATCAACACGAAGAACCTGAGAGGCGCGAAGTCTCTGAATGCGCGCAAGATATTCAACACGCTGATGATCATGTATTTCGGCACGCTTGTTACGACGCGAGACTTACGATCCTTAAAATACTTCACTTCCACAGGCATCGCCTTGATGCGCATTTTGCGTGCAGCGAGGAGCTGGAATGATTCCTGCGTATACGTGTGGGTACCGTTGATATTCAGTGCGTACAGCGCTCTCTGGTTGTAGGCACGGAAGCCACAAGTCACATCACGGAATTTCTCATCGCTAAGCTTGCCGACCACCCAAGCACCTACCTTGTTGCCGTGATACTTCACGAATGGCATGTTCTTCGGCTTGATCCTCTTGCCAGTCTCTGGATTGGTGAATCGATCAGCCGCGACGAAGTCTGCCTCGTCAGCAACGATCGGCGCGACCATCATAGGGATATCTTCTGGCGAAAACTGCAGATCACCGTCGATATTCACCATGGCATCCACGCCATCTTCCAGGACTATGCTCACTGCCTCACGGAAGCGAAACGCCAGACCTTTCGAGTGGTCGTCACCGTAAACTCTCGCGCCAGCTTTTCGTGCCAACTCAGCCGTATTGTCGGTGCTACCGTCGTTGATCACGATGATGTCTACAGAGTCGAATCCCTTTATTTTTCTCGGGATACGTTTCACGAGCTCCTCGATGGTTTTGGACTCGTTCTTACAAATTGACACGACGGCAAGTTTCATTTGATTCCTCGTTTCCTAATCTATAGGTTTTCTATATAATAGACGGTGTTATCAACACTTTGTCTCTCTGATATGTTTTCTATATCATAGCAATTAATAATTATAAGGTAAATTAGATGTCATCAGTTAAAACTATCGTCGTGGTTGGCCTTGGATACGTCGGCCTACCCCTTGCCCTACTTGCCGCAAACAAAAATTACCGTGTCATTGGCGTAGATATCGATCCGCGCAAGATGAAGGCGCTCTCAGAGAAGAAATCATACATCGACGATGTCAGCGATGAGCAGATTCGCTCGACCACGGCAGAGTTTAGCGACGACGCATCGCTTGTTTCACAAGCAGACGCGGTGATTATATGCGTACCGACTCCTGTCAGCAAGGACAAACAGCCTGATCTCGGTCCGGTCAAAGGTGCTGTGTCAGCGATCGCTCCACACATCCAGGACGGCACGCTTGTCGTCATCGAATCGACGATCAACCCAGGCGTTTGTGACGAAATCGTTCTCCCACTACTCGAGGAGAAGTCCGGCAAAAAGGTAGGCAAAGACGTCTATCTCGCCCACTGTCCTGAGCGTATAAATCCTGGTGACAAGAAGTGGAACGTGAGCAACATCAACCGCGTCGTCGGTGCGAACAGCAAGGTAGAGCTCGAAGCTGCTACCGAGTTGTACGAAAGCCTCGTGGACGCTGAGATCAAGCCGATGGGATCGCTCAAGGAAGCCGAGGCGGTCAAGGTAGTCGAAAACTCATTCCGAGATATCAATATCGCTTTCGTCAACGAGCTCGCGATGTCGTTTCACAAACTAGGCATCAACCTGGAAAACGTGATCGACGGTGCCGCTACCAAGCCATTCGCCTTCATGCCGCATCGTCCTGGCGCTGGCGTTGGCGGACACTGTATACCGGTGGATCCGTACTATCTGATCGAGTACGCACATGGGTATGGTTTCGAACACGACTTCCTGCGACTGGCACGCAACATCAACGAAGGCATGCCGCAGTTCACCGTCGACCTGCTAACCGAAGCTCTCAATGACATCGAACTGCCACTAAAGGGTACGAAGGTAGCCTTGCTCGGTCTGTCATACAAATCAAACGTCGGCGATGATCGCGAAAGTCCAGCGACTGTCATACGAAGCCTACTCACCGATGCCGAGGCAGAGCTCACCGTATACGATCCGTATATTTTAGAAAATTCAACCGTCACCACTCTGGACGACGCACTCAACGGCGCGACCGCTATCGTACTCGCTACAGGCCATGACGAGTTCAAGAACCTGTCCGCAGACAAGCTGCGCGAAGCGGGCGTACGAGTCGTCATCGATGGTCGAAACATATTCCGTACACGCGTAGAAGAATTCGTAGATAAGGGCATTGTCTATCAGGGTATCGGTATTGCAAGCAGCAGCACGAAACCCTCTGAAAACTAACTCGTCATGCTAGATATTTACAAAGAGCTGTTCGCCGAACTGAAAAAACAGTCTCTTTCCTATGCCGTGTTCAAAGGTATCAGTCACCTTCAGGAAGACCTGACGAGCGAACGCGGTGATATCGATCTATGGATGAGTCCCGAGAATGCGGATAACATCATCGCATGCGCGCTTTCGGTAGGCTTTCACCGAGTCAAATGGTCTTCTCCGAACACTCCGGCTTTCATGTTCGTGGGATGGGACATGCCTACGGGCAAATATGTGATGTTGCATCTCCATATACAGCCAGTCGCTTACAAAAAGCGTTCGCTGTTGCCCCTGTATTTCATCTACGACTCTCTCCCTGCGCCGAAACCCGGCAAGGACGTCCCCGTACGCGCCGACATGTCCTGGATACGCCAGTTCGAGAAAAACAAAGCCAGCCTGACCCGGAAGTCCACTCCTCAGCTACTCACTTCCGTGCTTACGCGTAGCAAAGACATATCCGAGCTAGGTTTTCGCTTCTCGCTGAAGGAAACGCTCCGACTCTACGCGATCTACATCCGACGCTTCGTGTTCATGCGTGGCCGTTTCCGTATCATCAGCAGAGGACTGATTGTAACTTTCACGGGCATCGACGGATCAGGCAAGTCGACTGTCATCCATGACCTGAGCCAGTCGAAATTCCTCAAGCGAACCCAGGGTGTAAAAGTCATGTATTTCGGCAACAGAAACTTCTGGATACCCGGTTTGGAAGGTGCTGTCCGCAGATACAAAGGCAAGAAATCATCCGTGATAGGTCTCCTCGTCATGGGACTTTCGCTACTCGATAGGAAACTCCGCGTCATACCTGCCCTAATCGCGAAATACCGTGGTCAGATGGTACTGTGTGATCGGTACTTCTATGATCAGAACCTCGACGAATCCACCGGCAAGCTGGTCAGAAACAAGTTCTTGAATCGCCTGTTGACCGCATTCATCGCCTGGGTACCTGCTCGTCCGAACATATCATTCTATCTCAAGCTTTCACCGAAAGCCGCATACGACAGGAAACACGAGCGAGACATCCAGCGACTAGAGGCCGACGTCGATGCTTACGACAAGGTATTTTCTCGACACCCAGAAACAATAGTCATCGATGCCGAGCAACCACTGGATGATGTTCTGGCGGATGTTCGACGCGCTATCGTCGCACGGTACCAGACCCGAGGGGATAAATCATGAGGAAGGTACTACTCGTATCGCGTCCGCTTGTCACGCCGTGGGACGAAGCATCCAAAAATTTCGCGCGTGATCTCGCTCTCGGTGCCAAGTCCAGCGAAGTGACGGTCCTGACCGACGGCAGCGAATCATTCTTCCAAAGCCCTATAAAGACTCTTCCTATCTATACACAGCCCCACCTGACGAAACGACAGAGGCTCCAGCTGCTAAAACTATTCTTCCACAGGAACCGGTTCGATATCGTGCATTACCTCTTCACGCCGACAAAGCTCAACTCTACGATGTTTCGCTTGGTGCTTCGCAGCAAAAGAACCAAATCAGTGCAGACGATCGCCAGCCTCAATAGCAGAAGCTACACGGACAGGCAGCTGCGTCAGATGTTATTCGCCGATCTCATCGTGACCTATTCGGACTTCAGCAGGAAGAGGCTCATTTCAATCGGGCTGAAAAACGTGAAGAAAATATATCCGGGTATCGACCTGGACCAATACAAACCTCGCAGAAAAAACCTCAGCATGGCGAAACAACTCGGTATCAAAAAGTCCGACTTCGTCATCCTCTATCCAGGTGAGTACGTACGGCTCGGCGCGACCGATCTGATAGTGCAGAGCCTCTCCGAGATTCAGGCCGCTATACCGAATGTCAAATTCGTTTTCGGTTGCCGTATCAAAAACGACGCCGACGCGAAAAAGAAAAGTGAAGTCATGAAAACGATCGCGTCAAAGAGACTGACCGAACATGTCCTATACACCGACACGATCACCGACATGCCCTCTCTCTACAACCTGAGCGACGTAGTCGTATTCCCTGTCACGACCATGCAGGGCAAATTTGACGTGCCGCTCGCAGTGGTCGAAGCAATGGCCTGCGCCAAACCGACAGTCGTCTCCGATCTGGATGTGCTTCGTGAACTTACCTCAAGCCGCAACAGCATCGTCGTCAAAGCAGGCGACAGGAAAGCGTTCGTCCAGTCTCTCGTGGACATGTATGAGAACCCTGAGTCGCGCAAGTCTATTGGTAGCAGTGCGCGCGCATTCACGGAGAAATGGTTCGACATCAGAGACGTGGCACATAGATATGAGAAGGCATACGGTGAACTGCTAAAAAACGAGGACAAATATGATTGAAATCATCAGCATATCGGGGCTTGATGGAAGCGGCAAATCAACTCAGGTTCGCCTCCTGACTGAATCATGGGGAAACGAAGGCAAAAAGGTGTATTACTTTCATGCCGTACAGTTCTCTATAGCTCAAAGCATCACCAATGCCGTCCGTAAACTCCGGGGCAAAAAAGCCTCGAAATCAGGTGCCGAAAAGGCCGTCGTCACCGCGAGCTGGTTTAGTATAGTTCTGCGAAAAATCTTCCTGCTCATCGATATCGTACGATTCCGCCGACTGGTTCGTCAGCTCGATAGCAAAGGTTACGATATCCTCATATCTGATCGCTACTTCTATGATGGCATCGTCAACATCGCCTTCCTGAGTAATCGCGAATCGTTTATGCGAGCGCCTATACGCAAACCCGATCATTCGTTCTATCTGAAAGCCTCGCCCAAACTGATCATGCGCAGGGACGAAGCTCCAGAGCAAGGACTCTCGTACCTGGAGTCGAAAAAAACCCTCTACGATCTGCTCGCCAAAAAGGAAGATCTGACGGTCGTAAACGGCGACAAAGACAAGCAAACCGTGTTCCGCTCTCTCGTCGATCACATGTCTGAGAATTTATAGTTCGGCACGAGATTCTGCTGATCAGTCGTAGTCGTACGCGCCGCGTTTGAAAATCTTTTTCAGTGGATTCCTGTCCAGCTTCTCCGTGTCCTGTTCTTTCTTCTCCAGACCGAACCGTGAGCGATGCCATACGCGTTCGTGCAGGTAATACAGCACCATCTTGGTAACCAGCTCGGTTGCGCCAATCTTCAGACCGGTCGTCGCACTTCCCGAGATGATCGTCGACAGGATCACGGTATCGAGCGTGCCGAAGAAGCGCCAGGTAAATGTTTTCACGAGATGACGCAGACGACTGTGCATCAGCCATTTGACACGTCGCCGGTTCACGCCGAACCATATACGCTCATGCAGGTAGTACAGCCCTGTTTTGGTAATAACTTCAGTTATACCGATATGCAGACCTGTGAGCGGATTGCCAGTAAATATCCATCCGAGTATGGTCGTGTCCGCCGTGCCGATGATACGCCACGTAACAGCCTTCGTCAGATGTCGTACGCGTGACGCCACTATAGATACTCCCGCCAATTTACTTTCTTGTCGGAGCTCTCCACTACAAAGTATGGGTTTAAGATTTCACTGGCTGGATCATACACTAGCGACTTGCCATCCAAGCCAACGACGCTCCCACCAGCTGTCGTCACTACGGCATCAGAAGCTGCCGTGTCCCATAAATACGTCGGTCCTAGACGTGGATAGAGCGATGCGGCTCCTTCGGCAACTAGACACATTTTGAGTGAAGATCCCATGGGTACTTCCTCGTGCTCACCAATTGCATCCAGTAATTTCTGCGTTCGCTCGTCTTTGTGTGACCGGCTGACAACTATTTTAGGGATACTTGCGGCTGGATTGGCTTTTATCGCGATCTGTTCGCCTTTTATGATTTTGTACGCCTCTTTTTTGGCGACATCACCACAGTAAAATGTATCCAAAACAGGAGCATACACGACACCAAGCACCGGGCGCTTGTCCTTCACGAGAGCTATGTTGACCGTAAACTCGCCGTTTCGTTTGACGAACTCTTTCGTGCCATCCAGCGGATCGACAAGCCAGTACGTATCCGTGCTCGGCACGTGGCTGTCGCCTTCCTCGGACACGATGTCGTAGTCGCTGATTTTGCGCAGTTCTTCGACAATGATATTGTGTGCCGCCTTGTCTGCTCGCGTGAGAGGTGAGTCGAACCCCTCGTCATGCTTCGTCTCGACACCAAAATCATCCGATTCATACACTTCCATGATCGCGTCGCCCGCTCGGCGTGCTATGGCGATAACTTCGTTTAGCAACGTGGCTGTATCAGATGCCATAGGCTACTTCAGCAAGCCTTCTTTTTCCAGGTGAAGCAGTATCTGATTGGCCGCTTCCTCCGGTGTATTCTCGGTCGTCTGTATCGTCACGTCTGCGTCTGCAGGCTCTTCGTATGGATCTGAGATGCCCGTGAACTCCTTGATCTTGCCTGCGCGCGCCGCAGCATACAGACCCTTTCGATCACGCTCCTCACATACTTCCAGTGGCGTCGCGATATGCACGAGGATGAATGCCCCGCCGTTTTCCTTCACCATGTTGCGTACTTTTTTGCGTACGGCATCGTATGGCGCTATAGGCGCGCAGATAGCTATGCCGCCGTGCTTGGATATTTCGGATGCGACATATCCGATGCGCGTGACGTTCAGGTCACGATGTTCCTTGGAGAATCCCAGTTCGCTCGACAGATGCTTGCGCACCACGTCGCCGTCCAGCATCGATACCGTTCGGCCGCCCTGCTCCATCATCTTCACCATGAGAGCGTTCGCGATAGTTGATTTGCCAGAGCCAGACAGGCCAGTGAAGAACACAGTGAATCCTTGCTGATGTCGCGGCTTGTACGTGCGTCGCAACTCGGCCGCAACTTCTGGATAGGTGAACCATTCTGGCAATTCACGACCCTCTGCCAATCGAGCGCGCAGTTCGGTGCCGGAGATATTCATCACTTCCATACCCTCTGGCACTTCCTTTGATTCCAGGTACTTGTCCAGTTCCTTCACGTACGACAGGAATCCTGCTTCCATGATTTCTATGCCGATTTCATCAGCATGCTTGCGAGCAAGAGCCATAGCTGCCAGTGGATCGTAGAAATTATTTCCCTCTGAGTCCTTACCCGGACCAGCGTGGTCACGTCCCACGACGAAATGCGTCACGCCGTAATTTTTACGGATGATCGCATGCCATACGGCTTCGCGTGGACCACCCATGCGCATCGCGAGCGGCAGCAGAGAAATCATAGCAGTGGACGCAGGGAAGCGATTGATGACTTCTTTGTACACGCGTACACGGGTGTAGTGATCGACATCGCCTGGCTTCGTCATGCCGACAGATGGATGAATCAGCACAGCTGCTTCAGATTCCTTTGCAGCGCGCAGCAACGCCTCGGCGTGGTTGCGGTGCATGGGGTTGCGAGTTTGGAATGCCACGACCTTCGTCCAGCCCATCTTTTTGAAATGATCGCGTAACTCTTGAGGCGTGAGGCGGAGGTCGACGAAATCATAGTAGCTAGGCAACTCCAGACCCTCCAACTTGCCGCCGACATAGTACTCGCCAGCCATATCATGGAGGTACGTCACGGTCGGATGCGCTTTGTCGTCCTTGCCAAATACCTGCTCTGCTTCCAGGGACTTGTTTGGCTTCCATACGTCACCCACAGTCAGTAGCGCGAGTATCACGCCCTCTCGATCACGTAGGGCGATCTTTTCGCCAGTCTTCAGGCTTTTCGCGAACTCCTTATCGACATCAAGCGTGATAGGCATAGGCCATAGCGTACCGTCAGCGAGTCTCATGTCCTTGCACACGCCCTCGTAATCTGCCTTGTTCATGAAGCCCTCTAGTGGCGAGAAGCCACCGTTGACCAGCAGCTCGACGTCACAGATCTGGCGCGGCGTCAGATTCCAGTCCTTGTATTTCGCGCTCTGCTTTTTCAGCTCTTCAGCCCTTTTTTGACCCACCAAAAGATTTACTAGTTTCCCTCCGTGAGGAGTGCTGGTATCAGACATGTTACCCCTTTTCTCGCAGCTTTATACTTCTCCCATATTACCATATGTATCAGATGACGTGCATGGTAAACTGATAGGCAAGTATATGAAGAAAAAACTACTGATATTTGTCCTGAAACTCGTATTCGCGTTTGCCTTTCTCGGGTTTATCGCATGGTATGTGATAGTCAACTGGCACGAGTTCAGTCAGCTCGAGTTCGTTTCGCCATGGCTACTGCTTCCTGCGGCATTGCTGGCAGCGGCAAATATCTATAGTGTCGGCTCTCTCATGGACACGGCACTCGAACCTCTCGGTGTACATCTCAGCCGTCGCGAGATACTCGGTCTGTCCAGCCTGAACCGTTTCTGCAACTTCATCGCGCCCGGTTATCTGGGAGCAGCCGTCCGTGCAGCCTATCTGAAAAAGACCTATCGGTTCAAATACGCGGACTTTATCTCCAGCTTCGTCGCCTGCACCCTGGTACTATTTCTCATTTCTGCCGTCGTGATCCTACTCGCCTTCGTACTACTCAGCAGCTCGCTCGACGAGGAGGGGTCCAGGTTGGCCGTTCTGTTCGGCATCTCCACTGCGTTTCTCGTCGCGCTACTCATGCTGCCATTTGGCTGGCTCCAGAGGTTACTTGACAATCGTCTGCGCAAACGTCACAGCAAAGTAGTAGAATCGCTCGCTACCGCGCTGAAAGGTTTCACGACCATCCGCGCGCACAAGCCAGCGTTTTTCAAAATGTCCGCTTGGGTACTGGTGAACATCGCCACCTTTTCGTTGTTGACGTATTTCCTCTACCAGGTGCTCGGGTTCGAGATCAGTATCTTTGCCGCTGTATTCATCACTACCATCAGTAACTGGGCGCGGTTTTTCTCTATCACGCCCGGCAATCTCGGCATCAAAGAAGGCCTCATGGTGGTCGCCGCGCAAATCGTCGGTGTTCCTGTCGCTCAAACATTGGTCGTTGCCGTACTGCAGCGGCTAATCGTATTCGGCACCACCGCGGTGCTGGCCAGCTACTACGGACCCAAACTACTCAATACTTCACTATTCCAGCTCGGTAGTTTCAAAAAACGCAAATCAACCGAACAAGACCTTGCCGATGGCGACGTGTGATCAGCCGTTCGTGCTATGATTATATAGATATATGGTGAGGACGAAAAAACAAACCGACAGACGAGCGCCGTTGTTTCTAAAACTAATAACGCCGATCTTTGTCCCTAAGCATGAGAAGCTTTCGCACCAGGGCACGCGGCCGGTGTTTATCCTGTCTTCCGGACGAACTGGTACGACGTTTTTGGCCAACTTTTTCAATGAATTCGACGACGTCACCGCCGTACACGAACCCAAACCATCACGCATCCTGCGCATGTGGTCATCGGCATACCTTCGCGGTTTGGTTTCCGACGACTATATGAGTGCCGTGCTGTACAAAAAACGCAAGAAATCACTTCGGGACGTACACACCAAACTCTACATCGAATCAAACCCGTACATTGTCGGGTTCGTCGATGTACTAGACGAAGTCTTTGACGACCCGCTCGTCATCCATATCGTCAGGGACCCGCGCGAACACATCACGTCAGCCCTCAACCATGGCAATACCAAGGGATTCAAAAACATCCTGAACAAATTCATGCCTTTCTGGCACTATACGCCGCCTGGTAAACAGCAATGGCAGCTTCCGAATTATTACAGAGCGGCAGGAAACTGGAAGGTCAAAAACGACAAACTTTCCGAGTACGGCAAAACGCACATGAACTATCACCTGTTCAAGTTCGAGGACCTCTTCGACGATAATGGCCGCGAGTTCAAAAAACTTCTGAAGCTCCTCGACCTGCCCGCAAGCTACGCGACCAAAATACGCAAGACAAAGGTATCAAAAAACAAGTCAAAGGACCGATCCATTCAAAACTGGCAGCACTGGCCAAATCAAACACGCAAAGATGTCAAAGATATCTTGAGTGACACTATAGAGACATATGGATACGGCGATGAAGACCAGTGGCGAAATAGCGTATCGATGTAGTCTACTAAAAAAATCGGTTCGTTAGAGATTTACATATCCCAGCTTTTGCGCAAAACACCTAAATCTCTGTCGAGCAGCTTCTCCAATCGACTGACTTCTGGTTCGTATGTTTGCTGCAATAGCTTTTTTGCCATAGGGTCGAGTGGCGGTTTTTTGGTTTTCTTGAGCAACACGTCATTACGTAACTTTCGTAGCAGCGGACGAGGTATTGTTTTCAGCCCTATATTCGTAAGCTCTTTGTTGGACATAAGCTTCCCTAATAGAGGATTACGAGGCTGCGCATAAGAATTGTGGGCCTCACCTAGTTCTATTTCTTTGGCGGGTGATTCGTCCACACCTAGAAATGCAAAGATTTGCTTCAATGTAGTTTTTGGTTTTTTCATCAGGTCATCTAGCAGCACTACGTGCAGTTGCTCTTTCGAAAAACATTGTAGATATCGACTTATGTGCTCGTGGTATTTCCCCAGTTCTACTATATGGTACACCAGCGTCTGTTGATCTGCAGGGTTGTCTATATTTTCCTGCACTGTCTCTAGGAACGATTTCTCTTGTGCACCACGACGGTTATATAGAAGATAGTGAGAGTATGCTCGCTCGATAGGATCGCGTAGAACTGCTACTAATTTAGCCTGTGGCACTTGCTTGCGTAGCAATTTAGGCGATTCGGGATCAGCAAGGTAGTATGTGCTGGATTCACCACGGATTTTATACCCATGTGCGTTTGCGAATAGTTCTTTATATTGAGAGTGGTCACGCGTTATATTCAAAATCTCATCTTCAGGTGATGGAAAGTCTAGTGATGAAAAGCAGTGCGGCTCTTTGATGTGCGACATGAATATGTCAGGATGTTGCGCCAATAGATCATGTAGGCTGGTTGTACCACTCCGAGGCTCACCTATTATGAAAAAATTGGGCGCTTTTCTCATTTTTCTAATATAACAAATATTTTTTCATATTGCCTAGCGACCTTTGGCCATGTAAACGTCTGTAGGGTGTATTCCCTGGCTTTTTCGCCCAGATGATGCCTCTTGTTGCTGCTGAGTAGACCAGAGAGTGCCTGTACGTATGCGTCTGTGTTTTCCGGCTCTACCAGTGTGCCGTTCCGACCATCTATGATAGCGTCTTTCATGCCTTCCATATCCGCAGCTATCACTGGCAACCCTGCCGATGCAGCCTCTACCAGCACCACTCCGAATCCTTCCATGTCTCCCGGAACCTTGATATTCGGCATGACAAATATATCTGCCGAGTTGTACAGCGCGCGCAGTTCTTCATCAGACGTACGACCCAGCAGCTTCACGTGTTTGTTTAGTTCGTCCTTGCTGATTGTTGTTTCTATATGGCTTCTATACGGACCATCTCCGCTGACGAGATAGAGTACATTCGGGAAGTCTTTCGTGAGCTTCGGTATGACGTTTTTTGCGAACCACTGCACACCCTTTCGCCTCACTAGACGGCCATGACTGAGTAGAATCTGCTTTCCATCCAAATCGATATCAAATCTTTGCGACAGCATTTGTCGTAGGTCTTTTCGTTTCGCTATGTGGAACTCGTCATTGATACCGTTCGGTATCACTACCGTCTGACTCTTCTTCACACCGCGCGCAAGTACCTCATCCTGTGTTGCCCTGCTAACGCAAACTATACGATTGATTCGTTTGGCGCACACGCGGAAGATGGTTTGGTAAAACGAATTGTCGAAAGTAGCATCCAGCCCATGAACCGTCATACATACAGGAATCCTCAGCACATATCTGAACCATAATCCAAACGGAGACAGTACACCGTCCGCGAGATACACGACATCCGGTCGTTTGAATACCGTAGCGATGCTCGCTCTGACGAAGATATATGGCAGGGCAATCGGCAGCCCTTTCTTGGAACCGCCCCATTTCACGAGAGTTACATCATTGCCCTTCTTCAGGTTTCTGTGCAGTTCATACGACACGGTTTCCATACCACCTGTCGAGGGTGGAAACGTGCGTGTTATAAATAGTACTTTTGTGCGCTCGCTCATTATGTCCTGTTAGAAAATCTTTACACTATTGCCGAACACTAATGATGTTTGCCCTCATATATGATAGGCTGTATAGCATCTTTCACAGTATTATTGGGATTGATAACTATTGGATTCTGCCAGTACCACGAAGGTTCGCTACGCAAGATATAAGTTATTACACCGCCGCCCTGTATTATTGTCAGTGCAATCACAGCAAGCACCGTTATTTTTATCCATTTGAACTTTCGTAGCACAAAAGCCGTAGCAACAGCAAACATAACCACTAGAACAGGAATCATGCTCAATATATATCTTGTCTGATTGGCATGGAATGCGTGTGTTTCTATGTGGCTTTTATAATTAAATAGAAATACCGAAATAAACACAGTAGCGGTCATGGCCAATAAAAAGTACCAGCCAGGATTTTTAGGTAACGACCTCCATGCATATAACAGCAGTCCAGCACCAATAATAAACCCAAAAAATACGAACGATGAAATTATGGGCATCGGTTTCGCTAGCACCATTTTGTTTTCTGGTGCCGTATTTGCAGCGGCAAGAACGGAGCCGTGCCACATATTATTGAACCACCGCTCACCGTACATCTCCAGTGACAGTAATGGCCTCTCGTTTTTAGTTACCCTTGCATCTTTAGCTCTTTTGATTAAATAGCCACTGCGCCCAGTGAGACAGCGCTCCTTGGACATGGTCGCCTGACACTTTGGCAAAGGTGAGCCATATACAATCACACTACGTAGATACGTAGCAGAAAATACACCTCCCAATATGATCAGCGCCGTGACTACTAGTGCTAGGTGTCGTCGATTCGCCTTCTTGATAGAGCGTCCTAGTTTAGGGAAAAACTGCTTTCCATGCCGACGCCAAAGTAGAATACTTAGATATACCGTACCGACTGCAAACAGTGGCAGAAAGGTATATTTTGCAAGCGAAGCAAAAAGGCCAAAAACCATAAGCCCCGCATAATCGCTCCAGTTAATGGCTTTCGCTCTGACTACCCTGACGGCAAACAGTAGATATGTTGCGGTTAGTAGAAATAGCATGTTGTCATAGTTTATATGTGCCGCCACAAAAGGTACGATCGGCAACATCGTAAATGCAAGCAAGCCTACGTTTATATGACTTTGTTTGATATCGATCTCTCGAAACACCCTTGCGAACACTACCAGACCACCCGCTGCCATAGCGATATTAAGCATACGTAGTAGTACTATTTGCATATTGGAATTATCCGTGAACATACTAAAGAACCGATATGGAAAACTCATCAGATAGTGATATAGTGGCGAGTTCGTATGCAATAAGTTACCGAACGTATCGTATGATTGAGGTTGGTTGAATATTAAAGGGCTCCAGTGGTTGCTAAATATCTCTATGACCGGAAAATGAAAAGTCTCGTCATATACCATTGGGTACCGGAAACTAAGTGCAATCCATAGAGACTGCAGCACAAACAGTCCGACTACAATCCACAGAAACTTCCTGCTTCCTAGAAATTTCACGAGGGTTTCATATAGATTCTGCTTCTGTAGTCGCTTTGCCATTTAAGGTATATTCTACCACACTACTTGCTTGTGGTTTTGCGGGATAGATATTATAGTTGGTATAGAAATCCTTATGAAAATAAACAGATCGCGATCAAAACGAAAGATACTCTACACACTAGTCCCGCTACTCGTGCTGGTGCTTGTCGTGGCTGGCGCCTCGTACTTCGTATACTCAACCTATATCAAGAACACGAGTGACGAAGGGATAGACTACAGCACTCCTTCACAAGAGCAGGTAGATGCCGGTCTCAATGCAAAGCAACGAGCCGTGGCGAATGACCAAAAAACAGACGCTAGTAATGGCGAGGTCTCGTTCACAGTTAAAATTACGTCCGCGTCTATAAACTCCGACAAACTACAGGTTCGAAGTGCCATAAACGGCATCTTCGGTAGCGGCTCATGTGAACTGACTCTACGTAAAGGGGACAAAGTGGTACGAAAGTCTTCCGGCACGCAATCACTCCCACAGATGAGCACCTGCAAGGGATTCGATATCCCCCTATCTGAACTGTCGCCTGGGACATGGCAGGTCGACCTGAGCGTATCTATAAACAAAGAGGCTGCTCGCGCTACGACGAACGTGGAGATACAGGAATGAAACTCATGAAGAAACTACTGCTCCCTTCCGTATTCCTCTTCGCTGTTTTCGGCGGCTCCCTACTACTGTCGTCGAGCGCCGGGGCAAGTATCGCTGGATTCAAAGCGGGTCAGATAATCGACGATGCCGTCATGGTGGATGCCAACTCCATGTCAGCCGCAGAAATACAAAATTTCCTCAATAGCAAAGTTCCTAACTGCGACACGAATGGTACCCAGAAACTCGACGGAGGCTTCAGCTCAGCGGGCGTACCAGACTACAATGGCAACGGCGTGATACAGCGCTGGGAATGGGGTAAGGCCAAATACAACCAGACGAAATTCACCTGTCTACGAAACTACTCTCAGGGCGGCAAATCAGCGGCACGAATCATCTATGACGCAGCACAAGAGTTCACCATCAGCCCGAAAGTGCTGATCGTACTACTACAGAAGGAGCAGGGGCTCGTCACCGATACATGGCCGCTAAATCTACAGTACCGATCTGCCACTGGATACGCTTGCGGCGATACTTCTGCGTGTGAATCCGAATATTATGGTTTTACCAATCAGGTTCGTTGGGCTGCGCGCATGTTCCGCGCCATACTCAACGACTCACCCACCTGGTACACGCCATATGAGCTAGGAAACAACTACATCCAGTACAGCCCAAATGCATCATGCGGCGGCAGCACGGTCTATATCCAGAATCGCGCCACACAGGCTCTTTATAACTACACCCCTTATCAGCCGAACCAAGCAGCATTAAATGCTGGTTACGGTACTGCACCGTGTGGGGCATATGGCAACCGTAACTTCTACCTCTACTTCACGGACTGGTTTGGCAGTACCCGCTTCCCTCAGCCAATCGGCGCAAAACTATATAGACAGTCGTCTACGGGTAAGATATTTTTGGTCACCACCAACAACAGTGGAGGTGAAACTCGATTCTATATCCCATCGCCAGCCACCATGAATAACTTTGGACTAGACAGCTACGGTACGATTGCCGCTTCAGATACAACCATCCAAAACCTCACCGACGGCGGCACCCTGCACAACACCATTCGTAACTCTAGCGGCAATGTTTATCTCGTAAACAAAGGTAAGAAGCACTACATCCCTAATGCCTCATTGTGTACCGCATGGGCGCTTGCATGTTTCGATGGCGACGTGACTCAAACTCTGGGAGATACATTCGTTTCAAGCTTCCTCAAGAGCGGGGGTAATTTGACGGATGTCATGTCCTACAAGGGTGACTATTATAAGTTAGTGAATGGAGCGAAGAAGCCTTTTGCCAATCGCGACAGTTTGGAGGATGAAGGATATAGCACCTCACAGGCAATTTCTGTACACTCGAGCAACGCTGATCATCCTCTAGGCGAACTGATCCTCACGACTCCCGGTGTTATAAAGTTCAGCCCCAAAAGCACTATCTATTATTTCAATGGAACTAATTATTACTCTGTCTCCAGTATGGATGTATACAATGCATGGAAACTTAGCGCTGCGAAGCCTATAAGTGCTCCGAAATCCACCTACAACACTACTGCTGACGTAGCAGTGGAGGGAACGTTGGGCTACTGGTACCAAGGAGACAGTGGACAGAAATATATCATAGATAAGGGCAATAAATACGCACTGACGGCATCTCAGGAAAATCTATGGCCGACAGCCACGTACGTACAGCACCTAGACAAACTCGCCAGCAAATTGACTACCAAACGCCTAACTCAGTTTATGCGCTCTGGTATACATGTGTACAAACTCATGCCAGATCTCGGTGAAAAAAGATATGTCGCAGGTATGTCTAACTATCGCGACCTGAAGATTAGTCGCTCCAACACCACTAACCTCAATAAAGCTCTGGCAGATAGCATAGAGTCAGGTCCTTTCGCCTTCGCGAACGGCCGTATGCTGAAGGTCAAGGGTGATCCGGCTATATATGTATTCAGCGAAGGATCACTGCTACATATCGCATCTATGGCCGTGCTCAATGCATACAAGTTTGACACAGCTAAGCTCAAAATCTACCCAGCCGCTGGTCTTGACGACTATCAGAAGGTTGGAGTGCTCAGTATCGGCAAGGTGCCTGGTGGCGGTATCGTCATACCTTACTCTAATAGGTTAATCAGCTTGTCACCGACAGAAGTGACCAACTACGGTCTCTCCACCGCCACCGCAAAACCTATCGCAAAAGAACTTACGGAACGAGCGAAGGTAGTAGGCGCAACTAAGTTCTGGCGCAATTCCGACAATGGACGCATGTACTACGGCGATGGTGGCGCACTCCACCATATCACCTCTATGCAGAAATATTATGAGCTCGGGGGTCGCTCCTCACATCTGACTTCTGTCGACACGAACACACTCGAGTTATTTGCCCTCGGTGATCCTGTCTAGGATATTGGGTGTGTCTAGTAGTTTTTGATGTCCTTCCAGATCATGTCTGTCTGCTGCTGCCATGTATAGCCGAGTGATTCTAGTCCGTTCTTTGCTATGGTTTGTCGCAACTTCTTATCATCGACAAGCATGGAAATTTTTTCTGCGACCGCAGCTGGTGACGGTTCACTCAATAGACAGTTTTGCCCGTCTTTCAGAAGCCATAGATTATCTTCGTTGTTGTTTGTCACAGTCGCCATACCAGACGCCATAAACTCAAACGGCTGATACGATGGGTGCTTCGAAAGCATATAGCAGAAGCCTATATCACACGACCTATATAGTGCAGCAACTTCATCGAGTGACTTCAGTAGTCCCAGGTTCGTAATCTTCCCTTTTAGGCCATAGTGGGCTTCGTTCCACTCTGCACCAGCGGTAACGATTTCAATCTTGTCGCCATACTTCTCTATCAGCTGCTGAATTATGACTATTCCTAGATTGAACGCATTGCGTGGGTTCTTGGGACGAGCATAGAAAAATATTTTCGTTCGTTCGTTGTCTTTTTTCTGATCAGGATAGTACAGAGATTGATCGACTGCTGGTATGAAACTGATACCCTCCATACCATGTCGCTGATTTACGGCAGCCAAAAGACCTGGTGTGTTCACCAAGCCACGGAACCCGAAACGATAGGTTGATTCTGCCAAGGCGAACGTCGATCCACCAGGGTAAAACAATGGTTCGTAATCTTGTATGAAGTAGTATTTGCGTTTTGTTTTATTGAACTTGAGCAGCAGATACGCTGACACCCAGAAAGAGCATATCGCTATGTCCGATTCAGGCAAGTTGTTTACGTCGTCTCTCGCGTGATCAAAAATTATAATTTCGTAGTCTTTTAGATTAGGAAAATTCTCGCTAATCTGCTCCTTGAGCCCTGCGACGTCAAATGATGGATTGTCGTAGATAATTACCCTGTTCGTAACTCCCTCTACGGACATTTTTTCGATAAAACGAAATATCGTGTAGATGCCACCGAACTTCAGATGACCAAAATTAGGGACAAACCAGTTTGCTGTCTTAATAGTTTTCGGCAGTTTACCGGTCGTGGCTTGTCTGCTTTTGGCTATATCGGCAGCTGTTATTTGAAAAATTGGATTTGATACAAAACCATACTCTTCCCATAACTCTTTCTGTTCTTTGCTCCTAAATCTTTGTGTCGATTCAGTCACTTTGGTTTTTCCAAACCTCATGCTTTTTTCAAGCAGTGTTACAAATCCCTGGTTCTTGTAAATATTACTGGCTTTTTTCAGATGTTTTCTCATGACGCTCCTCCTATGCCAACCTGCTCATTCATCAGATCTAGATTTTTATTGAAATACGGATCTCCGGCCTTGTGATACGGTTTGTAGTAGGTCAGGGAATGGTCGTAATCAAGCTGGATACCGTTATCATATGTGCCTACCGATACACTCTCGTAATGATACAGCTGTACAGAAGGCCAGTAAATATTCCTGTATCCAGCCTCGTGGAGACGTAGACAAAACGCCACGTCGTTTCCTGCCACAGTGAACGTTTCGTCCAGACCGCCAACTTCTTTGTATTTCTTTTTTGACACCAGTAGACATGCTGCTGTCACAGCCAGATAATTTCGCGGCCAAGCAGGCATCCCGAAATCAGTCCAGTCGAGTGGCTGCCTGTGCCGAAAAACATGACCAGCCATCGAACACATACCTAGTACGATTCCGGCATGCTGAATGCCGTTCTTGCTGTCAGGATACATCAGCATAGGACCGACAGCCCCTACTCCTGGTTGCAGAGCAACTCCAACCATTTCCTCTAGCCATTCTGGTGTTATCACCTCTGTGTCATTGTTCAGGAGCACGATATAGTCACCGGTTGCTTTCGATACGCCAAAGTTATTGATCTTCGAGTAGTTGAAAGGGTGGTTCCATTCGTATGCTTCGACTCTGTTATCAGCCTGGAGTTTCTTGACCAAATCGTGAGTTTTCTGCTGCTCACTGTTGTTGGACACAAGGATGATTTCGTAGTTTGTATACGTCGATTTGTCTATGATGCTGTTCACGCATGTATCGAGCAGATCAGGCTTGTCCTTGAACGGAATAACGATGGATATCTTCGGCAACTTCTTGGGCAGTTTGTATCGCAATCGGTAATTAGTTGGTCGCTCCGGTATCTCGACTACATCGGCCTTGATATTGCGTCGCTTCACGGCGTCTCCCAGGGCCGCCTGTCCAGCGTCGTCAGCATAGTTCTTTTCACCCGGCACCTTTGCAGTCGAACCGTCAGCCTGGCGCCAGTGATAGAGTATCTTTGGTATGTGGACTATATTCTTAGTCTTTTCTGTTATGCGCAAAATCAGATCGTAATCCTGAGCTCCATCATACCTGCTCCGCAATCCCCCAACTTCGTCCATGAGTTTTTTTCGTACTACTAGAAAATGAGTTATGTAGTTCACTCCAAGTAGCAGGTCCGGGGACCAATCAGGCTTGAAAAACGGCAGTTGCCTCACCCTGCCGTCATCTGACAGCTTATCTTCGTCACTGTATATTATATCGACGCTTCTATCATCAACTATGACGCGAGCCACCTCCTCGAGTGCATGAGCAGACAGCTCATCATCATGATCCAATAGACCTATATAGCTACCCTTCACCAACTCCAATGCTTTGTTCGTGTTGTCGGATATATGCAGGCCTTTCTGGAAGCTATAGCTGATGCGCGAATCCGTAGCGGCAATGTTTTCAATAGCTTTTTGTCGCTCCGTATCAGTAGAAGCGTCTGCTATACATAACTGCCAGTTGGAATACGTCTGATTTTTCAGTGAATTGACGAGAGGTATGAGGTACTTGTCGGGCGTATTGTAGGCGGGCACTACGACACTGATCAACGGACCCCGGCCGTGATCTTTCAGGCTCTCCCATATCTTTGGCTCGACATGTTTGATCCATTCACTGTATTGGATACTGGTGTCAGGTGCGGGTGATTTGATATTTACTATGGTTCGCTTGGCTCGTTGAGCAAGCTTCAATAGTCGTGGATGTCGTCTGATGAATTGAATCAAGCCACTTTGCCTTTCTTTGTCGTTTACCAACGGCTCATAGAGTTAATTACGCTTTTGTTCAGTACCTACAATTATAGCAAAGCAGCATATGCAGTGGACGAAGTTAATTCATGAAATAGACCTTGTAGCTGTATTACTTATTTTTATGAATCTTCCTTAACCATTGCCTTGTGGTTCGTAGAGGTTTGGTTATTTTCCAAGAAGTTGAGTTTATAATTTTTTTATATTCAGCATGTATACTTTTTAGTTCTTTAAGCTGCTGATCACTTTGTTTTATTTTCGTTTCATACTTTATTACGATTTCTTCGAAAATAGCCTTGTCGTTCTGTAATTTAGCGATTGCCGCATCAAGCATAATACTATCTTTTGAATTCATATCCTTACTCATATACCAAGTTCCCTGATTAATTTATGAGTTTCTTTCTCCGCTAAAGCTTCAAGATTAGATGCCGTTTTGTTGAGAGACGACGAGGTTGCACGCAAAGCAAGTTGAGCGGCATCTGCAACGTCTTTGAATGTCACATCATGAGGCTGATCTTCGTCCCAATAAGCGGCGTATGTTGAAACTTTTTCGTTGCGCAGGCTAACACGTGGCACTGCATAGGTTGCTGCCAATATTCTACCGTGCAAAGAACTGCCTAGCCATAGTTTCGCATTAGCTATACAAGCAGAGAGGGCGACAGGATTTCTTTCGTAATATAGGTGTGTTTTATCACTATAGCGCATATACTTTTGTAGCTCCTGATAATATTCGAAGCTATCGTGGTGGTTTGCTATACCTGCAGCGAAGAAAAGCACCTCATAACCCGTGCTAGATATCAGTCTATCTATCGATGTCGCTATACTACTCAAACTTTCTTCTCTTCGTGAAAGTTCATTAAATTGAACGGTTATATATTCATCAGGTGTGCCTTGTTGTTTCTCTGGAATTCCGAAGTGTTTTTTGAACGTATGCACTAAATCAGGGGCGATATTCGCCTTGATACCGTATCGTTCACAATATTCTTTTGACGCAACGTCACGCACGTTTATGTAGTTTGCTGTTTTTAGTGTTTCATTCGTATGCTCTCGAACCTCTTTTGGTACCGAGACTAGACTTGCTAAACCGACTGAATTTAGAATGAGTTTTGCATTTTTATTTCTCCTATTAATCTCGTCGCGATCTGGAATATACGCTGTAGTTTTATCTCCAAGCTTATAGCTATAAAATTCATCTATTTTTTCACGAATCTCTTTTTCTGCCGTAAGGTATACGTTGTCGAATTCAGCGCTCGTTACCATTCGTATGGCGTCAGTTTTCGTGACTCCACCAACTTCACCGCCAACAACCCATACAATATCCCACTCTGCTTTTTCTAAAAGAAGAGGGTATGGCAGTACTATCTCATCCATAAAGGTGCGCATATCTTCACTAGTGATGCCGCCTGGTATTATGTTGTGTTTCTGTAGATATTTTTGCGTGATTATATAGAATAAAATATCGCCAAAATTATCCCTATCATATGCCCCAACTGTAAGGATATTTTTCTTCATTTTCAGGACTCAGTGATTTTTAATTTATAATCCGGATGAAGCATCCATCCATTTCTACCGTGTCCTGTCACATTAAAGCTGACGGCGTGATCATAAACTAAGTAGTCTTTCGTTCGATTATTGTCTTTTACTACAATGTTAACGAAGTATTTATTTTCACCAAAAATATTTTGTAATTCTAGTAAAACTTCTATTGGTTTACCGGCAGTAAATTCTTTTATTTCATGTTCTTTGCTTTCTGTCGTCAACCAATATACATATTCGCCATCTGACTTCTGTAGAGTAATCCCGAAAAATGCATTCTTGATTGTCTTTTCCGGTATTAGTTTTGTTTTTATCTGTATGGTTTCTTCTGGCAAAAATGTATCTGCCTTCCCTCTCGTTGAACTAATCGTGACAACTTCAGCTTTAAAATTTTTAGAATCTAATACGCTTGTCTTTTGTTTTCTATTTTGTCTACTAATGGCTTCTTTGTTTAGTTCTTCGTATTTTTTAGTTACATCACCTGTATTTCCGACAAGTTTTACTTGGCCGCTGTCGATAAGCACCGCTTTGTTACAAAATCGTTGAACAGAGTTCATATCATGCGTAACTAATATAACTGTTTTCTTTTCCTGTTTTAGTTGCGCAAAATATTCATAGCATTTCCTCTGGAAAGCTTCGTCGCCAACTGCTAAGACCTCATCAAGTAGCAGAATGTCGGAATCCGCACGGATAGCAATACTGAACGCTAATCGCACCTGCATACCAGAAGAATAGTTCTTCAACCGCTCTTCCATGAAGTCATGCAACTCGGCGAAATCTACGATCGAATCGTACATGGCTTCCATTTCTTTTTTGCTAAACCCAAGGAGCGCGCCGTTCAGAAATACATTTTCGCGACCGGTGAGTTCTGGGTTAAACCCTACACCAAGCTCAATAAACGGCGTAAGTGATCCGTTAATTGCAACTCCACCTGAGTCCGGCGAATACACGCCAGCAAGTATCTTCAAAAGTGTGCTTTTGCCGCTACCGTTGCGACCTACGATACCGAGAAACTCGCCTTTCTTGACTTCGAAAGACACGCCCTTGAGAGCGTTGAATTCACGATAACCCTTCTTTCGCTTGTAGAAATTAACTATGCGGTCCTTGATACCGCTCGATTTGTCGAGAGGTATTCTGAAGCTTTTTTTCACGTCTTTGACGATGATCGCTGGCTGAGTATCAGACATCACACCTCCTCCGCAAATCTACTAGAGTTGCGTTTGAAATATATACTTGCTGCGACAATCGCCACGATCAGGATGGCGAACGGAATAAATGCGTACCAGTAGCCCTTGAATATTTCATATACCGTTATCGTCTCTGGTGTGACGAGCAGATAGCGAGCGTCCTGGATGATCTGTGCCATGGGGTTGAGCATCAGAACCTTGGCGGCGAACTCGTTTATGCCCGTGACAATAGTTATCGGGTAGAGGATTGGCGTGGCATAGAAGGCACCTTGCAGCAACACCTCCCACAAGTAGCCGATATCGCGGAACTTCACATATGCAGCAGATAGGAAGAATGCCAGAGCCAGACTAAAAACATAGAGTTCCAGGATGACTAATGGCAGTAGAAGTACATGCCAGTGCAGATCGACACCGCTGATCAGGACGAAAAACAGTACGACCAATAGGTTGAATCCTAGGTTGATAAGCGCCGAGATAGTGTTGGAAAATATGATGATGTATTTCGGGAAGTTGATCTTGCGGATGAGATCGCCGTTATTGACGATTGCCTGGAGTCCCTGATTAGTTGCCTCGGTAAAAAAGGACCACAGCACGATACCTAGAAGCAGATATACCGGAAAGTGCGGTACATCACCACCAATCCTGAGAAACATGCCGAATACTGTGTAGAGAATGGCGAAGAGAAATAGCGGCTTGAGCAGTGACCATGCATACCCCAGTGCAGATCCTTGATATCGTAGCTTGAAATCAGTGACGATGAGTTCGCGCAAGAGGATGCGGTTTCGCCTACTCAAGATATTGGAAATTTTCATATTGCTTCCAATCATTATAAGATATAAGCACCATTATGGGTAGAACTAGAATCGCTGTCGTCGTACTGAACTACAAGGGTCTGAAGGACACTCTTGCTTGCGTGGATTCGCTCAAAGAGCAGACATATGACGATTTCCATATAGTCGTGGTTGAAAACGGGTCGCATGACGGCTCGATCGAGAAACTATGGCCGCTGGAGTCCGACCAGGTGACTGTCATCTGCAATGACAAGAACCTTGGTTTTGCCGGTGGCGTGAATACCGGTATCCGTTGGGCGATGGCGAATAATTATAACTACGTCGCGCTGTTCAATAACGATGCCGTTGCTGATCCGAAATGGCTGAAGTCACTCGTAACTGCGCAGAAAAAGCACAAATCAGGCATAACCACGGCTCTACTACTACACGAGAACGGAAAGACGATCGACAGTACGGGAGACTGGTACTCTAAATGGGGGCTACCCTTCCCACGCAATCGAGGTGACGCTGTCGATGACGCTCCAGAGGAAGGATTCGTATTTGGCGCGACAGGCGGCAGTAGTTTGTATTCGCTGAAAATGCTGGAGAAAATCGGTCTGTTCGACGAAACGTTTTTCGCCTACTACGAGGACGTCGATGTAAGTTTTCGCGCGCAGCTAGCAGGGTATAAGGTAGTCTATGCGCCAAAAGCTATCGCATACCACAAACAGGGAGCTACGAGTAGCAAAATGCCTGGTTTTGCGGTGTATCAGACTTTCAAGAACCTTCCTCTGCTGTATCTGAAGAATGTGCCGCGAGGACTGCTGTTTACTGTCGGCGTACGGTTCTGGTTCGCCTATATCATGATGCTAGGAAATGCGATCAAAAAGGGCAGCGGGCTGTCTGCGTTTAAGGGTTGGTTGATGAGCGTTGTTCATACCCCTCGAGCATTGTGGCAGCGTGTCCGCATACAACATGCGAAAAATGTATCAACATCGTATATAAAAAGTATGCTGTGGCAGGATATGCCTCCTGACCAAACCGGTCTTCGTAGGTTACGAAAAATTTTCATCCGCAAGTAGTCAGATCAGCACCCACCCTTTGTATCAGGTGATATACTTATGACAGCATGAAAAAGGTCATAACCATACTGATACCTGCCTACAATGAGGAGCAAGTGCTTCCTACCCTGTATGACAGGCTGGCAAAGCTGACGGAAACCATCGACAAGTATGACTTCGAGTTTCTGTTCGTAAATGATGGCAGCCATGACCACACCCTGGAAATGATCAAAGGCTTCGCCAAGGAAGACGGGCGAGTCGCCTATGTCAATCTGTCGCGTAATTTCGGCAAGGAAATCGCCATGATCGCCGGTATTGATCACGTGTCATCTGACGCGCTTGTCGTCATCGATGCTGATCTACAGGATCCGCCAGAGCTTATCCCTGATATGATCAAGTGCTGGGAAGATGGCTATGATGACATCTATGCAAGGCGTCGCTCGCGCAATGGTGAGTCGTGGCTCAAAAAATCAACCAGCAAGCTCTACTATCGTATACTCCAGCGTGTCACGCGCGTACCTGTCCAGGAAGACACTGGGGATTTTCGTTTACTAGATCGTCGGGTCGTCGAGTCTCTCAAGCAGTTTCGTGAATCGCAACGCAACACCAAGGCTTTGTTTAGCCAGGTGGGTTATCGCAAAAAGGAAATTCTCTACGACCGCGATCCACGTGCCGCTGGCGAAACGAAATGGAACTATATCCGCTTACTTGACCTCGCTATCAGTGGTATCACTAGTTTTACGACCATGCCGCTACGGTTCGCATCTATACTCGGGATAGTTATATCATTTGTCGCGTTTGTTTATATCTTCTATCTCATCGTTCGCCCATTGTTTGGTTTTGAAACTGGCAGTGGATACTCGTCGCTCATGGCCGCAATATTATTCCTTGGCGGCGTGCAACTTCTGTCGCTCGGTATCATCGGTGAGTATGTGGGCAGGATATTTAACGAGACGAAGCAACGTCCTCTGTACCTCGTCGAGGAATATCATAAATCAAAGTCGAAAAAGTAAACCAAACTCATGCATATCGCCATAGACGCACGCATCATCAACAGCAGTACCGGCCGCTATATAGAGCGGCTCCTCACACACCTGGAGCAGCTCAATTCACCACACCAGTTCACGGTGCTCGTGCGTAAAAAGGACAAGGACTACTGGACGCCCACCAAACCGAACTTCACCGTGAAGGTGGCTGATTATGCCAATTATTCGTTTGCGGAACAGATCGGATTCTACTTCTATCTCAAGCGGCTGAAGCCAGACCTGGTGCATTTCTGTATGCCGCAGCAACCTCTGCTCTACCGAGGCGATGTCGTGACGACGATACACGATCTGAACCTCATACGTATCACCGAAAACGAAGGCATGTCCAAGCCGGTACTGAAGTTCAAGCAAGCGATCTTTCGTCGTCTGCTGCACTCGGTCATAGAGCGTTCCGCGCGTATCATCGTACCTACTGACTATACGAAGCAGGATGTACTGGATTTCCACCCCACCGAAAAGAACAGGATCGTACGCACCTACGAGGCTGCCGAAAGTCTGTCTGCGAAAACAGAGCCGGTAGATGAGTATCGCGGGAAAAAGTTCATCATCACGGTCGGTCGTCCAGAGCCAT
>CAZIOA010000008.1:0-20994 GCA_964540835.1 uncultured Candidatus Saccharibacteria bacterium
CCACGTATAGTGAGATTCTTTCCTGGTGGCTCCTACTGGACTTGAACCAGTGACACAAGGCTCTTCAGGCCTCTGCTCTACCAACTGAGCTAAAGAGCCACGACTGTAGACTAAATATATTCTACTAGAGGTAGGCGATATATTCAAGAATTGCACCATTGCTTGACACTCCAATTCTCGCTCTCCATACTACTACCCGAGTTCTGACCGTTCGTCTGCAAACACTCTGTGCTTGACGGAGTGTTTTTATTTAGTACTACATCTTCCTATGAGTCTTCTTGCCCCACTCGGCCGCCTTTTTGATCGCTTTGCGACTCGAGTCTATGCTCAATTTCACCCACCATGTCACCGGATCCCATAGCCAATTCGCCAGGCGCTTCAGCCAGCCTGCCTCTTTGTCTGCTTTGCGCTGAATTTTTCCGGCCGCATGCGGCGATACCACGCCCACGACAAACAGCACGACCAGTCCGATGATAAAGAATAAAGTCGTCATACTTATAGTATATGCTCATCTGTGAACTGTTGAAATTCCACCACCGTTACTGTACAATATTCCAAGTAGTTTTGCTGTTTAACCCAAATTTTGAAACCAAGAACTTGTTCTGTTTCGAAATTTGAGAGGAGCAGTAACGAGAAGATGAAACTTTTGAAACTATGTTTCGAAATTGAATCTGGCAGTGAACTGCGACGAGCGGGTGTAGCTCAGTTGTTAGAGTGAGAACTGCCGGTGGCAGTTCGCAAGGGAGACCACTCTTCAAAACTTGTTTTGAAAGATGTGGCGAAGGGGTCGCGGAACGTGACATTCCTTGCCAGGCCAAGGAAGCGAATCATTCTGGACTACGGATCACTTGCACGTTACAATTTACACAAGATACGCGGGTGTAGCTCAGTTGTTAGAGCGCTTCCTTGCCAAGGAAGAGGTCGAGAGTTAGAGTCTCTTCACCCGCACCAAAATGAAAATCCCACAGAGTGGGGTTTTTATTTTGGTATAGCATGGGAGACTCTAACTCTCGACCGATCCGAAAACTATAGTCGAGTACTCCCGCGCCTACAGGCGCCGGGAGTTCTAGAGTCTCTTCACCCGCATTGGCTTATTATGCAACATTTATTACTATTTCAAGGTCCGTCCTTGTAAACCCACTTTAGATAATTGGATGCTATGGGGGTGCTATACTAAAAGAGTCTAATCTAACAGCTAAGCAGTGCATGTTTTATGCGCGTGACTATGTCTATAACACAGGCACTCACGTGACAAGCAGTTGGACGTAGTCTAGCTGTTAGATTAGACATCTTAGCGTGGGTGTCTGTATTTTTATACAGCCCATCTATATCAACCGTAGATAGGATTCTCTTCATGCGTACATATCTTGATACCGCAACTAAAATGGAAATAGTAGAGAGCTTTTATAAGCACAAGGACAATAGAATGATTGCAGATGCATATGTTGAGCATATGGATAACACCATGATGGATATTGACAGCTCAAAGGTCTTTACGGGAGATCATAAAACCATGATGACAAAAATGATGGTTCAAGCTCAAATAGAAAGAATTTTCGACTCCGCACATCGCTCTAATCGATCACTTTTTTCAAGTAAATGGAAGACGGCACAGGGTTTTGCAAAAGGCGCAGCAGTATTAATCCATGATGTACGAGATGATAAGATATCAAGAACATTTATTATGGCCGTAGCGCAGCACGTGTTGGTTGAGGAGTATAAAGTGCCTTTGCAAAATGCACGACTACTAATAACTCAGTATCTCTAATTTAGACATCCCTGTTATCATGATCCTATGGGTAAGCAGAAAGAGAGACGCAACAAAGGCCAAAGCAATCCGGTTGGTGGATACTTTAAAACACATTACCAATGGATCATTGGCACGCTGGTTGCGATAATTGCAATTTTGGTTGGTATTATCATTGTGCCTTGGGGCGTGAACCTTAACCAGAAAGCAGAGGACGCAAGAGAGAGTCAGCGACTCAAAACAACGGCAGCATATTACTATCTGCCACATTCAAAGGTTAAGCTTGCAGAAGTAAAAGACAACGCAAAGTGCTGGGAATCGATAGCATCAACTCGCTCAGATGCTTATCGCTGCATTCTTGATAACCTAATATATGATCCGTGTTTTTATGCAGCCGATTGGGGTATTGTGGACTGTCCTCAAAATCCCAAAGATCATCAGGTTTTGACTGTGCCGAAGTTGGACGGCAATAAAGCCAATAGTAAGAAGAAATTACCGCAGGTACCTTGGTATGTAGTACTTGAGGATGGCACCAAGTGCAACTTTTATACTGGACTTACTGAAGTCGTAGTAGATGGCAGAGTTGACTACGGATGCAGTAATAAGCGATGGCTTTCACTTCCAATAGACAATAAAAATGAAGTATTAACTATTAAATGCTATACGCCAAATTACAATAGGCTCGAAATCTGCAAGATAAGAGAGGCGTGGTATTAAAATTAAATGTCAGGATACGTGGACTCAGGATTTTTTACTGTTTCATCCTCCTCGTATATATAGAAGTTGTCAAATGTCGTATTTGAATATTGCGTGCTTTCTCTCAGGTATCTCAGGAAGTCAAAAACGTGCCTTAGAATCAAATAGAATGTGACCACTGAAAGCACTATTGAAGTCATGAATACTATATCAAGGAGATGGTAGTTAAAGTCGGGAAAAACATCAGCATTGTAGTCTTTCAGAAGAAGCGCACTTAAAACAGCAAGAATCGTTAATAGGCTATATACGATAATTCGCGTGAGATGAGAGCCTACATAGTGTAGGGGTACATAATATCCGTGAGTACCAGCAGTTTGATAACGTTCAGCAGCAGCACGAAGTGCCTCAACATCTTTCATTAAACTTACCGGGAAAGTTCTTTTTGTCCTCGTGAGGATTCTTAATGATAGTTCCGAAGCTTCGGTTATGTAGTATGTCCTCGCCCCTCGCAT
The DNA here is from genome assembly GCA_964540835.1 of uncultured Candidatus Saccharibacteria bacterium. Classification (GTDB taxonomy): domain Bacteria; phylum Patescibacteriota; class Saccharimonadia; order Saccharimonadales; family Saccharimonadaceae; genus UBA2112. Next base: position 2,956 of record CAZIOA010000008.1, read on the forward strand.
CTCCATCACTAAATCATAGGGATAGAAAATAGACCTATCATACGACTGCACCCTCTTCTCATCTATTGATACTATCGCCTTCTTGTGCCATTTCTTAAATTGACGATAGTCATGGTCATTACTCACACTCACGGCGGGTACCGCTTTAAGTAAAATTACTTTTTTCTCCGTACTCATGGAACCTTTGAACATGTCATATATGGCAGGGAAGACGTGCTTTGATTCAATTAACCTCTTCTTCAAAAGCATTTCCTCGTCAATACTACGATTTGAATTCTTCTGGTGAATTGTAGAGATAAAAATTGCAGCAGCAATCAAAACCGATAAAAGCGTCACTATCATTCCTATGACGTTAGTTAATAGCGCAACTATGTCGGATCGACTTACGAATTGGATTGTGCCATAAGCAAGTAATCCTGAGCCAACACAAATTAAAAAGGAGATAGGACTAGTAAGTAGTTGATGTACAGTCTTCGCTATTTCTCGGTTAGTGCCAATCAAAAACTGTCTTATCCGCCACCTATTCGGCATCCAATAGTAAATATAGCCACGCCAATATCTATGCGGACTCCACTCTTCTCCAATATCCCTTAGGAATTGTTTCATTGACTAGGCTATTATACAATATAATTGCCGTATTTGCGGCTCAATAAAGGAGGTCTTTTTGACACAATTTTTGAGAGTCGCATGCATGAGAAGTATTGGGTAACGAATACCGTGCATAAAGAGCCGGGTCTATAGCACGCTCGGAACTAGCTGTCTCATGATAGGGGCGTGAGCCCTAAAGGGAGGGGCCCTGAATGTCGTCCCGGCTATGACACAAGGGACACCCCCTCCCCATGCGGTATTTGCCACTGAAAGTAGACTTATGACACAAGAGGAATTTGAAACCAAACTACACGAAATGTTTATGCCGAAAGACGGTGACTCGAATTATGACACTAGAAAGGCGGAGGCTACCAAACTTATCGATGCTGCCATATGGGATACGACCCAATACTGCGGCGGCACATGGAACAACGAAACTGCAGCAGAGCGATTCAAACAGTGGGAATGGGTTCGTAGCACTATGGATAAACCCAAAAAGCCAGAGGTAATTAGCCTGCCAGAGTCTACGTTACATCGAATTTACAAAGAATACCTGCACGAGCGTGGTTACTCAGCAAATAAAATACCCGAAATAAAAGGTAAGAAAACCCCAGACTTCCTTATTAAGAGAGAGTCTGTTGAGCTTCTAAACGAATTTAAAGCACCCGAGTTAGTATTCAATCAAGAACTAAATCTTTATAAATTCCAAACTACCCACTCAAAAATTTTAACGTTCATATCAAAAGCCGTAAAACAATTAAGAGCCGATGACTCTACCCACGATAAACCTTGGGTGGTTACTTTTGCATCTACTCATTTCCAACTGAACTGGAGTGACTTCCTGAACACTTTGCGCGGTGGTGTTGCTTATGACAGCAAGCTTTCGCCCGACTTCACTAATACCGATATGTTCAAGCGTGTTATCAAAAAGGCTCAAGAAATTGATCTTTACATTTGGCTGCAAGTTAATCCTACCGACAAATACATTTATCAAGTGAGTTTTATAATAAACAAAGATTCTAAGTATTTGAACGGTATTAAAAAGTTCGTTGCCGACATGAAGACAAAGGATATAAGTAGTATGGATAATTTACTTACTCTTGATTGGACCACCGTCTAGACATCCCCGTGTAACTCCCTGCTCTTAGTAACTCAACAAATACTCCTGATACGGAACAGCTAGGATATCTCTCCATCTATTTACTTCATCATCTATTATGTGTAAACTTTTTTGTAGAGAGTGCACCAACGAAAAAGCCGAGCCGTGAGCTCGGTCTTTTCGTTGGTATCGGCGTGAGATGACTCTAACTCTCGACCGACCCGAAAACTATAGTCGAGCACTCCCGCGCCTTCAGGCGCCGGGAGTTTAGAGTCTCTTCACCCGCACCAAGCATAGGCACCTTCCGAGAGGAAGGTGTTTTTGTTTTGGAAAAATCAGATTAGAATAGGTCTAATGGAAAATAACCCCCACCGACTTGGCAACTCAACCGAGGAGCAGGCTTTATTACGAGCCGCCGCCTTATGGGCTGCCAATTATGCCGAACAAGCTCTTCCGATTTTTGAGAAACGATATCCTGACGATAATCGACTAAGAGCAGCCATCGAAGCAGGGCGAGAGTTTGGAAAAGGTAAAAGACGAGACAAAGATTTGCGCGTACTTGCTATGGCAGCGTTCAAAATAGTAAAAGATTTAGACGAACCATCAAAACATGTTGCACATGCCGCCTCACTTACCGCAGCAGTTGCCTACACTCACACTGATTTACAGACAGGCTTGCAAGGCATCCGTCAAGCAAGACACATCCTCGGACCAACGGTTCACGCCGCTTTCGCATTAGAATTAGCTGGCGGAGGCGACTCGATGATTGGTAGCGACATTATTAATAATGCAGTAGAGGATGCGCCCGCCGAGGTTCGCAGCTTGCTTATGCACATGCCGCAGCAGCCAGAGAGAACGGGCACCCGATTAGATGCCTTATTCTACGAATTAGATAGTAAACTACGGAATTAGCCGTAGTGCGGTAACACTTTCATAAACAATGCTGCACCATAGAAAGAACCAGCCTCGTGTCGGTTTTTTCTATGGTTCTGAGATTCTCTAACTCTCGACCTCTACCCGAAAACAATAGTCGAGAGTAAAACGAACGGGCGCTTGGAGCGCCCGGGAGTTTAGAGTCTCTTCACCCGCACCAAGCATAAGCACTTTCCGAAAGGAAGGTGTTTTTGTTTTGCTTGTGCTTGCTACTTACAATATTTGACTGCTACAGTACAGGGGTATTCTGGTCGAGAGACCAGATATGCAACTGACAAGCAGACAAGACAGGGGTAAATGATGGCCGCCAAGAAAAATAAAACCGAACAGCAGGGATATGGCGATGTTCCAGGAGACGATGGCCGCTATCACTGCAGCCAGGCACATGCCGACCGTAGGACCAGATGCACTGAACGCACGTGCAACTACGAATACACCGAGTACGGCAACGACTACTGATAGGAGTAAAGACATGGCCGCTCTCAGACGTACGCGCGGATACGTTCCACGTACGCAAGAAGAGATCGATGCCGTTTGGGCTGATGCTCGACAAGTAGCGCGCGAGGAGCAGCATGCTCTTCGCCGCAGGTGGCTGGGTCTACCGCCCACGATCATCTGTGAGCGATGCGACCGCTCGTTTGGCACCGATGAATGGCGTCACTTCCGCCACAAGCCACTCTGCTGGTGGAAGAACCGCCGCAAAGCAACTGCCTAACGAATTACCGGCGGGTATGGCGAGTGGCATGTTCCTACATTGTCTGCTTGTCATATTCGCCTTGAATCGCTCAGATTTTAGCACTATTGAACGTATGATGACCGGCTTTTGATAGTCGGTTTTTGATTTGATTTCGATACGGTTCACATGCCTTATATACGTTTTTCAAAGGTAGAAATAAACCACCAGTTATATTACTCTCACCCCTGTTTATGTAAGGTAATTTTAATTGTGCAAGACACAACATTTCTGCTCATCTGATGATAGTTTTTATGGTTTGATATTATGCCATATTTCATTGACTGACTTTCGAGCAAGTTGCTACGCTGAGACTCGTGATTGTGAAATTATTCACATCACACACATCCGTGTCATCCGACACAAAAATTCAAAAATGAATAAGCCACGACACGGATATTAAAGGAGAAATTGAATGACAACCAACCCTAGCCTCACGGCTCTCGCCGTGGCTTCTTCAGCTGTGCTGATTTTTGGAAACGTCATGCCTGAAAAGGGGCAGACATTCCTAAACGCCACGCCCATCTACGGGACAGTGGACCAGGTAGCCGACCCTGCGCTGGATCCAGATCTTGCGCTGGACGATTCTATCGTAGAAACATCGCCGGTACCCGCGCAACCTCAACCTGTCGCAGCTATGAAGCCGATTAAAAAACATCCCGAGCTAAAGGCAATAGCCGCGCAAATGAAAGAAAGTTTCGCGCAAACCCACACAAGCATGAGCAGACCTATAGTCACGTCGAGCCCTGGCAATACATATGTTTGGGGTCAATGTACTTGGTATGCCAAAAATAAACGACCTGACCTGCCGAATAGCCTAGGAAACGGCGGGCAATGGGTCGCCAATGCTGCCGCTCTCGGCTTCGCGACCGGGTCTACTCCACGAGTAGGCGCGATTGGTGAACAACCAGGACACGTCGTCTACGTCGAGGCGGTCCATAGCAACGGCACCGTCACGATATCTGAAATGAACTACAACGGTGGCGTCGGCGTCGTGCATAAGCGCACTGTCCCGGCAGGTACATTTACGTACATTTACTAACATAACTCTTATACCCCTCCGCTTTTCAAACAAACATACACATCGAAAGGACCGGCCGTCTTTGGCCGGTTCTTCGATTTACGAAACTCTGACTATAGCCAGAGCGGCTCGCCCTCGTACGGCTCAACTTTGTAGTACGGACCGATTTTTGGCAGGTTATCTCTGTGTCGTACTTGGAAAAGCAGCGATATCCTGTCATCTTCGCTCATGTTGAAGCCAGACTCGTGCACCATGTCGTAATGGAACGCGACCAAAGTACCCGCCCGGCCTATCATCGTCACTGCCCTGTCTGGCGTAAACGGCGTCGTATCGAGCAGGTACGGCTCGCCGCCCTCGACTCGCTGGTGTTCAAGCAAACCGTTTTTGTGACTGCCGGGGTAGACCTTCACTGGCCCCATGTCTTCCGTAATGTCCGAAAGGTAGAGGATTCCGGCAAGGATTCTGTCGTCTTCATGCGGGAAAAATGGATGATCTTGATGCTTCGGAAAAGTGCCGCCAAACGTATCGCCCCTGGCGCCGGGTTTTACGAAGCCCTTATCGTGATGATTATCAATTGGCGTATCGACAGTCCCGCCGAGTAGAATTGCGAATCTCGCCATGATGCGCGGGTCATAGCGCAGTTCTCTAAGTTCCTTCGAGGCTTCCGGATGACTATGAACGTCGTGCAGGTTGAATATTTTTGTCTTTGCAAGCTTCGTTTTGATATCAAAATCGCCCTTCCAGCGGGCGTTATGATTTCTCTTCACTATCAATTCTTTTAGCTCTGCACCGAGCTTGAGCGCTTCTTCTCTCGGTATGACTTCCTCGAACTTTATGCATCCGTTGCGATCGTACTCCTCCTTTATCGATTCTATATATGAATCGTCGAATGCTGGACTATGCTCCTTCATGCAAACCCCCCTTGTTTATACTACAAGTATAGACCATAAGCGTTATATTTACTACATTGTTTTTTATATAACATTTTTACTCGTAAATTCTTATCTCAAACATCCCGTTTGCTAGTCTTAACGACTCCCAAGTATTCTATGCATCGCACTACTGTTTGAGCTCGATTACGGTTTTGTCTCTCATTCCCTTTATGCTTAAATGGATATATGCGAAACACGCGAAATTCGGGTTTCACTATCGTCGAACTGCTCATCGTCATCGTGATCATCGGTATACTGGCTGCCATCGTGATCGTGGCGTACAACGGTATCACCCAGCAGGCGAGGACCGCCAAAACGCTTAGTGCTATAGATGCTTGGGCGAAGGCGCTTCGGCTTCACAAAGCAGAAAAAGGCAACTTTCCCGCCATAAATTCGTGTCTCGGCTCTACTACTACCTATCCAGACGGTTATTGCTGGGATGGTACATCATGGGACGTAACCCCGAGTTTTCTCACCGCCCTAGAGCCCTATATCGGCAGTAGTTACCCCGAACCTGACTTAACTCCGATTCACAATACTCTCACACAAAGACGTGGCGCTTTCTTTATAATTCGTGCCGGTACGCCCGTACAACACAACATCCGGGCAATGTTCGCTGGAGAAAGCAGCTGTCCGGCTAGCAGTGTCGGACCGCTCGCTCCATTACAAGACCCAAATACGGGGACAAATCCATTGGGTGTCTGGTGTGAATATAACTTGGATTAGATCAGGGCTATAATAGAAGTATGTGGCAGGAGAAGGACAAATCACTGGTGCGGGAGTTCACGTTCCCCAATTTCAAGACCGCACTGGCGTTTGTCAACAAGGTCGGGGAGCTTGCCGAAACCGCCAACCATCACCCTGATATCAGCCTGGGATGGGGCAAGGTCGTCGTCAACCTCACCACGCACGACGCAGGTTGCGTGACGGAGAAAGATCGACAACTAGCCGAAGAGATAGATGATATCCAGATAGACACTATTGGGGCGTAGTGTATACTGAGCTCATGGAAACGCCGAAAGAATCATATACGCCACCGCTGATAGTCCCAGAGTTACTGGACAAGATGGAACGCTACCGTTATATGATCCAGGATCAGCCTCGCGATGAGGGCGAAACGGACGAGGACGCGCATGTCCGTGCCGGGCAGTTCTACGCAGCGGAAATCGAAAACGGCGGTTATACTCCTCAACAAATCGCTATGGCCAACTCTATCGTTTTTTCGGAATCTGACGCAACATTTTATGGTACGAGCAGCTAAAGCACCAGCCCGGTGTGCTCGACCGGCGTGCGCTTGATGTCGGTTTGCTCGTGCGTGACACGCGACATATTGCGCATATCAGAGTCAAGATCGAGCGCATGATCAACGATAAGCAACCCGATGCCGTGACCGCCCATGACACCGGAATGATGCGCCGCGGCTCCCAGCGTGACATTCGTGTCGCCGATTTTGCCGACTACCGGCAGATCGTCCTTGTACGCGGAATAATACCCAGCGCTGTAGTTACGCGGCGCGATGGCGAGATTGGGCTCATCGCCTGTAGATCTGTCCGAGTCCCAACGCGATGAACACTCCGCGAGGAGAGCATACGTGCGGCCAGCAAACAAATCCTTGTGTTTACTTTCGGGACGGGGATCTTTTTTCGGCTCTATAACTATCGAATCGTCGCTCGCCGCGTAGCCGTAGCTAGCGTGACCTTCCGGCGTAGATATGCGAGCAATTGCCATATCCGGGCTGATCAGGAAGAAATTTGCATGATCCTGCGCGTCAGGCATATTCGTAAAAAACAGTTCACGCTGCGTTACGGTAAAGTTTGCCGCAATCCGTTCGGATTCTTCGTGGGCTAACAGCTGCGGCAGCTTGAGGGCAAAAGCGCCGAGCGCCAGGACGATGATATCGCTGTATACTTTTTCGCCGCCAAAGTCGATGCCGATCGCTTCGCCGTTTTTGCCGAGCAGGATTTTGTGCGCCGTCGTATTTGCCCGATAGGTGACGCCGCGACCGTTGCCGTCCGCCCGCGTTCGCTCCATCATCCAACTGCGCATGACGTCAAAATGCAAGCGACCAGCATTGTCGACCACCATGGCGCTTTCGATGCCTTCGCCGTCCAGGATAGGAAACTCTTTTCGCAGATCGTCCGCATCCAACTCATACGCTTGCGGATCAAACCCCCATCGTTTCATACACCGATTGATATTCCGGTAATACTCCATATCCGGTCGGTCGGGTGTACCCTGAGGCAACAGTTCGCTGATGTGGTCTGGGCGCTCTCTATCGCCGACCGTAAACACATATGGAAAATGTTCGTATGCGGTTGCTCTGGAGTTTTGTTCGATTAGCTCCATATCCAACCGATCGTACATCTTCATGCTTTTGGCGACAATTTCCGCCATAGCGTACGAATCGTTAAACATGCGAAACTGCTCCAATGAACGCCCCGCCAAACCTCCCCATTCCTTCTCCTGCGTGACAGTCAAAATCCGCGGACTCTTGCCGTTTATACTCATAGTCTCATGCAAAGCATGCGTCGTATGCAAGCCCACCGGACCGCCGCCGACGACAATTGCGTCGGCTGTGTTTTTCATGGTTTCGAACTGCTGTCCCATATTTTATCTTTCGTGCTCTCACACTATAAATACCAGGCCTTTTTGTCAAATGACGCTGCTGTTTCGCGTATACCTCGCCTACTTACGCGTGATTGAGCTTTTTCTTTATACGCTGCGCCAGCTCATCAAGCGACCACTCCGACTTCACGAGATAATCCGTGACGCCGTAAGCTTTTGCTTTTTCCATGCTATCCGCTTCTCCGAGATTTGTCAGTAGCATGACTTCGGCCGCTTTACCCCACTCATCTTTCCTGAGCAGCTCAAGCATGCCGATTCCATTCATGTGCGGCATAAGGATATCAAGCAGCACCAACCGAGGATGATGCTTGAGTGCAAGCTGTAGCCCCACCTCGCCATTATCCGCGTCCAAGACCGTATAACCCTCACCTCTGAGCGTCAGCACGAGCAATCTCCGGAGTACCTTTTCGTCTTCGACGATCAGTATAGTCGAATTCGCCTCTGTTAGTTTAGTTTGCTCATCCGTCGGCAGCAACCTCGCGTTCATCTTTTTAGTCCTGCCCTTCTTGGGTTTGGCGACATACCCCTTAGCGGCAAACGAGCGTAAAATGTCGCGCCTTTGTTTTCCTCTGACTCACACCATACTTTCCCCTTGAAGCTCTCAACTATGGATCTGACGATGTATAGTCCTAAGCCCGTACCGCTGGCATCCTTTTCGTGCACGTTATCGGCTCTGTAAAGCTTGGTAAAGATCTGACTCTGCTGTTGCTTTGGTATGCCATACCCCGTATCAGCTACCTTGATGAGGATACTATCTCTCCCTTCGCAGACGACCTTCAGATCGATCTTGCCTCCCTCTGGCGTGTACTTAACTGCATTTGTCAACAAGTTTTGAAATATGATGTGCGTCAAATCACGGTCTAGCAATAATTGTGGTAGTGCCGGGTCATACTGTTCGCTGAAATTCAGCCGTTTTTTAGAAATTTGCGGCTTCAGCTCGCTCACGGCATTGTGTGCGAGCTCCTCTATATCACTCAGGACCGGCGCGACCTTCAAATTGCCGACCTCGATCCGAGCGACAGACAAAAGCGCGCCGACAAGTTCGATCAAACGCATATTGATTCCGTGTACTTCATGTATGACTTCTTGCTGATCCTGCTTCAGATCGCCCGTTACACCCCTGAGGAGCAGCTCTAAGTGCCAGCGAATCGCCGTGAGCGGCGTCCTGAGTTGGTGTGAAGCGAGCGAGACAAACTCCGTCTTCGCCTTGTCGATTTTGAGCTCCTGGGTGATGTCGCGAAACACCTCGATCGCGCCGATTGGCCTGCCCTCGAACATGATCGGAGAAACCGTCACGACAACTGGCAAGTGCTCACCGTTTTTTCGTAAATATGCCATGTTGCGCGTGATCGATTTACCCTCAATCAAGCAGCGGGTGATCGGGCGTGAAAACTTGTCAATCAGATTGTCATCGAGATCATACGCGGGCATCGAGCTGAGATAATTTTTTCCGAGTAGATCCTCCTCAGCGTACCCAAGCAGCTTAAGAGCCGTGTCGTTAATCCGCATGATTTTGCCGTACTCATCCGTCGCAATCACCGCTTCGCCGATACTGGCAAACAACGCCTCTGTTTTAGCTTTTTCGACGGCGATGCTGGTATTCATATCTGCAGATGATAGCTTCGAACTCATGATGCAGCACCCTCTCGTTGCTCCTGCTTGTCGGCGATGGCGAGCAAGTTCTTGGAAAAATCGTCGACCATTTTCGTGTCTTCGGTCAGCAAGGCGAGGGCGAGTTTGCTCCAATCATGAAGTTTGATGACGTCTTCTCTTGTGAGCTCTTCCGGTTTTTTACCCAAATGAGCTTTAATCTCTCGCTCAACGAATCGATCCGCCGCCGGTCCAAGGTACGCATACACGACCTTGACGACTTCGTCATACACAACTCTGTCGTTCACGCTGCCCATCACGTCACCTCCTCGAGCTTTTTTAGATCCTTCGCACCAAGCGCTATCAGCACGTATCCCACGGAAATAACAACAAGTAGCGCGTACACGACCATCAGGATCGCACCGACTCCCCACCCGACAAGCGTCGTGCTAAATGGCGTGAGAAGCTGGATAAGTATACTCGCGAGTATGACAAAAGTGAATCCATTGCTGAGTTTTTTCAAGGCTCTTCTGTAGAGTTTGCCGCCAACTTTTTTGTGATACGAGTGGAGGAGATAGACGGCGTAGAAACCGCTTGCCCAGATGATCAAATAGGGAAGAATGATTGTCGTGACTATCAGCCAATCAGGCATATAGTACGTCGCGACCGTGTCGGGGCGTACTGCGACCTCTCGAGAGGGATTGCTGAGGGTAAACAAGATATATGGCACGCTGAGAGCCCATGTTGCCGTCACTATACCGGCAAGGTGCGATGATGGTACGCGTATCTTTTTGACAGTCTCGACCAGTCTCCTGGCGCCATTTGCCAGCAGCGCAAAGCCGACAAGCAAAAAAGCACCTGTCAGATGCGTGTTGATAATCGTCGCCGTTGCTTGAGCTATGACGTTTTGATCGACGCCAATCATGAGAATACGAGAGATAACGGATGTAATAGGCAGCGCCAAGGCAAGAAAAACCATGCCGCCTGCTATATACTTGAATCCCTCTCCATCTGGAGTGTTTTTGATCTTTCGGGCATACCTGCCGACATTTACCAAACCGTATGCAGCCGCGAACCACACAGCTATGACAGGGAGAACAATCGTCAGACTAAGTAACCGTAGTTGAGTCGCGTCCACGTCATACCGGGAAAGCGCCGCGGAATCGATTTCGGCTACTAGACTGAGTGCCAAATACACGACAGTTATACCCGCCAGTAGTCCATATATCAACTTGCTCAAACCAACTCCTCATATATCTTGCACATTACACATATTTATTATACAGTAATGAAAATAAATGTCTAGAAGAGTACCGTCCCTTTTGGATAATTCTACTATTTAATTTATATTTTATTTCTTTTGCGTTGACCGCTCTGGTACCATGTTTATATGTCTCAATTCGGCTTCCATGCATCAGGTTATGAGCAAATCTTCTTCTACCCCAAGGAGCCCTATGGGATAGAAACATACTACGAGCACTATGATGACGGCTCCAACCTGCTCCGCGAAGATACTTATGCTCAGCCGCTGACACTCAAGGAAGATGACTTGCTGTCCAATATATGGAAGCTTGCGGCCAATCCCGAAACACGAACCAACGTCGGCGCAGAGCTGCACTTCACCAACAAAAAGCTTCGTATCGTACCGCCGCGCATACCGTTGCAACTGCTGTCCGAGACGAGAGGCGTACTCCCAGAAAACCTGCAAATCGGTGATGTTTTGCAAACAGGCTGCGTCGTCCTGGACGAGCCACAGCCTGTCGAGCCGGATCCCGAGCGCGAGAACCAGCACGACACTCACGTGCTCCTTCCCAGCGGCAGCCGAGGCAGCTGGATACGCATACCCTCAGACCTTGAAGTTGCCGTGCATGGTCACATGGAAACTCTTGATTTCGACAGCAAGTTTGGTCAGTTCGTACTCTCACGGCTCAAGGACTTGAAACCGAACGTCACGAAAAAGCTTGGTAATACCGCCAAGTGGCGCACGGTTAGTTAGCACTCACTTTTCTTCGCTTACGGATACGGTTGCGAATTTTTCGTGGGTAGTGGAGTAGCACGAGCAATACTTTAACCTGCGCCCAGGACTCTCGCTTCCAGTTACGCGTGAAATAGATACTCGACACGATGACGACTGTCAGCAACATGAGTATACCAACGCCATTTGGCATATTCGCGACGACTTCCGCTATCGCGCCCATAGCCGCTGCGGACGGAATCGTCACGACCCATGCGATCAGGATATTTTTGATAACTTTCCAGTTGACGGTCGTGCCCTTTGTCGCCAGTCCCGCACCGACAATAGAGCCGCTGATGGTCTGGGTCGTCGATACAGGGAAGCCAAGTTGTGACGTAACGCCGAGCGTTACTGCCGTGGACGTCTGAGCGGCAAAACCTTGTGGCGGCTCCAGCTTGGTGATTTTTTCGCCCATCGTCTGAATGATACGCCAACCTCCCAGGTATGTACCAGCCGCCATAGCGGCCGCCGAAGACACGACCACCCAAAGCGGGATATCGATCGTCTTGTCTACCGAGACAGTCACGAGAGCAAGCGCTATGATGCCCATCGTTTTTTGCGCGTCGTTCGTACCGTGCATCAGCGCGACAAATCCTCCTGACACCAGCTGAACGCGACGAAATACTTTGTTGACTGTCGTATCCGAATACCTGTGAGCAATCTTGATGATGATAAAAATCAGCAAAGCCGCGCCGATGAGCCCCACGATTGGTGACGTGACAGAGGGCAGCAGCACCTTCTCTCCCATGCCCTGCCACAAGATCACCTCCGCGCCACCTGCCATGATTGCCGCGCCGATAACACCGCCAACCAATGCGTGCGATGAGCTTGACGGCAGTCCCATACGCCATGTGATGAGGTTCCAGATAATCGCTCCGACGAGACCCGCGAGCACCGTGTGTAGCGTCATGACTTCCGGATTCACGATACCTCCAGCAATCGTCGCGGCCACATGCAACGATATAAATGCTCCCAGGAAATTCAGAATTGTCGCGCCGATAACCGCGACCTTGGGGGATAACGCTCGCGTAGAGACAATCGTCGCAATAGCGTTGGCGGTATCGTGAAATCCGTTGGTAAAGTCAAAAAACAGGGCGACTGCGACAACAACTACGAGTGTTAATTCCATACGTTCATGAAATACTATACGGCAAATTACCGCGCAGAAACAGACCTTTTTGCATAAACTTTTTAGTTCTCCACAGTGGCGTCCTCTATCACGGAGGCGTATAATAAAAGTAGTAAGGGCTTCTTAATAAGCCCCAAAGGGAGAGCAGAGATGAAGGCAAGATTGTTCGGCTTACTACTCCTCGCAACTCTACCAGTGTTTGCGTTCGTCGGTCTAGCAAACGCGCAAACATTTCGTTCTGGCGCCTCTGCTCATGTAGCAATCGGAGAAAAAATCAATGAAACTGCCTGGATCGCCGCTGCGACCGTCGACATTGCCGGGCATGTCGACGGTGATTTGTTTTGCGCAGGTCAAAACGTCATCATAAGCGGCGACGTAACAGGAGACGTGATATGTGCTGCTCAGACAATCACTATCTCAGGCAAAGTGAACGGGGACGTCCGTGTCGCAGGTCAAACAGTTGCTATCGGCGGAACCATCGACGGTAGTGCGTCGGTGATCGGTCAGACGATGACTCTGGATGGTCGTGCTACTATCGGTCGTGACGCGTCGTTTGCCGGTCAGACCGCCAGAGTAAGCGGCGTGGTCAACCGCGACCTCACGATTGCGTCCACGACGGCAACGATCGGTGCCCCGGTTGGACGAGACATCACGGCTTACGTCGAAAACCTCACGCTCACCGACAGCGCAAATGTCGGCGGAAATATAGACTACACCAGTTCGCAAGAGCTGACACAGGAGTCCGGAGCAAGGATAGGCGGCGAGGTTGACTATACCGAATACGAAGTGGAGCGGCGACCCGACACTGGAGTCGGTCTGACCGCGGCGATATTTGGAACTCTCATGATAGTTGTCAGCGCGCTTGCGCTTTCGCTTGTCATACCACGTGAGCTACACCAAACCACCACGACTACTTTGCAATCCCAACGAAACCTCATGCTCGCAGTCATCGTCGGACTGGCCGCCAGCATCGTGGTGCCTATCGCTCTCGCGTTGCTCATGCTTAGCGTACTCACGATTCCATTTGCGCTCATAGGCGGCGTCGCATGGCTGCTTGTCCTCTTGCTGAGCGGAGCATTTGCCGCGTACTACCTCGGGCGTATCATATGGCGTGACCAAAACAATGCCATAGTCATCATGCTCATCGGCTCTCTCGTCTTGGCACTTTTGCTCTTTATCCCTCTGCTCAATGTTTTCGTGCTCATGCTCGCTGTCTGGTACGGCGTCGGGGCGATTGTACTGCAGCTGAAGCAGCGGGAAATCGTACCGCAGTATGTCATGAAGTCACCACAGCGCAAGCACAAGAAATAACAGTGTCATCTGTGCCATTTTGCCTGAAATATTTGTAAAATATTTCACAGTATGGTATTATAAAAGTACTATGACTACGACATTACGCCCGGGGCAGGGCACGATGGAGTTACCGCACAGCCTTGAGACACAGACTATTGCTCGCACGGACACCGAGCAACGAAACCGTTTCATCAAACACGAGTACATAGCACGACTAGGGTCACTTCCTCTTGAGTGTCTGTGCTTTGAATCAAAACATCCCGCGGAGGACACCCCTCTCATCTATATCCCAGGTTTCATGGAAACACGCGCGGCGGTGGTGCCGCTCGCACGAAGCATGGCGGCAAACGAAGGGCGACATACGATCGTGTACCCACCAGAACGCAAACAAGATTTATACAAGCTACTTTTTGCTCGACATTCGCTCAACCCACTTGAACACCAGATGGAAATCGTCCATCAGGTAGCAAAAACCTCCAAAGAACTAACCGGGCAAAAGAAGTTCGACTTGGCTGGCCATTCGCTCGGCAATGCCGTCCTGATGGGTGTCGCATACCATGAACTGGTGCGCAAACGATCACAAGATATCACGATACGCTCCGGTGTATCTGACGCAGGCGTAGGTCTGGATACCAAAGGGCCAATCGACGGGCTTTTCAAGATGATGTCACACTTCCCTGGCATCTCCATCAATGAACTCTGGGGGCAAGTCCCCCGGATAATCGAAGCTGCCGACGAGGACTTAATGCCTGAGTCAATCCAGCACATGCGTGACGTAGGCCGGGCGCTTCGTGAAGCTATCCAGGTGACGGTAAACCCAGGCGTCCAGTCAAAACTACGAGCTATCCGCCGACGACCAGAAATCGATTTCAAATACGGCGCCCTGCTCCCTGAGAACGACCAGTTCTTTTACGAGCAGCAGGTGCGCCGAGTAAGCGGGTGGCTTCTTGATCAAATCGTGACGATTCCGGACGCTTATCATGTCCACGCCAATACCGATCCTGACGAGCATGCAAGGTATCTTGGGCAGATGTTTTACGATCTCAACGCTCCGGATGAAAACGCTGCCTAAACAACCGCGACTCGGTAACATGAAGTCTTTCGCTCTGCTATAATATTTCAAGATGGCGCGTTGGCCGAGAAGTTAGGCACTGGTCTGCAAAACCAGTTAGACGGGAGCGTTACCCGTACGTGCCTCCACGTCGAAATTGATTCCGACCTCATAGCGAACAAAGACGATACTTTTTGTTTGATATGAGGTCTTTATCATTTCTCCTTTAAATTTCACAAACATCCGCCAGCTGGCGGATTGGTTTGCGAAAATTGGAAACAGTTAGGGTGCAAAATAATCTCGACTTTCGAAATTATTTTTGTTTTAGAAGCTCTAGCAGCTCGGGAAACGTCTCGTCATTGAAATGACCACGGTCGTCAAACGTATGGATAGTCGCATCCGACAAGTCTTTTTGATAACCGCTTAAACTAGAGTATGGCACGACGAAATCATCCTTTGAGTGAAACAGATGAATCTCCTCGGCGCTCCGCTCTAGACCGGAAGCGGATGTCACTTCGAAACTACCTACATCACCACCGTCACTGGCACCATATTGTCCTGCGATCAAAACAAGCTGCTTCACCTTGCTCGAAAGCTTTTTCTCATGGAGATACTTGCTCAAAAACATCGCCCCGAGGCTATGTCCTACCAGCCGTACATCATCGCCGAAAAATGGTATGAGTTTTTCGAAATAAATCTTCCACTCGTCGTACACGGCATTGTCGCTATTTGGAAACGACGGCAACAGCACGTCTGCGCCGGGCATCTGCTCAGCGAGCCACACCTTCCACCCTCGGCGCGCCTTTAGTCGCTCGTAGTCTACTTCGCTCGCTCGAAGACTCTCCATATACTTCTCATATGACGAAAAACTGTCACCACCATGTATTATCAATACTTGCTTCATAGCTTAAGTATAGCAACTTTACTGTATAATATGGCTTAAGCGCGGGTGGCGGAACTGGTAGACGCGAGGGACTTAAAATCCCTTGACCAAAAGTCGTGCGGGTTCAAGTCCCGCCCCGCGCACCAAACAAATCAGTCAGCCTTGTGCTGGCTTATTTGTTTGGTGTGTAGAGTGAGCTTGAACCCGCCGCTGTCGTGCGGGTGAGAACTGCCAGTGGCAGTTCGCAAGGAAATCTTCCGATGAAAACTATGTTTTCAATCGTGAAGTTTCGGGGTCGCGGAACGTGACCAAGTCCCGCCCCGCGCACCAAACAAATCAGTCAGTCTTGTGCTGGCTTATTTAATTACAATTACATATATAATAGTGCTATGGAGAGAGTACCCCTAGCGGAACGTATGCGTCCGCAAACACTGGACGAGGTGATCGGACAGACCCATCTACTTGGCGACAAGGAGATTCTACGGCAGATCGTCAAAAATAAAGAGCCTGTCAGCTTGATACTGTGGGGTCCTCCCGGTACGGGCAAGACTACCCTGGCGCGCATCATCGCGAAGGAAGTCGAGGCAGAATTCATAGAACTATCGGCCGTCACAAGCGGCAAAAAAGATATAGAGCGTGTCGTCGAACATGCCAGACAAAACTGGAACCTGCAGGTCCGAACAGTACTCTTTGTCGACGAGGTGCACCGTTTCAACAAAGCCCAGCAAGATGCGTTCTTGCCGCATGTCGAGTCCGGACTTATCACGCTTATCGGTGCTACGACTGAAAATCCAAGTTTCGAAGTCATCACGCCGCTCCTGAGCCGCAGCCGCGTATTGGTACTGCAGCCCCTCAGCAAGCATGAAATCGTCGCGATTATCAAACGCGCGCTCAAAGAACTGAAAAAGACAAAGCACATGACGCCAAAAGCCATCGACTATTTGGCTGAGTTGTCTGGCGGCGACGCGCGCGTGGCGCTCGGCAACCTTGAGCTGGCACTTGGTATGGGCAAAACGAAAGTCACGCCAGATGTAGTGAAGGTCGCCGCCCAGAAGCGCGTGCCCGGCTACGACAAAAAGGGCGAGATGCACTACAATGTCATATCTGCATTTATCAAAAGCATGCGTGGTAGCGATGTCGAAGCCACTTTGTATTATTTGTCGCGAATGATAGATGCAGGCGAAGACCCGAAGTTTATCGCGCGTCGCATGGTGATTTTTGCTAGCGAGGACATTGGTCTCGCAGGCAACGGCGCGCTAAGCCTTGCCGTCAGCTGCTTCGAAGCAGTCGAGCGCGTCGGCATGCCCGAAAGCAACTACATGCTCTATCATACGGCGACTGCGCTCGCTCGCAGCAAAAAATCACGCGAAGTCACCAACCTCATGCACGCCGCGCAAGACCTCGCGAAGAGATACCCTGATGCACAAGTGCCGCTACACCTTAGAAATGCCCCGACTAAGCTCATGAAAGACCTCGGTTACGCCAAAGATTACAAGTGGGAAGCCGACTTCAAACATGGCAAAGGCTTTTTGCCTGACGAAATCAAAGACTAATGCGCGACAACCACGATCGCTTCATTTGGTCGCAACTTGACACCGTCTTTCATGCTCGCTGCGTGCAGCTGCTCGACCACGTCGATGCTTGATAGTACGACATTGCCCTTGTCAAACGGCGCATCGACTACAGCCTTTTGTGTCGCATCGGTGAAATTTACAAGTACAACAGCTTGCTGCTCGCCAGCGTCGCGACCGTATACGAGCACATCCTCATTGTCACTTTTGAGCGGGATGTAGCGTCCATCACGAATCGCAGGCAATTCCTGCCGTAAACGAATAGCTGCTTTGTAAAGCGAAAGAAACGACGTAGGATCTTGCTGCTGACGCGTGACTGCTAGTGGCAAATCGTCCTTGTTGACGGGTAGCCACAATTTTTCTTCCGGTGCATCTGAAAAACCGGCGTTTGGCAGCGCGTCGTCCCATATGATCGGCGTACGCTGACCATCGCGAAATGCTAGCTGATCCATGCATTTGGCCGGTGGTATGTCAGCATTGTGTAGTCCCAGCTCTTCACTGCTATAGACGATATTCATACCCGGCGCGAACATGCCCATGGTTGCCATGGCACGAGCAACCTCATCGCCAAATCTGG
>CAZIOA010000009.1:0-20630 GCA_964540835.1 uncultured Candidatus Saccharibacteria bacterium
ACGTGGCCATCACCTCTCCAATAGAATCCGCCACCGCACAGGGCCTGATGGAAGCTACCAAATCCGTCCTCTCCGGCCTCACCGCCAGAGAAGCCAAAGTTCTGCGTATGCGCTTCGGTATCGACATGAACACCGACCATACCCTGGAAGAAGTGGGCAAGCAGTTTGATGTGACCCGCGAGCGTATTCGTCAGATAGAAGCCAAGGCACTGCGCAAGCTGCGGCATCCAAGCCGGTCCGACCATTTGCGTGGGTTCCTGGACGAGTAGGTAAAAGCTGCAAGAGTATAAGCCCGCCTTGCGGGCTTATTGCTGAAGAGAATAGAAAAACCGGCACGCGGCTAGTCTAAATAGTTGAAGATCACTATAATGCGCAGCCTGAATCAGGGCCTTTAGCTCAGTTGGTTAGAGCATCCGACTCATAACTACAGGGCCCATGTAGTACAATGTTTTTCAGGTTCCAAGCGAACCATTCTCGGGCCCGTAGCTCAGTTGGTTAGAGCATCCGACTCATAATCGGCAGGTCGACAGTTCAAGTCTGTCCGGGCCCACCATTCCCCGCGTTACGCCGCCCTTGCAGCTAGTAATCACTTACTCTTTATCTTCCACCAGAAGAGTCTCCGGCTCCTATACATTCAAGCCTGAACCACATAAACTTAAGGCCGCTTTACGCGCCACTAGGCCCCACAGCCCACACGACCTCCGGCATCGTACGGAAACTCGTGGAATATGCTCAATGATCGTTTTCCGACGAGTTACAGCTTTTCCAACCCAGGGCCGTCGTCGGCCCGACGTAAACAAAAAGAAGCGCACCAAGGAAATTCGGAAGCACGTGCTCGCCCAGCAAATAGTGCAATCATGTAACACGATGTTCAATGAGTTAGCTTTCCGGCGTTAAATTTTTATATCCCTCCTAAACTAGAAGGTACGCACGCAGATGGATGTTATTGACGGGTATTTAAACGATCGCCTCGCCGAGATCATTCACCTCCACAGCACAGACGAAAGCTTATCGAAGGCGGCGATTCAAATCATAGAAGCTGCTTCGAAAGGTTTTTTTGATGCGCTAAAGTACGACATAAAAGAGGGTTTTTCAGAATTTCTGAAGCACAGGCCCCCTTTCGAGGAAGCCCATCGTGTGTTCCAGCAAATGCATGAAATGATAACAAGGGCGAGCGTCGAGGACTTCATCGCAAACTGCAAAGACGACGGGAAACCGGAATCCACCACTCTAGCTTACCGCTTAGGGCGTCAGTCTAGCGAGATTGGCAACTTGGTAACGTTTGATATAGAAGACATGTTTCGCATGGCGATTGTTCGTGCCTTAGAAGCTATTGAAACTCCAAGTGAAGCTCACTTCCTGTTGATGCAGGCAGCACAACTTGTGGTTATGGGGCGTTCGGTAAGATCCTTCTGTGCAGTTTTCACATACGGCGAGGAAATGTATGAACAGTCCACAGTTAAACAACGCGCAATTATTTCATCCCTTGTCGACGTCATTGAGACATGCGACACAGAGGACATATTAACCCGATACCTTCTCAAGCATATCGATTCCACGCACGATTATCTAGCCCACGGTATATGCGACCTGGTCAATACTTGTATGCGGAAACGCAAATATACGGATATACCGCCACTATATAAGCAGCATTGGGATGGATACGGCCTGAACGCATCGCACAAATGGGTAGGCCAGCGGCTCAAAGACGGCCACTGACAGTATTACTTGCCCGCAAACCCGGTCCATACCACAAAACCTCCCCACCGTCAAACCCACCCCCGCGGCAGTTTCCCGCCAAGTAACCTGATTAAATCGTCTTCGAGTTCAGGTAAGGCTTGGGCCTCAGATACTGCGCCTGGCACTTCCTGAACGCTAACGCTAGGTCTTCACGACTAGCCCCTCACACGTCTATGTTTTGGAAAATTTTATGAACAACAGTTCTATTGACGCGCATTCGGTCAAAACCGCCGCGACTCCTAAACCACTGATGCCATGCGAAGATCGAGTTAGCGTGGTTCGGCCCCCGTACAAAGCCCCCTTTGGCCTCGTCCCTCTTGATGAAACATACATGGTCATACTGCGGCACGGTAAGCCTGCAGTGTTCTGTCAATTATCTGAAGCGATATTAGCACCAGAACAGGTCACACAAATCCCCCTCGGTGATGTAGTGGAAGCGGTCGATGAGGATATTTTTGATCGCGCCATCCTTAATGTCCTCTGTCGTATGGCCCTGGACCTTTCTGATGATGAAGCCGACTTTGTGAGAAACCCTTACGATCACGCAAAGTCGGCCGAGCACCTCGAATTCATGATCTCTCTACTCTCGAAGTGGAATCCTTCGACATATATCAGCCACGAGAACAAAAGCAGCACCGATCCGAAGCTCATCTCCATGGAAATAGAAACTGGAACGCATGGACAAGTGGTCGGCACAGTTGAACTGAATTGTGGGTTAGTTATGGTTTTCGAGCCAGGCAGAAGAGCTTGGTTCGGCAAGCACAGGCTGATCCCCGTACATGAAGAATATGCAGAAGAATGCGCAGACTATGGCGAAATCGACGAAATTCTACACGGCGTATTGAGCCGAATGCCGGATGTAGACATCGAGCTGCCTCCACCTCCGTACTCCTCCATTGGTAATTTCTTGGATGCTGCCCGAGCATGGGATCCGGAAGCCTACCAGAACGAATAACACCTGCGCGCGCAGTCAGTCATGGCTGCGCGTTACACCTATCGACACCCAGCAAGCAAGAACCTATGTGGAGTGAACGTTGTGAAGATGAAAGTGATTGAATTCAGCCAAATGCCGACCATTCAATCTAAATGTGTAACGCAATATCGTACTAGATGGAACCGTTTCGTACGTGGCATGTGCCAGTTTGGCCACACGATTACAGAAAAGAAGAATTACAGGATACCACTGATTAGCTTCTCCACCTTCTCCAAAGGCAGAAAGAAAAAAAATATTGTTTCCGTGAATGGCGTGATACTGGACTTTGATGGCGGTCTTGCCGTTCCGGACATTGAGCAGTCGCTTCTCGGCCTGAACTACTTGATGTACAGCACCCATTCCCACATGTCCGACGGAGTGACGGACAAGGTAAGAATTGTCTTGCCCTTTAAAGAACCATGTTCAGCGGATGACTGGTACTTACGCGTCGATGCCGCTAAAAAGCGGTTCTCTGGATGCGACCCATCTTCGCTTCTGCCGACTCAATTCCAAGCGATGCCCAACTGCCCCAAGTCGCGAAGCTCTCAGGCTTTTATTAGGCACAATCGGGGGAGTTTCTTCGAATGGCGCGCATTACCCGCAGCGGAGCCAGAAACACGGAAGCCCGATTTGCAACGTACTGTGAACTCAGGCCACGCCACCGCACACAAAAGGATAACAGCGGACACCATAATTCATCACAAGACGGGTCAAACCGCTGCTGGCTCGATAGACCGTCATATCAAAGGCGTTTACTGCCCGAATCACCCCGATAAAACGCCAACTGAATTCGCGGATGTAAATGCTGAAGGGGAGCCCTTCATTCACTGCAAGTCATGTGGAACCTTGTGGGTTGACAGAACCGACGACCATCTTGAAGTAGATAAACATACATATGAAGCAGTCGCACCCACTGCGACACGTGATCTCATTCACGCTATTGTGGACAACTTGGGGCCGACCAACCTCATCTATGCGCCAGAAGGTGTGGGGAAATCATACAGCGCAGTACTTCTTCATAAAGCAGGGCGCAAGGTGCTGTTCGCCTGTAACTCGTATCGGCAGGTAGCCGAAAAGTTCACGTCATTTTCAACCGAAGGTTTACGGGTGAAGCTTCTAGAAAGCCGCGCCTACCGTATCGAAAAGCTATACAACGTTAAGCCTATCCGAACCAACAATAGACACCCATGGGATGTGGGCGAGATCGATGAAAAGGCGACTATAGCCGAGATAAATCAGAACCGAGCACAAGCCCCCATCGATCGCATAGACTATAGCTGCGACGTGGAGCCCATCCCTCACTTTGACTGGTCAGATTGCGACATGTATCTAACGACCCATGCATACTTGGCGCATGTCGGTCGCATCAACCACGATCGGGTCGCCAAGGGCAACCGCCCCTTGTTGGATGATGGCGTGGCGGTGATATTTGACGATCCAACCGTACATGACGTCAGCACGTTGGCGCCGTACTCCGATTTGTACGAAAACAAGCGGATAGACGCATCTCCCATAGAAGAGCATACAACCATTCGCGACAACAGACGTTATGTGGTCAGACCAGATCGTTACAAACTCGGATTCGGCCTTTCCAGATGTACGTTAATCGTCACCACCACAGAGTTGCTGATAAAGCTACTGTTTAAGCAACAGCACCCAAATGCCAAAGTTTTCGACGAGTTAATGCCTGATGAGGGAAAACTCCTGACAGGCGATGTACACATGGTGTCAACGAAGTTGGTTCGCTCCAAATTCGATGGCATCCTTTCTCCAATAGTGGAGCGCATAAAAAGACTTGGATTTGACTTCGAATACATCGCCAACGGCCAAGGCTGCACCATCAACTTAAACAACAACAAAGGGGTCAATGACCTAGCAGACCAGAATATAGTCGTTGAACTCAGTATTCCGACACCTCAAGAGTCTCTCCTGCTTTACGAACAATTTGACGGTGCTCTCTCCCAACGCGAGGTAATAGCAGCGTTAATGCTGGACAAGCTGAACCAGGCCATCGGCCGTAACAGTGGGTTCAGATCTCGCGGCAAGAGCTGCGTGGTGCTGGTCGACCCGAACTACGCAAAGGTGATGCTCAAGATGTCACGTTATGCGTTCAAATCTGCAACTCGCCCAGATCCTGAGCAACCGATGTTGTATCCGAGACGACAACCTGAGTTCACCAACTTGGTCGATGCAATATGCTGGTTCATCAACCGTTACCGCGTTTATACGTGCGATGGGAGGAAGTTCTACCATGACTGCGTGAAAGCAGTAAAAGTGGTGTCGGACAACGCCCGCAACCAGCGTTTACAGCGGATAAACTGCACCATTATGTACCTGATGTCGCTTCACCCGGGGGACAGACCAAAACTCAAGGACACTCGGTTGAGACTGAATGCAAGGTTCAACCACCAACCACAGTAAATCTCAGTAAGCAGTTGATTTGCTTGGATTTTTTATTCTGCTCTTTAGATAGCAGAATAATAAAGCGAAGACATACAAAACCAATAAAATCAATGACTTAGCAGTTTTGACCGCTGGTGAGTAAGGTAGTGGTTGAAAACCAAACACTTAGTCATCATGCACTACTGCGAGCACGTACCGGGCGTACTTGGTGAAGTTACATTAGTTCGGGGTTGACCCTATGGACGATTAAGTGTCCGCTGTCCCCCCGCTGCCGCGGGAAAAGTTTTCGGATCTGGATTGTCCTAAGGGGTATAACTTCGTACGCATAATTCCCTGTATATAGCTGAGCATGGGGGGGCGTTATACCCCCTCATTTCGCTTCTCACCGCGTTTCTTGATGATCCCGTAGTAAGTCGCAGCCCCGGCAGAGGTCAATCCGCAGGACTGTACAAACTCCGCGATTATGTCCTTCCGCTGAGCCCCCGGATCTTTGACCATACGCTCGTAGACCTCCGTCGCCTTTGCCATTTTCGATGGCTGCGGCCCCTTCTTCTGACTTTTTGTACCCATATTAATCTCCTCAACGTGGTCATTCTGGTGAAATAAACTTGATAACCTCATCGACAACTTTCCCTCGTTCTGCTTCTGTAGCGAGTTCAAAACCCGGAATGTCCTCAAGAAACATGAGGATGTACTCTGTGACTTCATCATGATCCGCCTGTCTGCATGCCAAAGAATCCTGCACCGCATCGGCGATTTCGAAGATCTGTTCTGGTGTGAGTTGCTGTTCGGATTTCATGCAGCAAGCTTCCAACCTTCCGCACCTAAGGACAACACTGGCACACGTGCACTTATTGATAGAGATCCTGGATGGTGCGCTTATCTGGTGAAGGAGACGAACATGACTGAGTTTGTGCACATACGTACAACAGGTGGGCAGGTTATTGGCTTGACCCGAGACCTATCTGACAGGATCGAAGCAAGAACTCAGGGAGGAGTGCTGTTGGGCTGGTACGACAAAAAGCAGGACTACACCCGCCGAGCCAACGGCACCGTGGTGTCCCACGGCAACTCCCTGGCTTCTCTATTTTTCTGACTGACGATGCTCAGTGCGATTCTCGTGCTGTTGCTTCGAATCTTGTTTTGAAGGTGCGGGGATGGGTGATTGATTGCGGGCGCGGACCCTGTACTCAAAATATAGCACATGCTCGCCTGTCTGCTGGTCGAACGCTTGCTTCACCCGCTTGAATTGAGGGTTCTGACCTCTCTCGAATCCGAACACGCTACCTAACAATTTGACCAACTTCGTGTATGCGTTCAAATTTTGGCTTTCAGTTACCTCCTTAAGCTTCATGGGTTGACCTCCGAGTCTGTAGCGATTCCAATACGTCCCGCGCCCTCGCACTCACATCTTTTCGCTCTAGGTGGGCGTAGATCTGCGTAGTCGATATATCGGTGTGGCCCAGCACGTTGGCGACTTCATATAACGACAACCCGGATTGCACCAATCTGCTTGCACAGGTATGGCGCAGGTCATGGATTCGGAAATTGTCGATACCGGCACGCTTTATGGCACTCCTGATGCCCTTGGCTTGATAGCCTCGCGGCTCGCCCTTCTGGTTCGTGAAAACGTAGGTATCAGACGTACGGTTATCCCACCTACGGGCGAGAATATCCTTAACACGAGTGGTCATATAGACAATAGACTCATTCCGAACCTTCGGACGCCACAAGTTCAGTGTTCCCCCCTCTAGATCAATAGCTGTCCACTTGATGTTGGCAACCTCGCCGTATCGAGCACCCGTATCTAACAGCATAACCACCAAATCGTAGTTATCCTGGTACTTTTGGTTCTCTGCTGCTGATCGATCTTCGTAGTCAGGTCGATATGGCCGCTTACGCCGTGGATCAAGCTCTGCCAAGAGCTGTTGCTCCTCGTCGTACGATAGATACCGCAGCCGATGTTTCGGTAGCTTCACTTTTGGAAATTCTATGTCCCGCACCAAATAGCCATGTTCCTTGGCCCACGCGATCGCGCTTCGGACAGCCTGCAGGTTATGTTTAACGGTCTGCGGAGCTACTCCTTGCGCTTCCCGAGCACTTTTAAACTTCGCCAAATGCCAGCTGCGTAGCTCGTCCACATAGATGCCGACGTCCATCTGTTCGGCAACAACTTTCGCATTGGTATGGGCGTAACTACTACTTCCGGTGTTCTTCTTCTGCTCCACGTACGCATCCAGCGCTTTACGAAGTGAAATCCTTGGCCTTTCACCGAGCTCTTCGATCCGATGGATTTCCGCCTTCCAATCACGCTCAATACGTTCAGCGATCCGCTTGTTCGTTGTCTTCGAACTCTTACAGTACGTTTTACCGCTATAATTAAACTGAATGTAATAATTGCCTACGCCATTTCGCTTAAACACGCTCATAAATACTCTCTCCTTATGACTCATACCGAGTCGTACATCGTCCTTAGTATTTATGCTGCAATTCAACCGGGTTACCGCTTGTAGGCGCCACTTTACATAGGCATGAAGAAACATCCGAAAATAGCGACCTCTCGGAGACAGGACGCCGCTATCAATTCTCAACCGATATTGTATCGAAGGGACCTTCGGTATGATCGTCGAACAGGTACTCACCTGATACGACATCCTTAATTCTTACACGGATATCACTAAACCTATTCTCGCCATTCTGTATGACCAAGGAAAACTGCTCCGACAGTGGGATGTCCATGCTCGATTTCTGAAGCCAGAACAAGTCGTTGGTTCTATACGACTTGGAAGCGAACTGATCCCGGACTGTGATAGATCCACGCTCGCCCGTACAACCATGCAAGTACGACGGCGTTCCACCGACATAGCAGTCGACAACAGCCACGAAAGGATGCGTCGACGCTACCCTCCTTGCCTCGGCCATCCGCACGTCTTCGGCCTTTTGCGCAGCAATAGCACGCTCTCTAGCCCGACTGAAGACGCCTGTGGTGTCGACACCATATTCATCGAAAACACTCTCAAGGTGAAACATTTGATTATCAGCAGCAACATCTACCGCTGATTTAGATGTCTCCTCTTCGCCTACCACTAATTGAAGGTTTGGATCAGCACCGTGATCCATCAGCAGACGTACTGAGGATTCATGGCCACTAGCAGCAGCTATCATGAGCGGAGTCAAACCCAGTGGCCCTCTTACTCCGTTGACGTCTGCACCAGCCTTGATCATAGAAGTTAAGAATCCATTTATCTGCGATATCCGCCATGGCCTATCCGAGTCGTCTAGCTGCCTCAGTGCATTTACAAATAACTGATCTTTACCCTTTCCGATGTCAAGAGGCGCACCGGCTTGTAGCAGCATAGTTGCCAATTCGTAATCACCGAAGCCCACAGCTCCGTCCAGCGCTGTGGCGCCCCAGCCAGTAGTGGCAGTTAGATCTAGGCCTCTTTCTAACAAATGAGCTATGACTGGCCTGAGCATTTCCTGGCGCCCAAGCCCCACCGTTGAGTTCGCAGCAGTTGCAACCGCACGGCTAGCTCCGTTTATCGACGGAGATACTCCGTAGGAGCTGAACATTGCGTAGGTGGCTACATTTAGCCCTGGGCCGTTGGCTGTCACTAAATCGTCTAAGCACTTGTCCGCACTTGCAGCGTCTTTTTTGCCCTCTCTAAGTGCAGAACAGTACGTCATGCCCGTCGCCATGCTGATATTTTGGAACATGTTGTACGCATCTGCCATGAAGGGACGCATTTCAATCTCGCCCTGAAGGGTCATGTAGTAGTACGCGGCCAGAATGTGTCCAGGCTCCATCCAGAACATGTGTTCGTCGTCTGCATCTTCACGGATATACCCCTGCTCAAGAAGATCTAGAGCTAGCGCCTTATCCACGGCTTCTTGGTTGATCCCAAACATTGTTTGATACGATAGAATTGCAAGATAATGGTATGCATCCTTCTCCATAATCATGTACCGAAGGTATTCCGACTTCGGCGATAATTTTTGCTCAGCGACGTTCTCTCCATTTTCTGCTGACTCTCCCGCCCCCCCATAGCTCGTGTCACAGCCTGAGACGACGAATCCGAAAAGGTATAAAGCTACAATAAAGGTTATTCTTTTCATTTCTCGATCCTGTCAACATCAATTTTTCTGTTCACGCTGTACGCGCTGCGCATGCCGATACACGGGAAACCCACTTTGTTAGAAGAATGAACCGTAGTCACTTTAAATCCCTGGACGCGGCGTCCTCCACAGGTTATCCACTATCACAGGTTCCATAGCTATCGGAACATCCATTCATGGGTAGCGAAATTTCGACACGCACTGCCTTTATTACTGCCCACCCAGCGACCTACATGATTATGCACTGTGTATGTAAAGTCCCGGCACGTTTGCCAAACAGCTTTCATGGAATGATCTTCATAAAACGCATGAGGCACAACTTCAAACTGATAACAGGTGTCGACATTCGTCCATGTTACAGGAGCTTCGCTTTCACCTTGAGATATAACCCTAAGCGTCTGACTGAAATCCCACGTGGTGAAGGATTCATCTAGGTCTACAGCGCCATTTCCGTCTTCGTCTTTGG
Source organism: uncultured Candidatus Saccharibacteria bacterium (assembly GCA_964540835.1). Classification (GTDB taxonomy): domain Bacteria; phylum Patescibacteriota; class Saccharimonadia; order Saccharimonadales; family Saccharimonadaceae; genus UBA2112. The sequence goes on from CAZIOA010000009.1 coordinate 9,699, forward strand.
CGCCATCCACAGGCCCTCTCGCATGCTTAGTTATTACCGCGCTAACCAACATGTCGCTCAGCCCACACCTTCGAGACCCCATGGTTTGCAAGGTAATACCGTCATAGTTTGGTTTATTGTTAGCAACATGGCAGGAGGCCATACAAATGCATGCCAGCAAGAGAAACAACCTAAGTATTGCTATGTATTTCAAGGTTAACTGCTGCCCTTTTCAGCGCATCTTCTGAGCAAGTGAAGCTCATAGTTTGTTTTTATATCAAGCTTTTCGAAGATATTCTTCCGATGGACGTAGACGGTTTTCCTGCTAATACACAAGTCTTCCGCAATTTCTGACGGAGAGCGTCCGCTGGAGAGGCGATCAAACACCTGTCTCTCTCTTTTAGTAAGAGTTTCCAGCTTTGACGCCGCATCAGATTGAGCCTCTTTTTGGCCTTTGAAGTCGATGTCACCACTTATGTACCTATTCCCGGATAACACGCCGTTTATAGCTGCATGAAGTTCATCAGGAAGGCAACGTTTGGTAAGAAAGGCATTTGCACCAGCCGCAAAACAGCGCTCCATAATGTGTACTGACTCGTGAACTGTTAAGATAATTATTTTGATCTTTTCGTTTTGCTCCCGGATTTTTTGTGTTGCGGAAATTCCGTCACCTTCTGGCATACTAATATCCATGACGACCAGCTCGATTGGCTGATTGCGCAAGGTTTCCATCGCACCGCATATGGAATGTGCATGATGTACGTGAGAGCCAGGGATACTGGCGGATATAAGCCTGTCCACGCCTTCTCGCACAAACGGGTGATCATCAACGACCAATATATCCATTCCTGTGCTATTGAGCGGGAACCATGACCGTAACAGACCAACCATCCGCATCTTCTACCAGAACCGACCCGCCCAGCAGTTCCGCACGCTCTTGTATGCCCTGAAGCCCGTAACCAGAAATCAGCTTTTCCTTTGCAGCTCTGCCATTGTCTCTTACCGACAGGCGTATACAACCGCCCGTGTCGTCAAGCGATACGTATACCTGCGAAGCGTCGGAGTGCTTGGCGCAGTTGGTTAGGAGCTCTTGTACAGTTCGGTATAGAACGGTTGCAGTTGCCGGATCGGTGGTTTTGAAATCGGCCTTCACTGCCATCTTTAATTTCACGCCGCGCGACTTCATTTGGTATACGTCAATTAGCTTTTGCACGTACTCCTTGAACTGTTTTTCATTGACGGAATCCACCCGCATCCAATGCAACACGGCGGCAAGTGAATCATACATCCCTTCCACATGACGCCTGACGTCGCCAGCAACTGCTTTGGCAGGCCCATTATCTTTCAGCATCTGTTCTAGTAGCTTGCCACACGCATTGAGAGCCGTTAGGTGCTGTCCAAAATCATCATGCAACTCGCGAGCGATATTTCGAGTAAGAGCGACCGTTACCCGCTTCACAAGGCACTGTTCCTTCAGGTCTGTCTGACTCAAGTTCAAAAGTCTCTCCGCGGTTTGATTCGAGAATGGCGCCACAACATCGACGCATTGCATGAGAGCCGTAGCTTCTCGATGCGGGGCGCGGGCATCAACAGCCGATGAAAATAGAGCATAGACAGGCAGTGGACAATAGGACTAATTCCTATATTTGCCGTTAAGGATGGCCCTAGCCTGTGCCGCTACGGCCTGATGCTCAAGGTGCGCGTAACGCTCTGTCATCCGGGCGTTAGAATGACCCAAGAACTTAGATACTGCGTAAAGTGTCATGCCGCCCTGCACTAGCCGGCTAGCCGCAGTGTGACGCAAACAGTGGGTGCAGAACCCTATCAGTCCTGCGTCCCTGTATGCCCGCTGCACAACCTTTGGAGTGTCGTGCCGTAGGCCACCTGACTTGGTCGGGAATACAAGTTCGGAGTCACCGGATCTCCGACGCCGCTCGGTCAGTACACTAAGACTCCTATCCGTGAGGTGAATAACCGTTTCTGTTCGGGTTTTGGGTCGCCACAACTTCAGTTCTTGCCGCTCTAGATCGACATTTTGCCAACGTAGATGCTGAATCTCGTTCAGACGTGCGCCAGTGTCTAGCAACAGAGTGACGAGGTCGAAGCCATCCACGGAGCGCATCTGCAGGACACTTAGCAGCCTACTCTCTTCTTCATGGCTAAGTATGCGTGTGCGCTGATTTCGAACACGGGTTATCGGGAATCTGAGGTCTGTCGGTGTGAGGTAGCCATGCGAGGCGGACACGGCGAGGACACCTTTAAGCGTGCTGAACAACACACGGATTGTGCCCTCAGCTACACCCTCTGCGCGACGTGACGCCGCGATGTTCTCCAGGTGTCGGCTGCTAATGTGGTGTAGCCACGACGAACCGGGCATCAGCCGGGCTAACTGAGCCTTAAGGGCTCGTACTTGGCATTTCAAAGCCCTTTGGCTAACCGATGCCGCCTTGGACCGCTCATAAAAGTGGATTGCGTCGTCCAACGAGATCGGAGGACGCTCTCCAAGTATGAGTTCGCGGTAGAGACGCTCTCGTAGCTGTGCTTCGAATCGCAGCGCTAGGGCTTTCCTTGTCGTCTTCGTGCTTCTAATGACGACTTTCCCATTTATTGCTATCTCGCAGTAGTAGTACTTTGAGTTCCGCCGCTTGTAGATGGACATGAACGACCCTCCTTCGCTATAGAGGGACCATCTGTTCATTTTTTGATCAGGTCAACAGCCTGCTTATAACGTATAAGTGCGCCGCGCTCCCTTCTCCGCTATATTGGCGGCGTCTATAGCTCAAGCTTGGAAGTGGTAGGGTGACTGTTAGGGGCGTGTGGAGCGTACACGAAAGAGGGATCTTTCCTTGTCATAAATGACAAGTGCTGATAGTATTCGTTTTTATATTTTTTTTCAGTGACTTAGGTGATTTTCAAAATCACAATATACCTGACTTTACGGTAGCAACCACTATAATGACTAAGCAATCGGGTTCAGTACAGGTATCGGTTAGCCTACCTGAACCTCTTCTCCAGAAGATCGAAGCCAATCGCCAAGAGCTGAGCAGGTCTGACTATATAAGACGCGCTCTGGAATCAGCTGAGGCTGACCACAATAGATCTGCAAATGGCGCCGTCTACACTCCACAGGACCTTGCGGAGTACGTCGCTCAGCGGGTCCTGACATACTACTTCTCTCAGAAGGGCAACTTACAGAGACACTGCCCAGGTAAATCGCCGTTACATGTCATTGATCCTGCATGTGGTGATGGCCAGCTACTCATGGCGACTCTTAATGCAGAACTTCCGATTAAGTCGGGTTTCACGCTGGCGCAGCTGTTTCTATATGGTGTAGATATTGATTCGAAAGCACTTTCTAGCGCTCAAAGAAGGCTGGCCGAGTTTTCGGGAGTGCGCCTGTTCCACACTAACGGCTTGTGCCCATACAAGCTGAAGACAGATACGGGATGGAAAAAGCTCAGGGCAACCGCAAAAGTCCCCCAAGGATTCGATATAGCAATAGCAAACCCCCCGTGGGGCGCTGACGTTACGGGCTATAAGTCACTACTAAAGTCTAGCAATCTGTCCTTGTATTCCGGTCAATATGACACGTCCGATCTTTTTGTAGAAGCTTCCTTGATGACAGTTCGGGAAGGCGGCTTCATAGCATTCATCGTGCCTGACTCTATATTTTATCAAGAGCGTGCAAATCTCCGAAAACTGCTTTTGACCAAAACGACTATCCATTTCATTGGCAGATTCGGTGAAAAGATATTCAAAGATGTCAATCGTGCATGTGCAGTGATCATTTGTGAGAAGAAAGCACCACGAGACAGCCATCAGGTGGATTGCTTCAGGCTGCCGGTAGACCATAGAGAATTGATTTTAGCTGGCAAGAAAGATTTTCACTCTTCAGAGGTTGAACTTTGCCACAAAGTGGAGCAAAGCCGTTTTTCTAATAACCGAGATGCGCTATTTAATATCGACATTGACTTGAGCCTAGAAGGGACTTTCAACAAGATCAATGAACACCACGCGACTCTAGGAAACTACCTTTGCGGCTCCAGAGGAGTCGAACTATCGAAAAAAGGCGCCGTCGTCCAATGCTTAACTTGCGCTCAGTGGCTTCCTGCACCTAGCCGGTCTGAATTTGAATGCACTCATTGCAAGTCAGCCAATACCGTCACTGATTGCACGCGTGAAGTGATAATACAAAATACGATCGGACGAAGTGCAAAGCCTATCATCGTGGGAGAGCACATCGCGAGATACAAATTGAACACAGACCTGTGGATAGATGTATCCAAGAGGGGGATTAACTACAAGAACCCTAGCCTATACGAAGGCCACAAACTTGTTGTTCGCAAAACAGGCATAGGAATTTCTGCCTCTATCGATTACGCGGGCTGCATGACGAATCAGGTCGTATATATATTTAAGATCCGGCATGACACGGGCTTGACGCTGCCTCTAGAACTGTTCCTGGCAATACTTAACTCTCGACTAGCATTCTTCCTAATAGCAATGTCGTCCGGCGAAATCGAATGGAAGTCTCACCCTTACGTGACACAGAAACAAATCCTTAGCCTACCAGTGCCAGATTTGCATCAGATTTCGCCAACACTGAAAAAACGGGTTTCGAATTTAGCTAACAAGCTTAGGTCACACCTGGAAGGCGAAACGCCTGTACCGAGTAAGCTGGATGCTCAGCTAGAAAAGCTTGTCGCTGACCTGTACGGGCTCACTGAAGAAGACTACATCCCCATTTTTTCTTCAATTGATAAAAGTCAAGAACTTCTGACCGTGAAAGCACTAAAGAGCGTCACGCTGAAAGACGTATTTGGCCGGAAGGGCTTTTAATGGGCTACAGATACATCGGATCTAAATCAAAAATCCTAGGCGTAGTTCTATCTAAAGTTGCTGAACTCGTCCCACCCAGTTCGCACGTCGTTGACTTGATGACCGGGACCGCAACAGTAGCGGTGGAATTGCGCAAGCTGGGCTACCGAGTCACCGCGAACGACTTAATGACTTATTCGTACCACCATGCTGTCACCGGGCTAAAGTTCAGCAAATTGCCTAGCTTCTCTGGCGCTCGCGATTTCATAAAGTTGCACTACCGAGCTACCGAGCTTGAGCTGTATAAGCCTACGAACTACGACAAGATGATCGCTGCGCTTTCGGAATCAGCGCCTATCAAAGGCTATTTTTGGAACGAGTTCTCTCTTTCAGGCAAACCCGCCAACAGCAGCAAGGCAAGGAATTACTACAGCAGCGAGAATGCCGCAAAGATTGACGGAATTCGACTAAACATATCTCGGCTTTACCAAGCCAACGCTTTAACTAAGAAGGAATATAGCTTACTTCTTCATGACTTAATAATGGGAACTAACGACGTAGCGAACATCGCCGGAACTTACGGACACCATTTGTCTAAGCTCGTGGGAAGAGCCAAAGAACCTCTTAAGCTATATCCCAGTAATCTTGTCCTTCAGAAGGACACGAGGCAGCACAAAGTGATACAAGGGTACGCAGAAGAGGTTGCCCCCACCCTCTCATGCGACCTTTGCTATATCGATCCGCCGTACATGAAACGTCAGTACGCAGCCAATTACCACATCCTGGAAACTCTAGCACGAGGGGATGAACCTGAAGCTATAGGAGTGAGCGGCTTACGGCCATGGAGGGATCAGTATTCCAACTTCTGTACAAAAACCAAAATCCGCGATTCGTTCCGCAAGATAGTTTCGTCCATGGCTTGTAGGCACTTTTTGATAAGCTACAGTGAAGACGGGCTATTGGGTATCGACGAATTGGTGGATATTCTAAAACCTTTTGGCGACGTTAAAGTCGACGAATTCATACATAAGCGATTTAGAAGTAATACAAGCAAGCTTACAAACGAGCTCACAGAGTACCTTATCCACTTGAGTAAAGACTGACGAGCCCTATTCAAATAGCTCCGCATGCTTCGGATGCCAGCGAATGACATGGCGGTCCTTGCCTAGCTCCAACTCCAGAGATGCGCCCCCGTTTTCATCAAAGACCAGGTCATTTAAGTCTATTTGTGAAACGTCAGCGTAATGGAACATCTTGTGCACCAACGGGCTCAGTATCACTAGGTTCCGAGGATCGTCGGACCCACCTGCCCCCAGAGGGACCAAGTGGTGGGCTTCCGTATAGTTGACACCGTTCTTCATCTGAAATGTGTATTCCGCACCGGTCACCTGACACTGGTGGTTGTACAGCTCCTTTAGTTTCTTGACGATTTTGGCGTTGCGCTTCCTTATTTTGACAACTCGTTCCTGAACCTGGGGATTTTGCGCATCGCAATCCTCATCGAAAAGTTTCTCGGACACATCAGCTTCGTCATCAACGTCCATGTGCTCTGGTTGCAAAGGAGCAGCAGCGGCTTTGCCGGTCCCTTTGAAGGGTGTGAGAACGTCGCTATGAGCCAGCATCAAGTCTCCTTCGGCGAACTTGAGCATGCCCGAGTATCCTTCCTTAGCCAGGCCGGGCGTGAACATGGTGTCAAAAGCTGCCGTATCTGCTCCTGTAACAGGAACCGGAGAGGTACCGTCGTTTAGGTACCAACCAGCCCATACTTCTCCACTATAAGTCACTGCGAGGTACACCATTAGCCCGTCCGGGCACTGGTGCCTATCCGTGTTATCAAGTGGTTTTGGAAAATTGTGGTCAGGATGCCATGCTCTCACTCGATTGGCACGCCTGCTGTGGACCTTTTGACTAGCGATGTTCACAGATGCAGCTCTGCGCTGGTAGACCGTTAAGGTCTGCACGGGCTTGCCAGGTGCGTCAAGGCCGATGCTGTAGACAGGGAATTCCCACTTAGGCCCCTTCGTCGCCTGGGTTTTGGATACGCCCTTTACGTTAGCAAAAAAATCTTGCCACTGATCTATAGTGATCGAGCTGACAGGAAAGTCTATGTATGCTTGGCCGCCTCCACGCTGTTCTGATCCTGGCGGCTTGTTTATGTTGAAAAAATCTGCGTCTGTCAGATTCCTGAAGACTATGTATTTTATCGAATCCATCAGAGTCTAGCGGTCCGTAGTGGCTTATCATGCCACTATTGTGGATACACCTAGACGAATGCGCAATACCTATATCATATCGGTATGATGTGCCGGTGGCCCATAACGATTTCGCATAACTTACGGCTTACGTGTCGGCACGTGTGTGAAATGTAAATCTGCTACACCGAAGTCGTTTGAGGGCGAGGTATTCTGGTGCCTTATCAGTCCTGTACCGGCAGGGGCAGACGCAACGGAGCATCTGGTAAAGGTATACGTTAATCTCTTTGCTACAAATCAAGTCTGTCTGGACCCACTATCCCAGCAACTTCTACGGACCCATCCGTAAGTAAGCGCTTACGTTTCTGAGTTACACGAAAAGGGTCTGCAGCCGTAATTGGAGGCACACCCATACCCTCCAAGCACACAGGGGCACGCAACGGCAACTGTAAACGAACCTTAAGGGGTGTCCTCAAGCGAGGATCATCTCGCAATGAGCAACAGGGACCACTCATTGATTTAACTCTACACAATATACGTCAGTGGAATCCCAGCCGATGCCACAACCGCCGGCCAAGCAGCATGGACGATGACATGAGGCACCTCATGACGGAACTAAGGATCTAATTTTAACGGCACAACGACTGCCATACGAGGTGGTGCGTCAAAGACACGTGTACGTAACCCGAGATTCGAGACTCTTGACAAGTGACGGAGTACGCCGCCGACAAAGCTGAAGGAAGCCTCGTCACAGCCGACATGTGAGCAGTCACCCATCCGCTGCACATAACCCTAGCCTTCGGTCCAGATCACTTTGCCACCCCGCATAAAATAGTGGCTTTGGCACTTCTTTGTTCGCCATATGGAGGGGGACAACGTCGGCTGCCCTAGCCAATCCTCTGTCAGGGACCAACGCGGGCGGACATCTGCCAACATATTCAGGTATACGGCATCAGAACATCCACAAGGACAGATCATAGCGGCCAGCCAAGCCTTATCTCCATCGCGTGCAACGTAAAGCCGTTTTACATCGAGCGTCTCGGGCATGTCTTCCACAGGCACGCAAACATATCTGCCGCGTAAGGTGGCTATGAAGCAACGGATTGACTGTTTAATATGGGTAATTTGGCTCATGTGATAGAAGGCATCTCCAGCAAGGGAATAACGTCGCCCTTACCGACATGCGCCGCAAAAATGTCTTTTTCCGATCGCTCTACTGACTCATACCCAAGTATTTCGCCAGTGATTGACACTACAACTTTATCGACATCAGAGTTCGGCGAGTGGCGGTAGGGGTGTATCCGGGCGAGGAGTTCTAAAACAGCGAGGCTAGACGCTAATGAGTTAACAGGTATAACTGCCGGACGGTCCACTGATACGCCTTTTAGGTATCCCCGGCTAGATTCTTCCCTGTAGCCATCTGGATCTTCGAGGTACTTATTCTCGGAACGTACATCTTCCATCGTGTAGACGCCACGATGTACCAGACTTTTTTCTCCAGGGCGAACGTAGTGGACCGTCGCATGGATCCCGTCGATACCACCTCTACCGTCGGCATCTAGCCTAACTCCCACATCGAAATAAGGAAGCGTGTAGAACGCTGCGATACGGTTGAGTGTATGCCTGCCGGACTTTGTGTCTAAACAGCCAAAAACCACATCACATACCGACAGCGCCTTGACAGCCTTACTAGAGTTCAAACAAGCAGGAATGGCGGACACCTTAGTCCCGAGCCCCATTTTTTCAACAGCCTGTTTGAGCACGTCAACCTTGAATCGCTGCGCTTGTGCGTCTTCTATTGTTGCGTTGGTTATGCGGTTCAAATTTTTTTCTTCAATCAGATCAAAATCCACCAGCACCAGCTCACCAACCCCGAGACGCGCAAGCTGTTCGATCACCTGTGACCCAGTTCCCGAACACCCAGCTATCCCGATTCTCAGATTTTTCAAAACCCGAAATGTACCCTCCCCGAATGCTTGAGCGTTGCGGCGAGCATATGCCGGTACAGCATCCGTCCAGCGTTCGAAAATACTAATATCACAACCTACGACCATCACTTGGTCGATCACTCCAAATCCTTTGTCGCACACAGTTCTGCCAGCCAAGTATCCGTTAGGAGTGATGATACAACTTAGAAGTGTCACTGCCTCACCCATCCAGTCTTCAATAGCAGAAGACATTTCCTTATCCGACTGATCATCGGCATTCGAAAACTCGGTAGATGAAGTTGGGTGACTATGGATCTTTAGCAGCCACAGCCCCTGACTCTCGGCCTGCGCAAACAGATCTACTACCGCTTCCGTCTTCCAAACTACCTTTGTTCTGGTAGATTCAACATACGCTTCGTCGGGCACAGGGTGGATAGACTTGATCAAATAGCGAGTATTTTCACCGTTTGTCGCTCTACCGCATAACGCCCACGCCACTTTCTCCCTGCCGTCCTCAGTGATCAGATGTGTCGTGAGCTCCGAATGCTGCTCTTGTGTCAATGCTAGCGTGACAGTCATGAACGCAACTCCCGCCTGAACCATTCGTCAACGCATACCAGGTGAGTTGATATATCATCTTCGCCTGGCTTCCATGGGTTCATTGGCGTCCTGTGCCGTGACCACCGCTGCCATACCTTGCCATCAAAAGTATCTTGGGCCAGCGCGCTAATCGAGCGGCCGTCCTTTCGCTCTAAAGGAGGATGAACGTAGACCATGTCGATCTGTTCATCTGGATAACTGGCGCCTATGCGTAGATTTACGTCTACGGCGGTCCTGTTGTAGCCATCACAGATGGGGTAGTCATAAATCACCACCCGTCTGATAGCGCCTTCTATCGTTGTCTCCCATCGAAGCCCGGTATTCTCGAGGTATTCGAGGTCCCCCGGGGGGAGCAGAAATTGATTGCGGGAGCTGTAACCCTCTGTCTGGTCTAGTGGAATGACTACGAACTTCTCTATTCCAGGATCACGTAGGTCTACTACGTCGTCCCCACCGATGACAGCGCGGCCACCTCCCGTTTGCTTCTGGTAGATCACCGAGGGCTCATGAGATTTACCGGCGAGATCCAGGATCTGGTTACCGGTTATCTCTGGGCAGTTAAACTCGTGTACCTGATTGCCTATTTTCAATTTGTACGGTTTGTCGTTTGGGGGGCACATGGGCGCTCTCCTCAAGTCAAGGTTAAAAGTTAGGATTGACTTCAGGAAGGACAGACAGGATACTTTCGTCGCCAAACGGGTTTAGCCTGCTAGACCTTCCTGAAGGCTGGCTACGCCAGCTTTTAGGAAAACCCGCTCATCGTTCCTTTCGGACCCCTTTGAACGGTTTTTCATCTGCCTTCACGTCCATGAACTGTCCAGTCGAGGCGTTGCGCTTGACGTACCTGCCGTAGGGCGTTTTCGTCTGCGAGCGATTTCTCACCATTCCGTTCCTCTTTCCATCTCCAGTGGGAGGATTAGTAGCCATATCACGTTCTCCAGTTGCATCAACAGTTGTTAATGGTTAAATTAACCATCGCTTACAGTATTTCAGCATTTGCCTAGCGTGTCAACTAAAGTTAATATGAAAATTAACAGAGGTAAACAATCATGACCAATAAATCTGAACAGGCAAAGATAATTAGCCGGAATATCAAAGCTTTCCGCTCGCAACTAGGGTGGAATCAGGCTAAATTAGCATCAGAGGCAGGGATCAGCGGCGCAGCCTTAAGTAAGATCGAGCAAGGCGAGCAGCGCATCCCCACGATCGTGGTTCTACGGAAGCTGGCAAATGCGCTGAAGGTAGAGGTGCATGAGATTACGGGAGAGCACCCCGCAGAGCGGACAGAGACAGAAGTCAGGCACAGCGAGTTTTATCGGCGATTCGGGGTACTGGAAAACCTGTCTGATAATGACCAGCAGATGTTGCTGAACATGGCAGAACGACTGAAAGGAATAACAAAGGATGATTCGTGA
>CAZIOA010000010.1:0-20306 GCA_964540835.1 uncultured Candidatus Saccharibacteria bacterium
TGAGCGCGCGCTGGAGGATGACGGAAGATTTCTGCGCGTTGTACACAGAGACCGAGCGATAGTGCCAAACCAGTGAATGAGCCTTGACCTCGACTGTTGCTCCAGGTGTTTGATCGACGTATTTTTCAAGTACTGGCAGCAGTTGCTTTTTCCACGCGGTATCTGATTTCCGAGCGCCACGCCAGCGCTTACTTCCTGCTCGTTTACTACTGGCACCGTGCTCGGCCACGAGATTGACAGGTAGCGCGCCAAACCACTCTTCGAGATTTTCGGCGCTACGACCACTGATAATCACGATGTCGTTTGCCGGATCACGACCAAGTTTGCCGATAAGCGTCAGGAGTGATTTTGGCGGTAGGGCTTGACGATGGTCTTTGCTAAACGGCACGAGGCTACCGTCATAGTCGAGTAACAGCAACCGTTTGCGGCTGTCTTTGAACTCACGACGCAAGCGACGCTCAAGCTTGTCGCTAAGCGACCGCGTCCGCGACGAAGTGCCCGGTACGGGTTTCTCCAGCGCGGCAACAAAATCTTTTGCCCAAGTGTGCACGGTGTTGTCTTTGAGATGCTGTTTCATCCGTTTCAGTCGTTTGCGAAGTTCCGGTCGCCGCATGGTCAGCGATTTGTACAAAGCCTTCACGACGGTCTTTGGCTTGCGCGGATTCACGATCAGCGCGTCTCTGAGCTCTTGGGCGGCGCCCGCTGTTTCACTCAGTATCAGCACGCTGTTTTTGTGAGCACTCGCCACGAATTCCTTGGCGGCAAGATTCATGCCATCACGAAGCGGAGCGATAAATGCCACGTCGGCCACTTGAAACAGCGCAGTCACTTCCTCGAAAGGAACCGTGCGATTAATGTAATCGACTGGCTGCCATTTGGCATTGCCGTATCGACGATTGATCTTTTTGACATCTGCTGCCAGCTGCTTGGAGAGGCGTTGATATGCTGGCACGTCGGTACGTGAAGGTGCCGCTACCATCACGAACACGACTTTGTCTCGTAGCTTCGGATGTTGCTTGAGTAGCTCGCCATACGTCTTGAGTCGTTCCAGCAATCCCTTGCTCGGATCAAGCCTGTCGACGGCAGCGATGACTTTCTTGCCACGGTAGCGACGACGATATTCCTTGACTGTTCGTTTGACGACTTTTGACCTGCCTGCAGAGGCGTATTTTTCATAGTCAATTCCCATCGGAAAGTCTGAGACGCGAACCATGCGCTCACCCAGTTCCAGTGTCTGCTCGCCCGCCGTACCGAGTTTTGCCGCTTCGCAGGTGAGCAGAAAATTCTCCACGTAACCGGTCGTGTGAAACCCTATCAAATCAGCACCGAGCATACCTTTGAGCATCTTGCGATGGCGTGGCAATGTCAGAAATTTTTTTGCCTCGGGAAAAGGTACGTGCAGGAAAAACCCTATCGTCGCGCCAACCTTCATGTCACGTAGCATTTCCGGCACCAAAAGCAGTTGGTAATCATGCACCCAGACGCGCGCGTCATGCTGCGCGGTGAGTTCAACCATCTCGGCAAATTTTTTGTTGACCATCCGGTATGATCGATACCACTTATCACGCCGCTCACCGGGTCGATCCTGAGGACGGAGTTTATGAAGAAGTGGCCACAGCACCGTATTGCTGTAGCCATTGTAAAACTCGTCTATCTGTTTTTGCGTGAGAAACACTGGCGTGCAGTTGTGTTTTGCCAGCTCCTCTACGATATCCTTTTTGTCCTGAGACGACAGCTCATCGCTCGCGATACCCGGCCAGCCTATCCACATGTTCGTTTTGTCATTGACATACGACGAAAGTCCGGTGGCAAGCCCGCCGACACTCGGCGAAAATACAAGCTCTCCCCCCTCTTTCTTGACACTGACCGGCAAGCGGTTGGATACGATAATTACTTGTGCCATATATACACCTACTTCTAGCATAACAAATATATGTCGTGTTGCACAAAGTCGGTCGATCAGCTACCTATGGTCGTAAACACGCCAACGGCTAGCTCTGCCCAGATGTAAGCAAGCACGACGAGAAGCGCAAGACCCAGTATGAACCGGTGTTCCGTTTTGCGAACCCTTCTCGCCAACAAGATAAACGCAGCACCTGCTCCATACAGCAGAGCACCAGCAACCACGAAATCGTTCACTCCCCAGCTCATCTCGTCAACTACCTGCATGGCGAGGAGCGGGATCAGCAACACGATACCTACCGCGAGCGCAAGCCACGCAAATACTTTGTCGTCTGTAAGTCTGCTTTTTCGTTTGACCATGTGTTTCACGTCTCCGTTTCTATCAACCGTCCACTTTTGGATAACTCAGGATCAGTGCAAGCCGCCAGGTTGAAGCAGCACGGACGGCGATGCTTGCCGTTTAGTTTACTTATCGACACCTCTACTCGTTTGGCACGAGTGTCCGTGCTCCCCGTCGCATTGACCCAGCGTACCCACTCCCAACGCGCCATCGGCGTGATGTCTTGCCACTTTTCCTTCACCTTCTCCGGCGCGGTCTTCAATGCTGCCGCGAAATCTTTCGGCACATCCGGCTCTGGCCAGTCCTTGGTGACAGTAAGCTCCAGTGACGCGATATCGCCAGCAGCTACGCCAGCTGACTTTTGCACATCTTTTGGCACTTTCACGAAATGTCCCCAACGTCCGTCCGGCTCCAGCACGGTCGCGAAGTCATGACCGTTGATTTTTCCCACGACAGCCACCTGTCCGCGTGAGGGTAGTTTCAAGCTCTCTGCCTCTGGCAAGCGTAGGATTGTTTGAGATTTAAGATTGTATAGTTCAGCTTCAAAGCGAATTGTCACGACTTCTGTCTTCATATATTTATGATACCAAATCCTTTTTTCAAAATTTTATCGTTGCTGTCGAGAATATTTACCCACGGATAGATCACCGCCCAGAAGAGTCTCGACCGTCACGAGCCGAAAACCGCGAGAGATAAGCGTGTCCAAAATCCTCGGAACGGCGTCGACCGTGGTTTTGTGTATATCGTGCATGAGGACGATATCTCCTCTATCACTCTTGTCGATGACATCATCCGCAACGATTTCACTATCTCGACGATCAAAGGCCCAGTCTCTGGGATCCACGGACCACAGTATCTCAGGCATACCGACAGCATCAATAACCGCTGAATTTGTCGCTCCATATGGCGGTCGCATAATCGCGGGAGTAACGCCCGAGATATCGCTGATCAATCGGTTCGTACGTGCGATATCCTCCGCGGCCGCAGTAGAGCCCAGCATCGTTAAATCATCGTGATTCCAACTATGATTCGCCAGCTGGTGTCCATCGTTGCGAATATCGCGGACGACTTCTGGGTATTTTTGCACCTGCGTGCCGACGAGGAAAAACGTCGCTTTGGCACCATGCTTCTTCAGATAGCCGAGCAGTCGTTCAGTGTACTGACTGGGACCATCGTCAAATGTAAGCGCGATACATCGCTCGACCATGCAGTTCACGACCTCCGAAGGTGGCGGCGAAACAACGGATATCTCCGGCGTTGTCGAGACAGGTGGCGGCGGCTCAGGTGTCGTCGTGGTTCATGTGTGGGCGAGGGGGGCGGTGGATCAGGAGCTTCTGAAGTGGTCGTTATGGTCGTTTCCAGCGGCGGATTCGCACCTACTGATTCAGAGCAAGATACAAGTGTCGCCGCGGCAGTCAAGATTGCTAACGGCTTGTAAAAACGCTCTTTGCTCAGCAAAGTTGCCGTTTCAAATTTAGTCATAGCTCCACTACACTATGCCTATTATGGTTTTTCGTCAAATCATGAGGGGTGTAGTGTAGTATAGAAGCATGAACAACCAAGGGTCGTCTGCAGCACGCTGGTATACGATTACCGGCATACTGGCGATTGTCGCAGGCGGTGTAGTGTCGGCGTTTCTCGCCAAACATCCGAGCACTCTCGCCATGTGGACGAGCGCCTACCTGGTGCTCGTGGTTGGCGTGACGCAGCTATTTTTTGGCAAGGTTTTCGCAAAGCTCGGTCACAACGATGCAAGACGCATAGCGTATGTAGTATTTGCGTTGTTCAACGCAGGAAATGCATTGGTTATCGCCAGTACCGTGGCAAAGTATGCCGGTCTGGACTGGAACACACCCCCGGCCGTAATTGGCAGCCTCCTGCTCATCGCGGCGCTCGCGTTGCTCAGCTGGCACATCCAAGACACGAAACCATCGTGGATAAAGACCGCAGTGTATCTCGTCGTCGTCGTGCTGGCAGTTTCGATACCGATAGGTCTATTCCTATCTCAGCAATAGCATAACGCGCTCTACCACACCAAACGATCGTCTCCAATTTGCTACATAAACGTCCTTGTAGCAATGTTCATCACTTGGGGCAGGTTTGACCCTCATTTTTCTTATGCTTAAATAGATGTATGCGAATCATGCGAAATTCGGGTTTCACCATCGTCGAGCTACTGATCGTCATCGTGATCATCGGCATACTCGCGGCGATCGTGATCGTGGCGTACAACGGCATTACCGAAAACGCTCGAGCGAGTTCGATCGCCGACGGATTCAAGAAGTTCGAAAAAGCTATGCGGTTGTATGTCGCCTCGGAAGGACTATCCAGCTGGCCCGCAGAGAGTGCTGTATCAAGTGGCGGTCTACCAGCTATGATCAACAATGTACCCGGATTTAGCAACTATATGCAGTCTGCACCAGAAATCCCTGGAGTCACAGGCAACTGGAGATACGACAACGACGGCGACTCGTATAATGGCTGTTCTCAGTGGGCTAACGGCGTGAATATCTATATAGGCAGTTTTACTGACGGTGCCATGGCACAACGAGTAGACGATATCATGGATGACGGTAATCTCACTTGCGGCAAGATGAGGTGGACGGGTGACGCGAATAATCTTTTATACAACCTAAGTCCCGATGAAAACACTCTCTAGTGTCAACTACTGAGATCTGGATAAATACGTGTAGACACAAACGTTACGAGCGATTTTTCACTTGGTTTAGCTCTATGGCTTCGTACACGAGCGCTTTGAGCCCGTCCTCGTCCACGGTATCGCCCTCTCGGTACTCGACGGCGCGGTCAGTACTGCTTTGCAGACGGGCGTTGAAAAGCTTGCGCTCGTCACGCATCTGCGCTCCCTTGAAAAATACGAGCTTGATATTGTCTTTCCATGTCTCGGCGATGCAGAGTATGCCATCGTGCTCCCACACGGGCAGTCCCTCTGGGCGGGATGCCGTCTTCCATTTCACCGTTTCGACGACGTCCGGGTCGGCGGCACGTATCACGGCGCGCACTCGCTCGAGTATCTCGCCTTTCCACCCACCGATATTTTGGATGATGTTATCTATTTGCTCGGTTGCTGGCGTTTCTGTCATATATCTATAGTATCAGTCGCGATGCATCGTGTCAGGTATTTGGAATGGAAAAACCCCGGTACCGAAACGGAAAACCGTTTCGGTACCGGGGCAGTGGACGATCAGCCGTGACACGTCACAGATACTGACCATACTTATTGCCGCCAGCTGTCTCGATATTGCGACCGCTAGCGTGCTTGTGACCCTTGATGAGCGTCCTGATGTACACGATCCGCTCACCCTTCTTGCCAGAGATACGAGCCCAGTCGTCCGGGTTCGTCGTGTTTGGCAGGTCCTCGTTCTCGCCGAACTCGTCGACAATCGCGTCCAGGAGGTGCTGGATGCGAAGTCCACGCTGTCCGGTTTCGATGACGGACTTGATGGCGTACTTCTTGGCCCGGTCGACGATGTTTTTGGTCATCGCGCCCGAGTTGAAATCCTTGAAGTACATCACCTCTTTGTCACCATTGGCATAGGTGACTTCGAGGAACCGGTTGTCGTCGATCTCGGCGTACATCCGGTCGACCGTCTTCTCGATCATAGCCTTGATGCACGCCTCTTGATCACCGCCAAACTCGGCGAGATCATCGGCATGCACTGGCAGCTCATCGGTCAGGTACTTGGAGAAGATGTCCTGTGCCGCTTCGGCGTCCGGTCGCTCGACCTTGATCTTGACGTCCAGGCGGCCAGGCCGCAGGATCGCCGGGTCGATCATGTCTTCGCGGTTGGAAGCACCGATGACGATGACGTTGTCCAGTCCCTCGACACCATCGATCTCGCTGAGCAACTGTGGCACGATGGTCGTTTCGACGTCCGAGCTGACCCCGGTTCCGCGAGTGCGGAAGATCGAGTCCATCTCGTCGAAAAACACGATCACCGGTGTACCGTCGGTTGCCTTTTCTCGAGCTCGCTGGAAGATCAAGCGGATGTGCCGCTCAGTCTCGCCGACGAACTTGTTGAGCAGCTCCGGTCCCTTGATGTTGAGGAAATAACTCCTCGCCTCGTGGGCATCGTCACCGCGCAACGCAGCCATCTTTTTGGCTAGTGAGTTGGCAACTGCCTTGGCGATCAGCGTCTTGCCGCACCCGGGAGGACCGTACAACAGCACGCCCTTGGGCGGCCGCAGCTGGTACTCACGGTAGAGATCCTTGTGCAGGAACGGCAGCTCTACAGCATCATGGATTTGCTCGATTTGCTTGCTAAGACCACCGATGTCGCTGTAGCTGATGTCGGGCACTTCCTCGAGCACCAGTTCTTCCACCTCAGCTTTGGGGATGCGCTCGTACGCATACCCGGCCTTGGTGTCGACCAGCAAGGTATCGCCGGGACGCAGCTTCTTGGGACGATCTTCATCGGAGTCGTCGTCAGGCTGCTCTCCCAGAGCGATGAGCGGCTCGGCAAGCCACACGACACGCTCTTGCTCGGCGCTACCGGTAACGAGCGCCCTGCTACCATCGGCCATGACCTCGCGCAATGCGCAAAGCTCACCGACCGCCTCGAAATCACAAGCCTCGACCACGGTGAGCGCTTCGTTGAGCCTGACTGTCTGGCCTTGCTTCAACGACTCGCCATCGATGTTCGGCGAGCACGTCAGGCGCATCTTGCGACCCGACGTGAACACGTCGACCGTGTCGTCGTCATAGACCTTCAGTAGCACGCCATAACCACTCGGCGGCTGACCGAGACGATCAACCTCCTCACGCAACGCCAAAAGTTGCTGACGGGCTTCCTTGAGGGTTTCCATCAGCTTGGTATTTCGCGCCGTAAGCGATTCAAGCTTGGTTTCGAGCGCTTTGATGTCGCTAGTCGTTGATGACTTTTCTTGCGACTCAGTAGCGGCTTCCAGCTGCTCGCGCAGCTCTGCCGCTTCCTGACGTAGCGCCTCCAGCTCAGCAGACTCGTCGCCTGGCGGAAGCTGTACATGGTCGTCCGACACGCTCTCAGAGGTGTCGTGTTGCAACCGATCTTCATTCTCGTTCATGAGAACTCCTAAATTTTGAAGGAACGGGTTTCTCCCACACCCCACCTCTGATGCAGAATGTTAGTACCGTATCATGTTTTCAAAATTTTTGCAATCGAACCTGGTTTACTCCTGCGCTGCTATACTAGGCGTATGAGAGCGTACGTCGTACTTCTTCGCGGCATCAATGTCGGCGGTAGAAACAAAGTGTCCATGGCAGCACTGCGTATGTGTCTGGAAGGTTTAGGATTTGCCGACGTATCGACGTATATTGCCAGCGGCAATGTGATTTTGAAGTCTGACAAACGTCCCGATGAGATACGGTCACTGATCGAAGACGTCCTGCCCCGTAAATTCAAACTCGACAGCGAACTGATCAAAGCCCTGATCCTGACCCGGCCTCAGCTGCAATCCGTCGTCGATAACAAACCGACAGGTTTTGGTGAGCAACCGGATAAATACTACAGTGACGCTATTTTCCTCATCAGTATCGACGCGGAGGAAACGATGAAAATTTTCAACCCGCGCGAAGGCGTCGACAAAGTCTGGCCAGGCAATGGCGTGATTTATTCGCAGCGTCTCGGTGCCGAGCGAACCAAGAGCAAACTAAGCGCTATCGCCATGTCACCACTCTACAAATCCCTGACCATTCGCAGCTGGAACACGACGGTCAAATTACTTGATCTGCTCAAAAATATTGACCGTTAAAGGTTTACCACGTTCCAGGATAGCGAAATGCAAAATATTCGCACTGTCGAATCACGGTTTCTTTTGGCAGTGTCACCGTCTCGTCCTCGATAACGATATTCTCAGCAACAAGTGCTTTGTTGCCTATATAAATACTGGTGCCCCTTGCATATTTTATCGGCGTCTTCTATGAATTCTCCGGCACTCAATATGTCTGTCCCTACCTCAACTTCTATAGTTGTCCTCTCGGAACATTCGCGGTATAAATCACAAAAGCACTTTTTGAATTCACTCATTTGATACTTTTTCCGACACACAACTACCTGTGCCCATGGCTAGCGCAAGCCCAATTCCCAAGATAACGGCTGATACGACACTATCGATAATCAAATATCCTATGGCAAAACCGGTCGCGAATCCTGCCCCAGACTAGCCCGCTTGTCGTAGTGTTGATTTTTTGCGTTTGCTCATGAGCTTCTATTGTACAATATACCACCGGTAATGCACGGTTCCTGGGTATCATAAATGCTCGAGACCAGTACTCTTGAGTTCAGTTGTAATCTGCGACGGATACTTGTTCTTCTTGACTACCCAGAATTCCTGCCCCTTGTGAGTCACTTTTTCTATATGCGACACCACGTGATTGGGCTTCACTACGAATGTACCGCGATCACTATGGATTTTTTTATATTCAACAAAAGTTACCTTGATTCTCTGCTCGCAATTCTCGTCTGAACATTCACAGTAAAAATGTAGGTATTCGCCACCTTTCATCGATACACGTCTCGCACCTTGTCGCTCCACTGTTTCGTTAACTTCTTGAATGTTCTTCTGGACTTTTTCGTTCCAGCCACGAAAAACCACCTGATTTTCAGCCATATCCCTGTCAGATTGCGCTTTACTCTTATGAGACTTATCCATGCTCTTACCTTACATCTACCGTTTAGGCAAGTATGTAGTATGTCTTACATTTTCGACATCAGAGCAACACTTTGTGCGCTAGTTCGACTGCCTTGTCGACTGTGTTTGTTTCGGGTGCCGAACCGGCGCCGTAATTCAGGATAATCCATGAGCGACCGTCGAGGATATTGAGCTGTCCGTTTGTCTTGTTGAAGTATGCGCTGTCACCCACGTCCTTTACGTCCTCTACGTCGTTGTTCGCTTTGGCGGCGGCGAAGTCAGTTTTGTTTTTCGCTATACCCTCGTCCTCCACGGCGGAACGGACGGCTACCGCAGCAACCATCATGTCGCCTATATCTGTTTCAGCGGGCGAGTCGGTATAGCTGCACTTGCTTGTAGCCAAGCTGTCTGACACGACGGGAGCCTTCGTATCGACGTTGATGACATGATCACCAAGCAAATCCTGTGCTTCTGCGGGAGTCAACAAATCGCAAGCTTTGACGGGCTGGTACGTGTAGTGCGGCGTGGTAGTGTAAACGAAAAGCGCGGCTACGGCGATTACGAGGATGACCAGCGCGCCATTCGTAAGTATATTTTTGTGAGCAGATGCGTATGCTTTTGCAACTCGGACGTAATGCTTCATGATTTCCTCTAGTATAGCAGGAATGAAAAAGCCCGGCTGGCATACGGACTGCAATCCGTATGCCAGCCGGGTTCACCGATGTTTAGTGAGCAGACAAAAGCCGTTCCACACTTTGATCGGGTGATGTGCCGGGTACACCACGATCACCAACGTACAGGGTTGCGGCTCATACCAGTGCCCATATCAACACCAGGCACGCAACCACAGCCAATGCTATACCCACACTCCTTCGCATGATACTTCCTTTCGGTCGAGTGCGATGGACGGCACCATTGTACCATAGTCACTATCTAGCGCCTGTGTCGTCTGCTGGTCGATGTCCAAGCAACCCGCTTGCAAGTGAAATAATGCCTTTCTGTAACAGTGTTTCACAGAACCCTTCGAGTTCTTCATACGCCGGTATGGCATACCCGTGCTTGTCTATAAAAAACGTCCGTTCCTCCACGCGAAGTGGCATTAACTTACCGGTAAGTTTCGGTTTATTCACTCCTCGCATGGTTACATATGGATAGAATTCCACGCCCCAATATTCATCACCTTCGCGGCCATCCAGCACTTTATGTCTATACGCTGGACCTAATAGCTCAGCACCGTACGTACCGTCTGCTCTTTTTGTAAATGCCAGTCCCCACGTATCCTTAGCAGGGTCGTCATACTCACCCGACTCTATTACTTTTGCTCGCCAGACTAACTGAATGATAGGTAACTCGGAAGATTTTTGTTCATACATAGCTATGACTTCATTATACCTAGGGACATAGTTTGGGGTACCGTATGACGGTACGTACACCAGCGACTACCGCCAGGCAAGCTGGCGAGTCGCTGGTTGAGTCTAGCGTCGGAACCAAGAAAAAACACCCTTACGGGTGTCTTTTCTTGGCTCAGCTTGCCGGTCTTGAACTTATGGGCGGACTTAGGTCACCCCTCTCTCCTTCTGTCTAGCGCCTTGCTTTGTCTCTTTGATTTTCAGCTTTAAACCATGTTTAACACAGTAATTATTGAAATCTACCATGCAATAATCCATTACCCATAGACTTTTACGCATGCCTTTTAAAATAAGACGTCTACTACCCGCATTTGACCCGTAGTTATGCAGCAGGTCCATTATCGTTAAGCCGACTAGATAAGATCCATGTGCCGCCTCATTACGGATGTCACGTGCATCCTTAAGATCGTCGTACATCGACGTACCCAGCATTGTGTAGCCATCCATCTTGATGTCTTTTAAATCTGGATATAGTGGCTCTAGATCTTTCAGCAAACTGCCGAATGTCTTTTCGTCAAAGTTTCTTGGCACACTATAGCTCGGATGCATCTTGAGCATCTCGCGCATTAGCTGTTCGATAAATTGCGATCGTACAAAGATAGCGCCTACTAACTCATTAAAGGACATGCTATAGGTTTGTGACTGATCAAAGAGAACATATCGTCTACCGATTAATGGGCCGAGGGTACGCATTAACAGTGTTTTTATTTCATTTTTTTTCATAGATTAATCCGAATTAAATTTTGCACGCCCCCTTAATAGACACACTTCAATCATAGTTGCCAGTGTAGCTTATAGTAGTACAAAACAAAAACGCTTTCTCATTTTTAAAGAGTGTTCGTTCATGGCTCCTCGTAATCCACCAACGAGGTTAAATGCTACAAATGAGACACGACGGCGTCTTACAGAATTATGTCTCGTCCTTTACTGTCTTTGATCGTCCATTGACGCTTATTGTCGGTAGTTTCATCGCTTTGTTGCTTTGGTTTCAACTTCTTGCTTTTCATAGCAAGTGTTTTGAGATCTTCTTCTCGTTCGTATGCCCGAAGCCGACCGTTGAGGTAACCAAGTCGATAGTGGATGCCGTCGCTCATTAATCGCCAGTTGGTGTCCTCGAGAGCTTGATCGACTAGCTTCTTCAAAGTCTTTCTGCTGTCGTAATCATCACGATCCGACTTACTGTCCAAACAACTGAAGCCTATATATACGTCACGACCCATCTCCGGCTTGTCCAAGTGAAACTCGATGTAGCCCGCTTTTTCGAGCACCGGAGTGAGAATTGGAGAAAGCTCAGCAATCTTTGGCTTTTTCATCTCCTTGATGGCGTCGTAGACGTGCTTGTTGTCTTCCTTTTCTTTCCAGCTCTTGCCAAGTTCAGCCATGTCTTCAAAACCCTTTTTGGTTGCGAAAAGATGTTCACGGAACTCTTTGTCCCATAAGCAGAAGTGGGCACGGTCTTTGTCGAAGTCGGGATCGGGCTTTTCTTTCTTTTCGGACAAGTCTATTTTGTCTTTGAAGATATGCTTGCAGGATATGCAGGTGTACGTGATCGTAATGGCTTTCTTGGTTCTCGCTGTCTTACTCGTTACTTCCGACTGGCATTTCGGGCATACGGTCGATTTAACCTTCCATGCTGTTCCGTCTTCCCAAAAACCGTTGTTCTTATCGCAATGCGGACAGCGAAGGATAAACAGAACCTCTTCGGGATCATCATACTTACCGTCACGATGCATCAAGCTCTTGTCGGTAATCCGCAGTCCTTGCTCACTGCAATGATGGCAGTGCGGCTCTTCGGTCAATCGCGCATTGGCGATTTGATTGTCTTTTGCTTGATCTTTCGCCATCCACTCGTTGATGTATTGTTCCCGGTTTTCGTAACGATGAAGCAGTTCGAGGCCGACCGTTTGCATATAGAATGCGTTCAGCAGAACCGCATTACCAGGTCTTTCGATCTTGTCATCTTTGGGTAGCTTGGCTTCGAATTCATCATAGAACTTTTCGTAATAAACCATGTCCTGTCGAGCATCTTCCACGGTGTGGCGGTCGTAGATGTCTTCGTAGAATTGGCGATCTTTGAGATGTGTGTACACATCTCTATTTTACTCGGAATTACCTTATTAAATTAGTTTATACGTGTCGGGGTTTATTCCTTTACGAAAATGTATAACCGGTATATCGCTCTCGGTAATATTTCCTATGCCGATGGCAAATTTCGCCTGCTCAAATGCTTGCTTGATCACCAGCCCCTCGCCAAGGCTCGAATAAAACTGAACCGAAAATGCCCGCGCCGCGTCGTCGCTAATCGAATCGTTCATGCCAATCGCAACATCCACGTAGTTGGTAAGTACACTTGCTTGTATCGCTGACTCGCACGCATTAAGAATCACCACCCTCAGCCGAGAACTCGCCAGGGAGATCAGCTTGCCGACACGATCTATGGGTACGAAATCAGATTTTCCATGATCATCTTCAAGGGCAAGCCCTTGATGGTTCCCGTGACCAGATATATGTAGTATGGCAGGTTTATGAATATTGAAGGCGTCCAGGATGTCACCCTGCCTCGCCGCCACTGCCAGTTCTAACCGCATACCATCCCTCAGTGTTGCCGAGCGAATCTTACCCATAATATCTCTCAGTTCTGCGTCTAGGCGTAATCTGCCTTCATTCGCAGGACCAGCCGATACAAACAATATTTTCATATTTCCCTCCGCCCCAGTAGTTAACTGACCATCTGTGAGCACTTCCTTGATCATTTCCGCAACCCTTTTCTGTGTAACATTGTTCGCAATATAAAAAGTCTTGGGCAATTTTCTAGCAACCTCGCCAGGTGATGCTCCTTGCGCCACCAAGCGCGCTACTGTCAGAGCGGCACCACCGGCACCACTCCACCCGCGTTTCACCCATTCGTCGGTTAGCCTTTTAATCAGTATTCTGTCACTTGACATTGAGCTTCTCTAGCTTACCAACCGCGCGCGGGATATTTAGAACAATACCGAGACGGCTTCGCGCATATACAGGACTTCCACGTCTTGTACCAACGAGATGAATCAAAAATAAAACTTCGCGAAGCTTCTCAATCTTCCTGCTGATACTCATCTCCGTGGTTGTCAAGCCTCTCAGCTTTACCTCGGCAATAATCTCTTTCTGGGTTTTCTGTCCGTCAACGAGCTGGTAGACCATCTTCAGCAGCGGATCCTTTTTGAGCTCTTGCACCGTCACATCTTTCAGCTCAGGGTAAGAGCGAACGATTGCGCTCAATATAGCGCCCTGCTCTTCGAGTTCAGCTCGAATGCTGCTGATCTCAGCGAATGCATCGAGGCTTTCAGCCATTAGGCCTTCCCCTTAGTTGTCGCCCTTGCTTTCTTTACCGGCTTTGACGTACGCGACAGCATCATACGTACAGCATCCGGGTTCTTGTTCATCATCGCGGCAATCTGCTGATAGGTAAGTCCAGCACTCGCCAGTAGAACCTCTGTTTTTGTCCTGTCAAGATCAAGACCTTTCGCTTCCCGATCTTCAATCTGTAGCGTAAGAAGTGCGAGCAACAAACTCTCAACCGAGAGAGCGCCGACTGGTGAGGCTAGGCTAGTCTTCTCCTTAGTCATCGGAGGTTTCTCCTGCTCCCTTTCGAGCACGAGCAATCGTTTTAGAGACACTGTTGGGCTTTTTACCGAGTAGTGCCGCGATCTGACCGGGCGTCAGACCTACATCCGCCAACACCACTTCCGTCTTGCGCCAGCTCGCATCCTTCTGAGCAGCACCTTCCTCTCGCATTGCCGCGAGTAACGCCACGACGCTAATCATTGTCTGTTCGAGTGCAATTGGTTCGGTCTTTGCCATAGCTATTTCTCCTCTGTTTTCTTGCCTGTGGGGCGCGGTTTTGAATTCGCGCGCTGCACGGTTGTCTTGACGGTGCCCGGAGTAGTTCCAAGAAGATCCGCAATCCTCGTTGGACCCAACTTTGCTTTATTGAGTTCGATTATCGCCTCTGTCTGGCTAGGTAGTGCCATTCGAATCTGGAGCGCTTGCAGACGCACGATCTGATCAAGCAATTCTTCTGTCGATGCCATTATTTACCCCCTCCTTCATTGGTGCCCGCGGTAGATGAGTCTACTGTCTTGGCAGCCTTCGTCTTCTTGGCTTTTCCATCAGCCGCAAGGGCATTGCTTACCGCTTGAGGTGTTTTACCCAGAAGCTTAGCAATTTCCACCCCAGTTAGCCCTACATCGGTCAACATGCGATCAATGCTGCGCGGGCGCGGTTTTGCCAAGTCGGTACCACGAAGATGCTGATCTACTGTTATAGCGAGGAGAGCGTATAGCAATCGGTTGTTTTTCTTTAGTTCGTTTAGTATTTCTTCGTTCATTATATTTATTGCCCCGTATCCGTTTTCATCAACTATACACCCTCTTTTCGATATTGTAAACATTTTGCTCGTGCTACCACAATTTTATATTGTTCAACAAATAGTTTTATTTTTAAGAGGTAGGTCACATATATATGAACATGCTTATGGTTAACATGAGCATTTTTGTCCATGCTTGATTCAATGTAATTTTTACAATTGTGATTATTGATTTATCTAATGCCAGCTGGCCGTAGCGTAAAAATGAAATGTTCGTAACGATCATCCTGGTAACCAAATCCCGGGTGTGATATAGTCACTATCAATACGCTATACCGCGTGACAATCCAGTTGAGCATTGCTCCTGCGAATTGGCAAAGGGCCTAGTTTTATAACAACTAAGTCGCCGATCGTGGGAGTTCTTCTTATTAGATGGCGAGACAGGAGTCTTTCTTATGGCAATCAAAACGCCAGACTTAAAAATACAAACTGTAAAGATCAGCGAGCTGAGGCCGCATCCGAAAAATCCACGCAAATGGTCGGAGGATGCGATCGAACAACTTAAAGAGAGTGTACGCAGGTATGGCTTTGTCAGCCCCCTGCTCGTCAATATGGCGAAAGGACGAGAGGGCATCGTAATCGGTGGAAATTTTCGTTTGAGCATCGCGCGAGAGCTTGGCTACGATGAGGTGCCGGTCGTATATGTAACGATAGAAGATCCTGCCGTAGAAGCAGACTTGAACCTGCGGTTGAACAAGGCATTGGGAGATTGGGATCTCGACCTACTCAAGGAATTCGACGAAGCCATTCTTGCGGATGTCGGCTTCACGAGCGAAGAGCTGGACGATATATTCGTCGTTGACGAGGAGCCTGATCAGTTCAATATAGAAAAAGAGCTGAAAAAGCTAGATATCAAAAAGGTTGAAGCGCAGAAAGGTGACATATACCAGCTCGGAGATTCGCGCTTGATGGTTGGCGACAGTACAATATCAGAGGACTTCGCCAAGCTCATGAACGATGAACTCGCCGACATGTGCATGACGGATGAACCATACATGCTCGATTACGTTCATGCAAAACGAGGGGGTAAGCCAGTGACCGGGTTTGGTGCAAAGCGAAACCGTAGATATCTCGAGACCGAATCACTTCCCGATGACTTCATGGATCTTTGGATGGCGAATGTTGCCCGCCACGCAAAGCCAGATTTCAGCATTATCTCCTATGAAAATTGGAAGAACGTCCCCCGAATGTGGACGGCTATGGAGAAACACTGGGCTATCAAAAATATGATTATCTGGAGGTTACCGAATCGCCATCAGGGCTTCGCGGCCAAGTACAAGTTCTTCAGTAAGTACGATGTCGCCCTAGCTGGGGCAAGTGGTACGGTCGAATACAATCACGAAATAGAACCAGATGGCTTGCAGGAAGAATACGAAACGGCACTGTATGCCATATCTGGTAAGCCACAATGGGAGGGCTACCAAAAAGGCAAGGACAAACGATTCATGCCGACCGATTTCATCGAATTTAATGCGGACGACGAGAAACACTCTGGACAAAATGTCGTCTTTGGCACTAAACCAATCGAGATACTCATCCCCTACATCAAAGTGCTGACAAAGCGAGGCGATTTGGTGGTTGAGCCGTTCTGCGGATCAGGATCAACATTGATTGCAGCAGCGAAGCTGAAGCGCAGATGTTATGTTATGGAAAAGTCGCCTGTGTACGCAGAAGTTGCGCTGAAACGATGGGAAAAATTAACTGGCCAAAAGAGGGTGAAGCTTGATGACCACGAAAAAGAGCCGACGGAAAGCTAGGCTCATAAAGGAACTCGAGGAGAATCCTCTCATTGAGAGAGCCTGCAGGAAGCTTGATATATCGCGAGCGAGTTATTATCGGTGGCGCAAGGAAGATCCTCGATTCAAGGACGACGCTGAAATAGCTCAAGAAAAAGGACGAGCAAAGCTGAACGATTTCGTTGAATCAAAGCTACTGGAAAATATTAACAATAATCAGCAGCCCGCGATCAATTTTTGGCTTAGCCATAACACTGTTCGATACCAGCATCAGAGCCAGCAGCACCTATCCTACAAAGCTGAACGGATGAAACAAGCCCTGTGGTCTAGGACTGAAATATTAAACTCGCTGATTGATAAGCTCGGCAAGGAGAGGTTTCTTAAGCTAGCTGAGGCGTCTGATTATGAAAGTCTTCTGAAGGAAATTGATGCAGCATACGAGGAGGATCAGATTAGAAAGGGCTACCGAGGTAAACGCGGATATCGGCCACTATGGGAACCGCACTTCAGATATCCCGATGAAGCAGACTTTGACGTTTAGGACTGGTATAATCAAAGGGTCTAGATAACCAAATCAGTATTAGTACAAGAATTCTTGTGCGTATTTAAGCCATAAAATGGGCAGCTGCGCACAAAAGAATTGGCTTAAATGCTGATTTGGGATCTAGACAGTCCAGCGTGGCTGTCC
Organism: uncultured Candidatus Saccharibacteria bacterium; assembly: GCA_964540835.1. Taxonomy (GTDB): domain Bacteria; phylum Patescibacteriota; class Saccharimonadia; order Saccharimonadales; family Saccharimonadaceae; genus UBA2112. The sequence goes on from CAZIOA010000010.1 coordinate 17,108, forward strand.
TTTTTGTTATGGACTTCTTCGCTGAGTTGCGGCATTGCTTTAGTGAAGGAGATCCAATGAAACATCAAGCTATACGAGCAATTAAACATTATCAAGATAACTGGTCAAAGAAAATAGCAGACCGGGGGGTCCATTGTCTCTACGAAGAGACCTGTTCCAACTATGCCCTACGAGCGTTTAATAGCCACAATATTCTTGTGGCATTCTTTATGACCGTCTATCGACTACTTTCCTGCAATCCCATAAACGCAACTATAAAAACTAGGAGACATAACCATGGCAAATGAATATAAAACACTGATATTCAACGACGATGCCAAGGGCCGCCTGGAAATGGCAGAAAGCATAGACGAACTGAGTGGTGACGGCTGGACGCTCAAAAGTCGCGAGGTAACACCGCAGAACTGGAGCTTTGGAAAAACCTGTTGTTTAGGCTGTATATTCCTTCCACTTGCCCTGCTCGGCAAAAAGAAAAACATCATCACAGTGATTATGGAACGCAAGCGACGAACTACGAGTACTAGTAAGCAGAAACACCAGCAACAGAATGTTGCTACAGCTACATCAAAAGAAGATGATGCCATTATTGCTAAGGTAAAGAAGCCGTGGCACAAAACATGGTGGGGTATCACAGTTATTATCTTACTGGCCGTATTCGTCGGACTTCCTGTGCTTATTGGTGTTATCGAGGGTCTCATCAGTATCTCCACTGGCGCATATTCGTAGGAATCGCAGTGACAAATAGCATTCGGCGTAGCATTGCTCTCTTTATGCTATAAATGGGCTAGACTTACAGAACCATTGCGGTATTGTTGTGCTTGCAATGATGCAAGACGATGCCAATCGGCAAACCCTGAAATACTGTCTGTATGCTCGAAAATCGAGCGAATCAGATGAACGACAAGCAATGTCTATTGATTCACAGTTAGCCGAAATGCGTGCTCTCGCTGAAAATGGAGGTCTAAATATAGTCTGCGAGCTACAAGAAAGTCATTCGGCTAAAGACTCAGGTAAACGACCCGTATACAACAAGATGATCGCCGGACTGAAGGACGGCGAGTACAATGCCATCCTGACATGGGCACCCGATCGTTTGAGCCGAAATGCTGGCGATCTCGGAGCAGTAGTTGACCTTATGGACGATGGTAAATTGCTGCATATCCGTACCTACTCCCAAACTTTTACCAACAGTCCGAATGAAAAATTCCTTCTCATGATTCTCTGTTCACAAGCAAAACTTGAAAATGACAACAAGAGCATCAACGTCAAACGTGGCATCAAAGCCAAATGCGAAATGGGCTGGAGACCAGGCGTTGCGCCTCTTGGGTACATTAATCGATCATTCGGCGGGGTTAGTGATATCATTCCCGATCCAGATCGTGCCGAGATTATCACTGAGATGTTTCACAAGGCAGCATCCGGCTGGAGTGGCCGCAAATTGAAAGACTGGCTCGCTGAACAAGGTATGACAACCAGAAATGGCAGACCCGTCCCGCTCAGTAGCGTATTAGCGATGTTAATTAATCCCTTCTACTATGGAAAGTTTCAGTATCCAGAAGGACCAGACTCTCCATGGTACAAGGGTGCCCATAAGCCACTCATATCCAAAGAGCTCTTCGATGAGATTCAGCAAAGCAGAGGTGCCTACAAAGGTGTGTGGGGATCAAAATCGTTTGCCTTTCGTGGACTGCTCAAATGTGGAAGCTGCGGTGCAGATATCACCGCCCAGGAAAAGTTTAAGAAGCTCAAAAACGGCGAATTTAATCGCCACGTCTACTACAATTGCACTCGTAGAGTTGACCCAAATTGTCCAGAAAAATATATAAACGAACAAGATTTATGCGTATTACTTCAGGATTTTATAGAGATAAATTATCAAAAAATACATATAAATGACAAACTCCAAGCAAAATGCGAAAAGCATTATCAAGTGACGCAAACTTTACTCGATTATTACAAATTTAATCAAAAACTAGATGACTCGTTCGTGGAATATAGCCGTTATGTATTAAGCCGAGGCACTGAAGCCGAAAAGACTGCTTACGCCAAAGGATTCAAAACAAAACTAGCTATAAATTGCGGAGAACTGAAATTAACTTAGTTACTCTGAACTATCTTTGCCATATTTTATTGTTTTCATCTATGCTGTTTTGTGTCTCTTCGAGCTGCGCACGCGTAACATGTTTCTTTGCCGATGTAATAGCTGGCAATTCATAGTTAAAGCCAACCAGGTAAGCTTGTTGGCCATAAAATTCCAGGTACACTAGATTCTCATTTGGATTTATAACGTATCGTATATCGTCATCCCAAAATTGGTATATGCAGCTTGCTAGTTTGTCTAAAAAAGTGCTCTTTATGTATTTGTCGATCTTTTTGTTTTGTCCTTTTGTGAGTAGTGGCCTGTGTAGGGATAAAACTTCTACGATTTCGCATTTCATGTGCCAAGAATTGCGAATGATTAAACCTCGTGCGAGCATCATTACGTAATTTGTCTCACGAGTATCGTTATCAAGAATACCGTTAATTACAAAGCCATCATTCAATATCGTCCTCAACAATTTTTCATTGGATGTGTCAGATGTCGTTTTATATGCCTGTTTAGTCCGTGATCTTTCTGCGGATTCTATAAAATCGCTAAATTTTTCCAGTGCAATCGGATTTAATAAGCTTCTGTACAAAGTTGATTTTGAAAACCACTTATCTTCCTTTGACTTGTCATTGGAATTGCAAGCTACATGCACGTCAATTGTAGGACGATTCGTTTTTTCTTTGTTGAATAAGGTTTTAGGTATTACATGATCTCTGGATATGGCTTTAGACGGATCTATAAGTTTATTACATATATAGCATCTAAAAGTGAAGGAAGCATCTAGTTGAAATATGTTTCCAGAACTGTACGACATAAGGAATATTGTAGATCAATAATCTTGGTCAAGGAACCTGGTCAGCTTTCAAACTGCTCAACCACCATATACACAACTGATCCCTTCTGGAACCAATTAGAGGGGGTCATACGGAAAAACCGCCCTTTCGGACGGTTCCAACCTGTTTGTCGCTTTTGTATCGGCAACTATACTCCTGGCAGGATAAGGAGTTAAGGGAGGACTGGTCATGGAACCTGATCTACCTTTTTAACTGCTTATCCTGGCTCCGGCAGCTGGGCTCGAACCAGCGACCTAATCGTTAACAGCGATCCGCT
>CAZIOA010000011.1:0-17867 GCA_964540835.1 uncultured Candidatus Saccharibacteria bacterium
TTTTGTGTATAATGAACCTTTGTAAATCTATGGCGAGTCAAAAGGAAGTCATCAAGTTGGTTGGCAAGGTAGTAGAAGCCCTGCCAAATACCCAATTTCGTGTCGAACTGGAGAATGGCCATACCGTCCTGTGCCACATATCGGGCAAGATGCGCAAGCACTATATCCGATTGGTACCGGGCGACAAAGTAGAAGTTGAGCTAACCCCCTACGATCTTACAAAGGGCAGAATCAGCTTCCGCTTGAAAGACGAACCGCGACCTCCACAGGTTGCGTAAGTCAATTAAATATTAATTAATTAGGAGTTTTTGTTGCGCTCATGAAAGTTCGTGCAAGTGTCAAAAAAATCAGTCCGGATGATCAGTTGGTTCGCCGTAAAGGCCGCCTCCGAGTGATCAACAAGAAAAAACCTAAGAATAAGCAAAGGCAGGGTTAAGCATGGCTCGAATCGCGGGAGTAGTCATCCCAGCAGAAAAGCAGGTGCAGGTCAGTCTTCGATACATCTATGGTATCGGACCGAAGCACGCTGCGGCCATCCTTGCGGCGGCTAAGATAGAGCCGACCACTCGGGTGAAGGATCTCACCGAGGCTGAAGAACAACGACTACGTGAAATCATCGATCGTGATTACACCGTCGAAGGTGATCTGCAGCGACAGGTAACAAATAATATCAAACGTTTGAAAGACATCAATGCGTATCGTGGGCTTCGCCACAAGGCTGGACTACCTGTTCATGGCCAGCGAACACGTACGAATGCTCGTACCCGCAAGGGTAGAGCGGTCGCAGTTGGTGGCGCGCAACCTAAAGCGGCATCCAAGACATAGGAAGGAGCGGATATGGCAGAAGACAACACCACTACCACCACGGCTGCACCTGCTCCGAAGGCTCGCAAGAAGCAGCGCCGTTCTATTCCGGCAGGGCAACTACATATACAAGCAACGTTTAACAATACGATCGTCAGTTTTAGCGACAAAAAAGGCAACGTCATCGCTGCAAGCAGCGCGGGTGCCTGTGGCTTTCGTGGCAGCAAAAAGGGTACGGCCTATGCGGCTCAAGTCGCCGCTGAAAAGGCAGCTGAAGTCGCCAAGAGCCAGTATGGTCTTGCAAACGTCGACGTATTCGTGAAAGGCGTCGGTCTAGGTCGAGACGCGGCAATCCGGGTCGTAGGCGGCTACGGTATCACAGTTGACACTATTACCGATGTGACGGGTGTTCCTCACGGCGGCGTACGTCCGAAGGGAGCAAGGAGAGCATAATGGCACGAGATATATCACCAATAGTTAAACAATCGCGCCGTGAGGGCTACGCACTGCACCCTAAGGCGCACAAAATCATGGTCAAAAAGACCGGCATCCCCGGTCAGCATGCCCATGGTCGACGAGGCAAACCAAGTCTATACCTGACACAGCTCAGGGAAAAGCAAAAGGTTCGTCGTGCATACGGATTGCTTGAAAAACAGTTCGCACGACTCATGACAGAGGCTGACCGCGCGAGCGGACAAGGTATTCTGCCTGGTGAACTGCTTCTACAGTTCCTTGAGCGTCGACTAGACAATGTCGTTTATCGCGCTGGTCTCGCTACGAGCCGACGCGCAGCGCGCCAACTCGTCAGTCACGGACATTTCATGCTAAACGGACGTCGTGTCGATATCCCATCTATCCGCGTAAAGGAAGGTGACGAGATTACCGTACGACCAAAGAGTGTTAAGTCAGGATACTTCAGTCAGATTGACGATGTCGTAAACAACTCGCTTCAGGTTCCTCTGAGCTGGTTGAAGAGCGATGTCAAAAAGTTAAAGATCACTATCACGGGCCTTCCAAAACGCGAAGAAGCCGAAGCAGATATAAACGAACAACTAATCGTCGAGTATTACTCACGCTAATAAGGAGCACTTTCATGACAAAAGTAATTCACAACCCACTGCTTGCCGCTATCAACGAGCATAGTGCCACTAGCGCGGAGTTTGTCATAGAGCCTCTTCACGCTGGCTACGGCAATACGCTTGGCAACAGCTTGCGTCGCGTTCTGCTCTCGTCCATCAAGGGTGCTGCTATCGTTGCCTTCCGTGTCGAAGGCGCGACACATGAGTTTACTACGCTCCCTGGCGTGAAAGAAGATGTCGTCGATATCATGCTCAACCTCAAAAATGTGCGCCTCAAAGTACACACCGATGAGCCAGTAGAGCTACGTCTGGAGAAAAAGGGCGCGGGTCCGGTTACGGCTGCAGACATCAAGGCAACAGCTGATGTCGAAGTCGTTAACCCAGATCAAGTCATCGCGACTATCGACGATCCGAAAAAGTCCATCGTCATGGATCTCGTCGTCGAAACAGGTAGGGGCTACCGCACTATCGAGGATAGCAGCATCAAGCGTCTCCACAGCGACATGATTGCCCTGGACGCAGTTTTCAGCCCTGTGCTGCGTGTACGCTACAAAGTTGACGGTACTCGTGTCGGCCAAGAGACAAACCTGGACAAACTGCTTCTGACAATTGATACGAACGGTGCTATCACGCCTAGTGAGGCTTTCGAAGAAGCTGCGGCTATCCTTGTCAACCAATATACTGCGCTAGCTGGTAGCACGACCGTCGAGGCTGCGCCTGCGCTTGGTCATAGCGAAGAAGACGAAGCGAGCGAATTGAACACGCCGATTGAGGAGTTGAACTTGACTGCTCGTACTGCCAATGCGCTGGTAAACAACGATATTCGTACCGTGCATGATCTTGTAACTCTGAGCGAGCAGGATTTACGCGAGCTGAAAGGCTTTGGCAGCAAAGCACTTGATGAAGTAAAAGATAAATTGGCGGAATTGGAGCTTTAGAGATGCATCGCCACGGATACAAAGGCCGCAAGCTCGGCCGCGAACGAGACCAGCGTCGAGCCCTCATGAAGGGTTTGGCAACCAGCCTGGTTGAGCATGGCGAAATCGAGACGACGTTGCCAAAGGCAAAAGAGCTCGTCCGATACATCGAAAAGCTCATTACCAAGGCAAAAAAGGGTGATTTAGCCAACCGTCGTCATGTGATCGCCGGTCTAAGCACCCAAGATGCAGCATTTCGCCTGGTTGATGTCATTGCACCTCAACTGACAGGCCGCGTCAGCGGGCACGTCCGCGTAGAGCGCACCCGCATCCGTGTGGGTGACGGCAGCCAGATGGCAACTATTTCTTTCGTCGATGAGATCAAAGACGTAGAAAAGACCGCCAAAAAGGTCGCAGAGAGCGCTCCTGCAAAGAAACCAGTCGTGAAATCTGCTGCTAAGAAGAAAGCGGAGGGCAAGGCATGAGTAAAGCAGTAACAAACGCAAAAACTTTTTCGCAGAAACCAGCTGACGTTTCACGTCGTTGGATCCTGATCGATGCTGCCAGCGCGCCGCTTGGCCGCGTCTCTACGGAAATCGCGAAGTACCTGATCGGTAAATACAAGCCTACCTACACCCCTCACATTGACGGCGGCGACTATGTTGTCGTGATCAACGCCGAGAAGGCAGTCGTCACGGGCGACAAAGAAACCGGCAAGATTTACTACCGTCACTCAGGATTTCCAGGCGGCATCAAAGATGCCACCCTCAAAGAAGTCCGCGAGAAGTTCCCAGAGCGAATCATCGAGCATGCGGTCAAGGGTATGCTTCCGAAAAACAAGCTGGCTGCCGAACGCATGAAACGACTAAAGGTCTATGCTGGCTCTGAGCACAATCACGCTGCTCAATCTCCAGAGAAAGTAGAGGTTAAATAATGGCTGACAAGAAATATTTCTATGGTCTAGGCCGACGCAAGAGCGCAACGGCTCGCGCCCGTCTGTACAGCGGTGGCAAGGGCAACATAACGATCAACGACAAGCCTGCCACGGAGTACCTAGAAGGCAACAAGACCATGCTCGCTGAGTTGACTGATCCGCTTGCTCTCGTAGGCAAGCAAAAAGACTACGATATCACCATCCTGGTCTCTGGCGGCGGCAAAGCCGGTCAAGTCGATGCCATGAAGCTAGCTATTTCCAAGGCAATCACCGTCGACGCGGCCGATCTGCGCGGTACGCTGAAGAAAGCAGAATTCCTGCGTCGCGACCCACGCGAAAAAGAACGCAAGAAATACGGTCTGCGATCTGCCCGCAAACGCGAACAGTACTCGAAACGTTAACAAGCAACGTCATCGACAAAAATACCCGGTACTGGGTATTTTTGCTACTATGAGCACTGTGAAAAATAAATTACATAGCATAGCGGGTATTCTCAGTATTGCGCTATGTGTCATATGGATTTTCTTGCTTCAATTCTTTACAAGGCAACTCTTTTTTGTACTAGAGGGTGATGCAGCCGATTACTTAGCGATAGCATTTACGATACTCTTATTTTCTACACTCATGAGCGGGCTTATCCTCAATATCATTTGGCTTAAGAGGCTGAGCTCTCAAGCTTCTACGGCTCACCGGGCTATTGCCTGGATAAGCGTCATTACCGTATCACTTGGAGTAATCCTATGGGTCTTCCTCGCTACGTACGTTACCGCCAATCTCATAACCCAAGCGCAAGCGCATCTCAAATACCAGGAATGTCTGAAAGTTCAAGACAAAGCGAGCGCTGAGCATGAGCCCTGCAATGATCCGGATAAGATAGACATCGACTTAAGAAATCTCCGTTACGGTAACTAGTAAGTAGACTCGAGCCTCATCAAAGCCTAAAAGACTGGATGAGATTCTTGAGTATTCCTAGTAACTTTGCTATTTCGAATCTGCTTATGATATAGTAGCCGCGTAATTATAATGGGTGAGGTGTTTCCATGAACAGGGAGTCTATGAATCGAGATACAAGGCATGTCAAGAGCGTCCAGGATCGCCTTGATGCGTTTAAATCCATGACTTCCAGCGAGATAGCTACGGAACTGAACTTCGAACGCCTCAGGGTCACAGAGCGTTGGGAGAGCTGTCAAAAAAGCTTCAAAATGCTCTTTGCTGCCCTCAACGGAAGTACATCCAGTCCTATTGATCGCTTCGACATCAAGACGAGCCACGAGCAGCATGACAACACGCTTTTTGAAGACTTCGTCCGCATATGGAGAGATCATCATGATGACACATACAAGGCACGGCCACTTGTGAGAAAAGATGGATTTATCCTGGATCACACCGTCGGAGAGACCGAATCATTCGGCGCAATCTACGACTATAGATTCGATACGACACATAGCCGCACGGCAAAAATAAAAATACAAGACATGGCAGAGGGGGGTGTTATGCTAGAGCGTCGAGATGGCTACTTGGTTAATAGTATGTCTCAATACGAACAAGCTGTGCTCTTGAGCGCGATCACGGATGAGATCATGCCCTCACTCGATAAAACTGTCGATACTCTCGTACTAGTGTGGGATTCAATCCAAAATGAAGAATGGAACCCAACATACGCAAAGGCGTACCGTGATTTCACAAGTCGCTGGCAGACAGATTTGTAAGTTATCTTACAGAAATTAACGGAGGTAAACTGCTAAAATCTGTGTATGCTCAAAAGTTTATTGCATCGCTGGCTGCGTATTCCGTATGCGCTGAATGTGCGTTACATCAACCGTCCCAAACGTCCGCGTGCTACCGTACTCCTCATCCATGGACTCGGAGAAGATGGCGACACCTGGCAAGATGTCGTGAAGAGATTGCCGGACGATCTCCGCATAGTGGTGGTTGATCTTTTAGGGTTTGGCGATTCACCAAAGCCTGAATGGGCGGTCTATAGCGCCAAGACTCAGGCTCGGTCGGTGCTTGCGACGTTTCTGCGTCTGCGCATCACAACGCCTGTTATAGTTGTGGGGCATTCCATGGGCGCGCTGGTTGCGATCGAAATTGCCAAGCGCTATTCGTTGCTCGTGTCGTCGTTAATCCTCGTCAGTCCGCCGCTCTATGATACGACTGACACGCCGCGACGGTTCCGTGTCAGGAGAGACAACGTACTGCTTTCGTTCTATCGCATGATCGTTCAGCACCCGCAACACTTCATGAGACTCTCTAAGATCACCATGAAATCAAGACTTCTCAAGCGGCGATATCGCCTGACCGATGACAATATCGATAGCTATATGGCGGCGCTTGAAACCATGATCATCAATCAAAATTCATACGACAGGGCTCATAGGATACGAAAGCCTATCCGTATACTGCACGGCGTATTTGACCCGCTCGTAGTCTCCGGTAGCCTCAGAAAACTCACAAAGATCAACCCAAATATCCAAATCTCAAGCGTACCGGCGTCACACGAGATCAGAGGGCCGTTTATAGGCGCAGTCGTAAAAACGATCAATGAACAGCTAGCTATGCATTAAATATGTGGTATAGTAAAAACATGACAAGACCACAAAGCGCGCAGGCATATTGGTTTACCGGCAGAGACTCTGGCGGTTTGCTCCGTGTTTTGTAGACACACCTAGAAAGTACCGAATAGACCGCCAGACAGGCGGTCGTTTAAATCGAAATTATCTATTTGGCACATTTTGAATTTATTCCCTCTGGTACTCGACATTATATGTCAAATACGACTTACTGCGTTCCTCAGAAATAAAATCCAAACTGTGCTCAAATATAAAATTTCTTAAGCAATCAGGAGGAGTTATACATGACTAACCACGAATACCAAGGACATATCAGAAGCCCGCAAGACCTACAGAGGATTGAATCACTCATGTTTAGGATCATCAATCAAGCTCATGGCAGGCGCGATCAAGACATGACGCCGATAGTGGTCGAACCATCACCGAACCCCAAGCCAACTCCCGAAGCTGCGCTGCAAGAAATCGAGAATGCTCGTGCCAACCTCGCGAGAGCAGGACTCCGCACAGGCCCGCTGACAGACGCAGAACGTGCAGAACTTGGCATCAAATAGCCAGATATAAAACTATGAAAGTACTACTTCTGGCATCTCAGCATGGCGACGAGCATCTGGGCGAGAGGCTCTACGCTCACATAGAGACTCGGCGACCAGAGCTCATGGAGTATGTTGAGTTCATGATAGCCAACCCGCGTGCGCGTGCAAAAAACGTCCGGTATATAGAGTCGGACCTTAATCGTAGCTATAATGGCAAGTCCGATACATACGAGCAGCGCCGTGCTACTGAGATTTTCATGTATATCCGTGAGAATGATTTTGATCTTGTACTCGATCTACACACAACCTCTTGCGGTCAACCGCCGTGCCTGATAGTAGCCTCGATAAATCCGCACAACGAAGTCTTTTTCCGAGCTAGTTCAGTCCAGCATTTGGTAATCATGGAGCCCAAAACGGTCAGTACAGCCCTCAATGGTGTCTGTACTCAAGCTGTGTCTATAGAGCTCAATCGCAATTTTACAGATGAGGACTTGTCCAAACTGTGCGATGACATCCAGCGATACGTCAGAAACGAAAGCTCTGCTGGCAATAGGTATGTGTATGAGGTAGATTTACTACGCAAAGATGAGATTGACGAGGATGAGTACAAGCTGTTGCGTAATTTCGAGTTGTCGCCAAAAGGATACTATCCGGTGCTCGTAGGCGAAGATTCCTACCTGAAGTCACGGTATGGCTATCTTGGGTTCAAAGCATACAAGCGACGCGTTTTTAAGCTATAATGGTAGACAGTATGACAAAATCGGTAATCCTGACTGGTCTCCGTGCCAACAATGATTTGACTATCGGCAATTATTTCGGCGCGATGCTGCCGACCGTTGAAATGGCGCAGAAACACTCTGACGAATACCAGGTCAACCTGTTTATTCCCGATCTGCACAGTTTTACGACGCCGATCGACCATGACAAGCTGCAAGAGCAGATATGGCACGTCGCACGGCTGTTCGCCGCGGCCGGATTACCGCTCGATCACGATGATATATTGCTTTATCGTCAAAGCTACGTGCCCGCGCATAGCGAGCTGACGTGGATTCTCGACTGTTTCACCGGATTTGGAGAAATGAGTCGAATGACTCAGTTCAAGGATAAAGGTGGACCAAGGGATAGTATCGAAAGGTTTGACGCGATAATCCAACAGCTCGATGAAGTGGAGGGTGACGAGAAATCTAAATTCGATGCAATACGCAAGATATTACTCCTTGCCAGAGAATCTCTTGAAGAGACTAAACAGAGTAATAAGGTTAGTGTAGGACTCTTCAACTATCCTGTGCTCATGGCATGTGACATCTTGCTCTATGGCGCTAAGTACGTGCCTGTCGGTGACGACCAGACGCAGCACCTTGAGTTCACGCGTGATATCGCAGGTCGCATGAACAGCAAGTTCGGTGATTTATTTAATGTCCCATACGAAGTCGGTAAGCAACACGAATTCTTCGGCAAGGGGCAGGGGCTTCGCATCATGGATCTGGCCGATCCGACCAAGAAAATGAGCAAATCCGCAGACAGCGACAAAGGTGTCATATTTCTGACGGACGAACCAGGAGTTGCGGCCAAAAAGATCATGTCTGCCACGACGGACGACAAGGCTAGCGTCAACTACAATCCTATCGAACAACCAGGTATCAGCAATCTGCTGCAGATACTTGCACTCCTGCGCGGACAGTCTATCGATGATGTCGAAATGGCGCACAAAGGTCAGTCAAGCTACGGTGATTTCAAGCGTGTGGTCGCGGACGAAGTCACAGGATTCCTCACCGCTTTCCAGGCAAAACTAGCCAACGTCGATGACGGAGCTGTCATCGCAGCATTTGAGCGTTCAGAGGCACGAGCCAACGAGCAGGCCAACGAAACCCTTTATCGCGTACAGCAAGCAGTCGGTTTACGGCCAAGGAGCTAATTCATGCGTTTAGATGCGTATTTAGCGGAGTACTGGCCGGAACATTCACGTTCAACGTGGCAGAAATACGTCAAAGCTGGCTATGTGAGCGTAAACGGCGAGGTAGAGACGCGCGTCAAACGCACTCTGGAGGAAGACGATGAAGTCACGCCCGAAGTCCCTGCCGAGCCTACTCATGACGACAAATCACTCCCTGTCGTATACCAGGACGACAATGTCATCGTCATCAACAAGCCCGTCGGCATACTAACCCACAGCAAAGGCGCGATGAACGATGAGTTCACCGTGGCGGATTTTTTCAAACGGTTCACGAAATACCATTTGGAGACGAACAGACCTGGGATCATCCACCGACTCGATCGCGACACCAGTGGCGTGCTCATAGGAGCGCTCAACGACGAGACAGCCAAACTGCTACAGAAGCAGTTTACCGACCGCAAAGTACACAAGACCTATGTCGCTGTCGTTGACGGCGTGCCAAAGATGCCAGAAGCTCTCATAGATTTGCCAATTGGTCGCAACCCTAAGTATCCAAGCCAGTTCAGGGTCGATACAAACGGCAAATCCGCTCAAACATCCTATAAGGTACTCGCGGATAACGGTAAGTATAGTCTCGTGGAGCTAAAGCCAATCACAGGTCGCACGCATCAGCTACGCGTGCATATGGCGCACATCGGTACGCCGATTCATGGCGACAAGGTATATGGCAAGGAGGCAGACAGACTCTATCTCCACGCCGCCAAACTTGAAGTGACTATCCCCAGTAGCCAGAGGATGCTATTTACCGCCGACGTGCCACCAGAATTCGAAGCCATGGAGAAAGCATGACTTCGCTTGATAGTCTCGTACTACATCCGCGCACTAGGCGGCTCACCCGGATGACCATGGAGAAGCTGCCTCATGGATTGATTATCGACGGTCCGGTCGGCAGCGGAGTGCTGACAGTAGCCAGGGCGATCGCTGCGTCGACAGGCTCGCCAGAATTCATCATCCACCCCAAAAAGAAAATCAAGGGCGAGTTCGTCGTCGACTCAAACGACGGGAGTGTCGTCATAGAGGATATACGGTTACTGTATGAACAAACTCGCACCAAACAACCTGGTACGCATGTATATATCATCGACACGGGGCTGAAATCGATGACTACTGGCGCGCAAAATGCCTTTTTAAAACTCCTTGAGGAGCCGCGCGATGGGCTGCACTTCATCATCGTGACGCATCAGTTTGATCAGTTACTCCCCACGATCACCTCTCGGAGCCAGCGTTTGCAACTGCTTCCAATTACAGATGAGCAAACCGATGCTCTCATCCGAGATATAGGCGTCCGAGACGAAACCAAACGCACGCGTCTGGCATTCGTCGGGCGAGGGCTACCGGCGCTTATCCATCGCCTCGCCAGTGACGAAGGTCTCTATGAGGCGAGAGTCGCCATCATGCGCGACGCAAAAACCATGATAAGCGGCGAAATGTACGATAAACTAAAGATCGCGCACCGATATCGAGACAATCGCTCAGATACCTTGACGCTCCTCGATGACATAAACTACCAGCTCACGACGGTACTCCATGGTCAATCAGATCAAGCTACCAGTAGGCGAATCGTCAAAGACATCGAAAAACACCTGGAAACTCGTAGCCGTATCGCCGCAGGAGGCAATATTCGCTTGCAACTTACCGCAGGCATAGTGTAACTCCAGTAACATTGCATGCCGACATACAAGTCTTGTGGTATAATTAGTAAAGATGTTAGGTTTAATCGTCGTTGCATTACTGGGTGGGCTGGCTGTATTTTATCGCCGTTCTTTGGAAGACTCAGGAAACGATCTTCCTTCCAAATTGACAGGTAAACTCGACAAGCTATGGGAAGTGGCGCAAGTGTCATTGCGCGAAAAGAAGTATCTCCGCGCAGAAAAAGCGCTTCTCACCATCCTACGCGTCGACGAACGCAATGCGACTGCCTATAACCGTCTCGGCATACTATATGCCAAGCAGCAAGCATACAAAGACGCTATCGAATGCTTTGAAATAGCCCAGTCACTCGAACCGAGCGCATCGAGCCTCCACAACGTCGGTTTGATTTACTACGAGACGGGCGATTATGTAAAAGCAGGCTTGGCATTTGAGCAGGCGCTGGGGCTAGAAAACGACATCTCTGCCCGCCACATCGCTTACGCAAAAGTACAGGAGAAGCTCGGACACGAAAAGAAAATGATTGAATCTCTCGAACGAGCCGTCGAGATAGACCCTATACCCCAGACGCTCACAATCCTGGCAGATGCCTATGAACGTACCGGACAGCAGGAGCTCTCACTCAAGCTCCGAGAGAAAGCTGCTCGCATGATTATCCCTCAGGGGCAACCCAAGCGAGTCGTTCAGCCACGCAAGGTTATGTAGTTGAGTCTCAATCAAGTAGCTGCTGGTGATAGCGCACAGTGGGACGCTCAGCTGCGATGACTAGCGTCTTGAAACCGATGGGATTTCGTACGTATAGTTGACGACCTTTGCCTTGCTCCGACTCTATACGGCGCTCGTCATCCGTGATTGGGAGCGGATCCTCGCAAACAGTCGTATCGTCTTTGCCCGGAGCATGGATGTACGTGCCATGATACGTCAGTATACCGACATGGGAGGTAAACGCGCCGTTTCTTGAGAAAAATACCAGATCTCCGAGCTGGGCCTGCTCCTCGTGGACGGCAACGCCGTAGTGATCCCAGTACTCATTTGCATGCCGGATAGATCGAATTCTCCCATCTTGACCGACAAAACTTGGGATATGAAGCCCAGCTTTATTGAGCACGTATGTCACGAATCCGGAGCAATCGAAGCCATCCTCGGGGGATATACCTTCTTCGGGGCTACGATATTTGATAGCCGGTTTGTCGATGAGACTGTTGGCTATCTCCATGACTCTTTTGCGTTCTGGGTTCATTTGAAATGATATTATACCATATTTTATACGGCCACGGCTCTTGTCGTCTGAATTCGTCTCTGGTAGAATAGATGAAACAATTTAAACGATACGCCGCTTTAGCTCAGTTGGTTAGAGCAACTGTTTTGTAAACAGTAGGTCCTCGGTTCGAGTCCGAGAAGCGGCTCCATAGTTAGAAAAATCGCTATCAGGCGATTTTTTTGTGTTGGGCACAAGAATAAGCATAATTGCTATTGAAAGCAGCTATATACTCTGATATTTTGTACCCATGAAACCGAAAGAAAAAGGTGATTTAGCTGTAGGTCATGCAATCGCCTATTTTATGATAAACGGCTACGAGGTATGTCTCCCTATTGGAGACAAGAGACCTTATGATCTAGCAGTCGAACAGGATGGCGCATTACATCGCGTTCAGGTAAAGTATGCCGGTCTCTACAAAGGCACGAACAGATACAGGGCGGCTCTCAGGACGATGGGGGGAAACCAGTCGTTCTATACTGCAAAAAAATACCAGGACGACGACTTTGATTTACTGTTTATTTATGCTGGCAACGGAAGAAAATTTTTAATTCCATGGAAAGAAATCACAAACAGAAATTCAATTGCAGTTGAAGCTGGTAAGTTCGCCAGATATGAGATAAAATAGTAGGCACCTACCAGTATAAAATTGATGCGCTGGGGTAGTGAAGTGGACAAACACGATTGACTGTAAATCAATTGGCATTCGCCTTCGCAGGTTCGAATCCTGCCCCCAGCACCATGGACTATGCCGCGATAGCTCAGCTGGTAGAGCGCATCCATGGTAAGGATGAGGTCTCGGGTTCAAGCCCCGATCGTGGCTCCAGGAATTCATTTTACGGGTGGGCTGTTCAGACGAGCAGCTCTTCATTTATAAAACAAAGGGGCAGACCTATGGTAAAGGAAACCAGCGACGTAAACATCCTCAGAGAACTCGAACCTGTCGTGGCGAATGAACTAAACGATCACGAAGAAAGGTATGAGAACTGGTATCCTCATGACTATGTACCCTGGAGCGAGGGTAAGAACTATTACTACCTGGGCGGCAAAGACTGGGAACCTACCGAATCAAAACTAGGCCAAGCAGCTCAAGCTGCTATGTATGTGAACCTACTGACAGAGGACAATCTGCCCTCATATCACCGGGAGATTTCATCTGTATTTGGGCGCGATAGCGCATGGGGTGAATGGGTGGACAGATGGACTGCCGAAGAGAACAAGCACGGTATCGCTATGCGCGACTATCTGGTGGTGACACGAGCGATCGATCCGATCGAGCTAGAGGTTGCACGCATAGCGCAAGTTACCAAACACTATAGGAGCGGCGATAAGTCTCCACTAGAAGCCATAGCTTATGTCACCATGCAAGAACTCGCAACCCGAATCGCACACCGCAATACTGGCATCGAGAGCAAGAAGGACGGTGACGAGCTGGCAGATCAGCTCCTCGGTCGTATCGCTAAGGACGAAAATCTTCACATGGTATTCTATCGCAATATTGGTAAAGCAGCCCTAGAGATCGCGCCAAGCGAGATGATACAAGCCATCTCCAAAGAGGTTGTCGGGTTTCAAATGCCAGGAGCAACCAGTATCCCTGAGTTCTGGCCCAAGGCTGCGCTCATATCGGATGCAGAAATCTATGATCTGGATATCCATGCCAATAAGATCGTGAAGCCCGTGCTCAAATTCTGGAAGATTGATCAGATCAAGGATGCCGAGCTCACAGACGAGGCCAAACTTGCTCGGGATAAACTACGTACCTTCATGAAGGGGCTTGATTCTAGTGTCGACAAGCTACGCGCTGCACGTAAAGCGAAAAATGAAACCTCAGAACACTAGTCAAAAGCTGTTTTTTGTGCTAAAGTAGATAAAGTTGTAAAAATATAGGTTAATTTATTTATGGCAAAAAAGAATACGAAACGGAAATTGGTTGGACTTGTCAGTGACCTCAGCGGCCACCGTACTTACTATACGACCAAAAACACCCAAAACCAGACAGAGAAGATCTCTCTACGCAAGTACGACCCTGTCGCACGCAAGCATGCGACATACACCGAGACCAAGAAGTCTCTCGGTCGCAACGAAGTCAAAGCTCGAAAAAGTTAACATAACCAGCCCGAAAGGGCTGTTTTGTTTATCATACCTATAAACTTTTGCAGAATTTCTGCACTTGGATGCAGTGCAAGGCGGCAGCGAGGAGTCGCAACGTAGCAGTATTTTAACATACTGCTAGTGAGCACCGCAGTTGACAACGCCGCAATGCGCCTAGTGCGGAGATTCTCTACTTTTTGATCGTATCAAGAAGTGTCGATAGATACTCCGCATGACTCCATGTAAGGGGAGATGGGGATATCAACGAGTGATCGACAGGACTGATCTGTTCCGCCAATATGCTTGTCTGCGTGCTGATGCCATTTACCCATGCGAGAATCGCGTTCGCCAGCTCCGTCTGCTTGGTTTCCAGGGAGTACTGCGCCATCCACAGCGTCGTGATAAACCACCAGTTACCCTGACTATTTGGATCCACACGATGATAGTGATCATCCTCGTACCGCGGGAAAGCGACGATGCCGCTCTGTGCAGATGGAAACGTTTTCATAAACGTATCGACCGATGTCGTCATCTCGGCCGAATCGATAGGGAAGAGGCCGAACATAAATGCGCCGTAGATACTGCTCGCATCTATCGTCTCGTCATATTCAATCCTGCCGTTTTTGACGATGAGACCCTTGTAGAAGCACTTGCGCCTATCATTGTATAGATACTTTTGAGCGCTTTCGTGTATATCATCGGCTGCTGCGCGCCATGCGACTGCGCTATCTTTGTCCTCCATCGCATCCGCCATGTCTGCCGCGCCTTGAAGTGCCGCATAGGTCGTTGCGGTAGTAAACGTCGTTATGAGGAATTTTTCTTCCCATAGGTCATAGCTCGGCCTCGGCAACCCGGTCGTTTCATCGGTGTAGTCAGCCATCCAGCTAGCCATAGGTTTGATCATGCTTGCGTAGAAGTCACGTAGTAGACGCGGGTCCCCCTGCCGCGCGTAGAATTGCGAAAACGCGAACACTACGAGTGCTGTTTCATCCTCTTGTATGGGCGGAGCGGTTATGCCGCCATCGTGCACATATGGATGCCAGCTCGCGCCCAGGCCGCCGTCCGCGCGGAACTTATGCATCAAGTACCCGCCAGGATGCATCACGCGACGACAAAACTCGAAAAAGCGATATGGCTCCTCTGTGTATCCCATACGTATAAGCGGCCAGATCACCAGAGCTCCATCGCGCGGCCAACAATACGCGTATGCATCGCGATTATAGTTCAACATCTGGCTATCGGTGCTCGCTATGATCGCTCCGCGCTTATCCATCTGCGATTTGATGATCATGACGCTCCTGAGGAACGAGTCATGATAGGCGGGATCGATCTTTTCTGCCATTTTAACGGCTGGTTCCAGCCAGTTGTGCCACCACTTCGCGGTCGCGTGCAATCGCGAGCTGACGCCATCGTGACGAACCTGCTTGTCAATATAGAGCGCCTCGCGCAGAGAAGATCCTACTGCTACCCAGTAATGCACGCGCTCGGAATCATGCGCGTCGACCTTGAGCTTGAACCGTATCGTCGAGTCGACACGGCCATGCTCGACATTGCTACCAGCCAACTCTCCATCATCGGCATCCCTGAACGTCCCCTCATGTCCCTCGATACCGAACAACCCGACACTATGCTGATCAAATGGCACGTCGCCATGCAAACCACTGACGATAAATGCTCGTCTGCCACGATAGTGCAGTATCGCGTCGCTGTCAGGTAAGTACTGCGCGGTGTCGGTATTGCTACGCGAGTCGTCAATCGCGAATGCCTGGTGCATGAATAGCCGTATCTCGCGAGGATTCTCTGCCATGTTGACGACATGAATATTTCGCATGAACACGCTCATGTGAGCATCGACGCAATCATCGATTTCCAGGAGGAGCTGCAGCGATTCGTTTCTCGCGATAGTATGCCCTATGAGCGCACGTTGAGGGTAATGGAACTTGAACTCCCACCCTCCATCATCTAGCCAACTTGTTTGACCATCAACCCATACGCCGACGCGATGTCGCGTGCCCTGCCCAGCGGAATGATTGGAGAGTCCCACATATGGGTAGTAAAAATCATGCACGTAGCCATACTCGTTGAGGCCGACGTGCAATTCGCCATTGGAGAGGACTATCGGTCTAGCCATAGCGTAACCCTCCAAGGTTATGATGCTGCATGACGCGCAAACGTACGTCTCTGATAGCATTCATGTAGTACAAAAATGCGTCATACGGTGAGTCGTACGGACTGAAGTATGTATGCACATCACCGTCATCAAGCCACTTCGTCGACATGTAGTAGAGCAAGTCTGAACTCTGGAGATAGCGCCAGTCACGAATCAACTGGTCGTCGCCGCTGCGGATAATATCGTGTTCGAGCATATAGAGATTTCGTGCCGCCTCTTGCTGCATAGAGTTGCCCGTCCACGCGGATAGATCACGTTCGTTGTCTGCCCATGTGACGGTATCTGGCATACTGACAGTATCGACTGGCTCCGAGCACCTCGCTGCGTCAGATACCGTGTAAAATACATTGTCGCGCTGCAGCCACTTTTCGACGAACTGCTCAAAGAATCTGAAAATACCCGTATCTGCCCACTGATGCTCACCAAAGGTCTCGAAGTCCATGAAAAGATTGACAAACGGCGCCTCTCCCAAAGACGAATCCACCCAGTCGAGATACTTGCCGACAGTTAGCGGCCATTCCCTCCAGGCGCGATTACCAAAACGAAATGCGATATCGTCGCTTAGTCGATAGTTTTTGAGCAGCAGTCGCGTATGTTCAGTTCCGACCGGACTGTACACGTAGTTTGGGCCCCGCCAGCCAAGCACCTTGTCCCACCCCTCGGCCAGTACCGTCTGGTATCCAGCATCTGCGACCCACGCAGCGAGTTCATCGTTATAGGCAAGCTCGGTGTTACGAAATGCCGTGGGTGTCACGTCGAATATCTCGCGAATTTTTTCACGATGAAGCCGTACTTGTGCTTCAAACTCACGGCGACTGTAGAAAAAAGCAAGACTATGATAGTACGTCTCAGCAACGATCTCGACGCGTCCGGAGCGGACGAGCCTTTGGAAATCCTCTATGATGCTTGGGTCGAAACGCTCTGCCTGATCGATGAAATTTCCCGTGATACTCAGCGACAACGCAAAGTCCGGGTGAGTATCTAGCAGTCTCTGGAGCAGTGCCGTCATAGGTCGGTATGATTTCTCCACGACACGATGAAAGATTTTTTCGTCATTTATGCTACTATCGTCAAAAACATCGAAGTAATCGTGCTGCTCGCCGATATCAAAAACAGTATACGGACGCACGCGATATGGTTGGTGCACGTGGAGATACAGCGTGATGCCCTTAGGAGAGCTCATACGAGCGCCGCCTCTCTGCGAAGTCCATCGTAGACACGTAGACACCGCTTTGCGACGTCGTGCCACGACAACCGGGCATACTCATTTCTGACACCCTCCCGAAGGCTTGTCGCCAAGCTTGGCGACAAAGCGATACCTACCAATTGATCCGCGAGTTTTTCCGTGTCCCAGAAATCAAATCGATAGATGTTTTTCAGCACTTCGCTGACTCCGGACTGTCGGCTGATGACAAGCGCGCTACCATGATGCGCAGCTTCGAGCGCAGTAAGCCCGAAAGGCTCACTGACCGAACTCATGACAAATATATCGGTGATAGAGTAGACGTCTCGCCACTGCTTGCCTCTTACGAAACCAGTGAAATAAACCTTGTCGGCGATCCCCAAATCGGCAGCAAGCTCTATAAGTTCATCGCGCATTTCGCCATCGCCAGCCAGCAAGAAGACGAAGCGGTCGTACTTCTCGCACGCTCGAGCAGCTGCTCTCATGAAGTGCGTCAGTCCCTTTTGGGCAGTAAAGCGCGTCAGCGTGGCAACGACCGTGTAGCCCTCATGTTTGAGCGCTTCGAAGTAACGGTAGCTTCTAGGATCGTATTCGTACTCCGCGAAGCTGTCGATATCAATAGCATTGTGGACGACTTCGACCAAATCAGCGGGTATGCCGTAGCGCTGTACGATGATGCTTTTCGTGAGATTGCTCACCGCTATGATGCGATCCGCCATCA
>CAZIOA010000012.1:0-16746 GCA_964540835.1 uncultured Candidatus Saccharibacteria bacterium
TGCATATCAAGATCATGGGCATCGAAATCCTCGATGATAACCCCACTACCACCACCGTCGCAGTCGGCGCTGGCGAGAACTGGGACGGGTTCGTACGGCAAATGGTCGAGCGCAACCTGCAGGGCGTCGAAGCGATGTCCGGCATACCCGGCACTGTCGGCGCCGCACCAGTGCAAAACATCGGCGCGTACGGTCAGGAGCTCGCCGATACGTTCGTATCGCTCGAGGCCTACGATACACAGACGGACAGTTTCGTCACTCTCAAGTGGGGGGACTGTAAATTCTCCTACCGCCACAGTATATTCCGGGGCGAAGCCGCCGGTCGCTACGTGATCACCAGGGTCATACTCACCCTCAACAACAAACAACCTGAACCACCGTTTTACGACAGCTTGCAGAAATACCTGGAATCACGCGAAGTCGGCGCCATGAACGTCACCGTACAGATCGTCCGCGAAGGAGTGCTGTCTATCCGTGCCGTCAAACTGCCCGACCCCTCACAGCTGCCCAATGCCGGATCTTTTTTCAAAAACGCTATCGTCGAGACGTGGAAAGCAGATGACATATCAAAGAACTATCCAAACGTGCCGGTTTTTGCCGTAGACGACAAGTACAAAAAGATTTCGGCTGGCTGGCTGATAGAAAATGTTGACCTCAAGGGTGAGGTACTCCATGGCATGAAGGTTCATGATGGCAACGCCGTCGTGCTCATCAACCAATCCGCGACTGGCTATGCCGATCTGGCCGCCGCGCGCGAGGAAATCATCGGCAAAGTCCGCGACAATTTCCAAATCATCCTAGAGCAGGAGCCGCTCGAGCTTTCCCCTCCCATACCCCAGTAAATCTCACCTCGCAACTATGTATTTAATTGCGGTGTGAAGTTGTAAAAATGCTATTGCTTTGCATATGTAGTTATCGTATACTTTCTGTAGAGAAAAACATTTTAAATAGGGGGCATCAACAAAATGAGTCTTAAATCCATAACAAGCCGTGCTAGCCAGAGAGGCTTCACCATCGTCGAGCTTCTAATCGTCATCGTGATCATCGGCATCTTGGCCGCGATCGTCATCGTCGCGTACAACGGCCTCACTAATCGAGCGAAGGCAGCTGGGTATCAATCAGACGCAAACAGCATTGTTAAAGTTGCAGAGGCAATTAATGCTGAACTTGGTGGATATCCAACCACTAATGCTGGCTTTGCTCCTTCCAATTTCGATACTGCGAAACTACCAGGTAATGTTAAGGTTGCGCTCACAACGGGGACTGTCACCAATTCTGAGTCAAGCGGTACTAGCGCGCCAAGCACTTCAAACCATACTTGGGCTGTCTATACAAATACAACTACTGGAGACAAATACTATTCCTTCAAGGCTTGTGGTGCATCAACCGGTGTAACCGTATACTACTGGTCAAATAGCGGTACCCTAGGCAAAGCAAGCGCCGGTACTGGCTGTTAACAGATAGAGTCAAATAAATAACCCTGCGCGGAGGGTTATTTATTTTTGTCGACAAAATAAAGCTATTTATCACTCGGCAACGGAAATTGCTTGACGAACTCTTTCACTTCCTCACGTAGCTTGCCAAGTACCGCTTCGTCATCGCGCGCATCGACAACCTGCTTCATCCACTCGGCTATCTGCTCCATGTGCTCTTCACGCAGTCCGCGGGTGGTGATAGCTGGCGTGCCCAGACGTATACCGCTGGGTTTGAATGGCGGCAGCGGATCATCGGCGACGGCGTTGGCATTGAGCGTCAGGCCGATCTTGTCTAGCGCACGCTCGACCACTTTGCCATCGATGCCAAATGATTTGTATACATCTGCCAATATCAAGTGGTTGCTCGTGCCGCCAGTCACCAGCTGGAAGCCGCGCTTTTGCAACTCGTCCGCCAGTACGGCAGCATTTTTCACGATTTGCGTTGCATACTCTCCGAACTCCGGCTTCAGCGCTTCTCCAAACGCCACGGCCTTGGCTGCGATGACGTGCATATGCGGACCGCCCTGCATGCCAGGGAAGATGGAGCGGTCGATGAGCGTCGGGATGTTGTCTATGGTTTTCTCCGGTTTCTTGAGCGGATTGCTCACCGTGCCTTTGCTCAGGATCAGTCCGCCGCGCGGCCCTCGCAGCGTTTTGTGCGTCGTGGTCGTGATGACATGAAAGCCATAATCAAACGGATTTTTCGCCACGCCGCCAGCTATCAGCCCAGCGATGTGCGCCATGTCTGCCATGAGCAGTGCGCCGACCTCGTTTCCGATCGCGGCGAACTTTTCGTAGTCTAGCTCGCGCGGATACGCGCTAAATCCAGCCAAGATGATTTTTGGCTTGTGCTCCAGTGCAAGTTGCCTCAACTCCTCATAGTCGATTTCACCCGTGGTGACGTCTTTCATCTTGTAGCGGACAAAGGTGTATAGCTGCGCGCTGCGCGTCACCGGCGCGCCGTGCGTCAGATGTCCGCCATGGCTCAGATCCATAGCCAGTACCGTATCGCCTGGCTCCAGCCATGCGCTATACACGGCTTCGTTGGCAGGCGCGCCAGAGTGCGGCTGCACATTGGCATGATCAGCGCCAAACAGCTGTTTCGCCCGGTCGATTGCAAGTTGCTCTACCTGATCGGTGTACTCCTGGCCGCCGTAGTAGCGCTTGCCCGGATATCCCTCTGAATATTTGTTGGTAAACACGCTGCCAAGTGCTTCGAGCACGCCACGAGATACATAGTTTTCACTTGGTATCAGCTCTAGTCCTTCGCGCTCGCGACGCTCCTCGCCTGCTATCAAATCAGCTACCGGTGTATCCTGCATGTTTGTCCTCTCCTTGTAACTATCATCCATTATACCACTCCCTCAACCACCTACCATCTACTGCCTACCGTATATCATCTGTGATATAATACTAGTTGATATGAATCCAGAAGACTACAAAGTAAAGATAGGGCTTTTGATCCAAGAAAGTCGTCAGCACCGGGGGTATACCCAGGCACAATTAGCAGAGGCGCTCGGCACGAGCCAAAGTGCCATCAACCGTATCGAAAAGGGCGGTCAAAACATCTCGCTGGAGATGATAGCTCGCATCAGTGACGTACTCAGTCACGATATCATGACGCTCAACCGCACGGGCAAGATAAACTTTCGCGTCAATGGCGGCAAGAAACTATCTGGCAGCATAGAAACCAAGACCAGCAAAAACGCAGCCGTTGCGCTGCTCTGCGCCAGCCTGCTCAACAAGGGCAAGACCACGTTGCGACGCGTCGCTCGCATAGAAGAGGTCAATCGCATCATCGAAGTGCTCCAGAGCATCGGCGTGAGGGTGCGCTGGATCAATGACGGCGGTGATCTGGAAATCATACCGCCGAAACGCCTAAATCTGGAGAGTATGGATGTCGAGGCAGCCAAACGCACGCGGACAGTTATCATGTTTCTTGGTCCACTGCTACACCAGTACACAAGCTTTCAACTGCCGTTTGCTGGGGGGTGCAACCTCGGTACGCGCACCGTCGAGCCGCACATGGTCGGCCTGAGAAACTTTGGGCTCGATGTCGAAGCGACGACAGACTACTATGAGGCAACGGTCAGGAAAAAGGATGTCACGTCGCCCATCATCCTCACAGAGCGCGGTGATACCGTCACTGAAAATGTCATCATGGCCGCAGCGCTTCACCCCGGCATGGTCACTATCCGCAATGCCAGCCCGAACTACGCCGTGCAGGATCTGTGCTTTTTCCTGCAAAAACTTGGCGTGAAAATCGAAGGTATCGGCACGACGACACTGCGCATCACCGGCCTTTCGCACATCAGCAAGGATGTCGAGTACTTCCCTAGCGAAGATCCTATAGAGGCGATGAGTTTCATTGCGGCGGGCGTCGTCACGAACAGTGAGATCACTGTCAAACGCGCGCCGATAGAGTTTCTCGAAATCGAGCTCGCGACGCTCGCCGAAATGGGGCTGAAATACAAAGTATCAGACGAGTACGAGGCGCTGAACCGACATACGCGACTTGCAGACATTACTGTGTACCCCTCGGATCTCACCGCGGCAAAAGACAAGCTGCATGCCCTACCGTTTCCAGGTATCAACATGGACAATCTGCCGTTTCTCGGTCTGATAGCAACCGCCGCGATCGGGCGTACGCTCGTCCATGACTGGAGTTACGAAAACCGAGCTATCTACTTCACAGAGCTTTCCAAACTAAACGCGAGTATCGAACTGCTTGATCCGCACCGCGTGTATATCGTTGGACCGACCCGATGGAAACCAGCGGATATCGTCGCGCCCCCCGCTTTGCGTCCATCAGTCGTCGTGCTCCTCGCCATGCTCGCCGCTCCAGGGCAATCAATCCTACGCGACGTGTACTCTATAAACCGCGGCTACGAGGACTTCGCCAATCGGCTCAATAGCCTCGGCGCGTCCATAGAAACAATCCGCGAAATATAACCCTGATCAGGGTAGCGCTACCCCCGTAAACATGCTATGATATTCGTAGCGAACGCACGTGGATGTAGCGCAAGGCGATGATGAGGCGCACAGCAAGCCGTATAAGAGATACGGCGCGCGAGCACAGAAATCGTCAACGCAGAGATACGCCACGAGCCACCAGCGCGGCCAGCTCTGCTGGACGGCAGGGTGGCAGTGCGTCGTTACGAATGGCGGGAATAGCTCAGTTGGTTAGAGCGTCGGGTTGTGGTTCCGAAGGTCGAGGGTTCGATCCCCTTTTCTCGCCCCAAAACAAGAAAGTCCCATGTGGGCTTTTTTGTTTTGGGATGTCATCGGGCTGAAACCACGAAACTACCCTCTGCATATGCAGAGGGTAGTTTACCGGGGACACCTTTAACCTCTACCAGTTGTGGTGATACCCTTTCTTGAAGTAGTGCCACGAGAAGTTAGGGCTTATACATACCGTCCGGTAGTTCCAACCGCGCTTAATATATACGACCCAGCAGTTGTGATGCCACTTATAGCTCACGAACTTCCAGCCGGGATACCAGCGCTTTGCCCACCATGATGGACCATTGTGGTGATTCCACTTTTTATTCCAGTGGTTACCCCAATGCCGGTTGTGATTATTGCCCCAATGTTTGTTATGTTTGTTGTGATTATTACCCCAATGCCGGTTGCTGTCCCAGTTCCGCACATGGGAATAATTATTACTTTTATATTGTGTGTGAGAATATGTTTGTGGAAGAGTATACTGTGGCATACCTTACCCTCCTTATCCCTGCTATTTACCTTCGCTGTCCGGGTGTCCCGAACACAGTTTTATTATGGACTTTTAGCTGAAAATTTTGGGTTAAAAAACTCACTTAGCGCTAGTGGTAAACGTCCTGAAAACAGCCTGTTTGTTTATGAATATTTATCATAATTTCGAGTCGATGGTTCGATGAAATGTTGCCGACGTTCCACTGATTTCGTGTCAATCTGGGACCGGTCTTTTATACCGCCTTGGTGACGGTTATTATAAATGGCTTTGTCGTTAAAACTATCACTACTGGCGTCATACACACGGCTTTTTGACTGGTCGGCCGTACGTGCCTTGACCGATGAACCCTGGCGACCAAGCCGTGAATACTGGTATGCACCGACGACACGCGGTTGATTGAGCAGCTTGCGGCGCTGCTCCATAGATAAGCCACCTGCCCCGCCACCGCCAGCTACACCAGCATAACCATTGCTATGTGCAACATCATCGGCCGTCAGCCCTTGGTTGAGAAATTGGTTGAGGTCTGGCATTTTTTAGTATTATGTTTTATCGATCCTACTATATATTTTAGCATAAGCATATTTAAAATATACTGCTATACTTATGCTTATGAAATGCATAGAAAAATGCTCGCATCAAAAAAATTCCATGGGTTTCTCCGCATTGGAAATCGTTCTGGCTGTCAGCGTCGTCGCGCTTGTCGGCACAGTCGGATTCATGTTTTGGCAGAATTTCATGACAAATGACGAAGCACGAGATAACACGCAAACGCAATCAAGAAACAGCGGCACGGAAACCAAGTACGAGCAAGTCAAACCGGATGATTCAAAACTAACAGAAGCGAACACCGGCAATGGTACGCAAACAACGAGAGAGGCTGAGAGCTGGACGAGATTCGACAGCAAGGGTTTTAGTTTCACTATTCCTGACGGCTGGAACCTAACACTGAACACCAAAAGCGGAATTTTGTACTACGGCACGTCCGGGGATAGTTTGACGTATACAAAGGGCAAGTCGGCTGTCATAGACAAGGCAAGTCAGGTGGGAGCAAGCGTCGCTCCGGGCTTTATCGTCAAAACACAGCTTGTCAGTCCCGCTACGTTTGATGGAAGCAGGTCGTTCACATCACGCTATGGCATTGAAGTGAAAAAAGTATCCAAGCAAGTAGACTCCTTCGGAACGACACGCCAGCAATACTACTACCAATTTGCCGTCCCCGGTATATCAAACCCCATGCAGGTAAGCTACGCAGTCAGCAAAAACCAGACTGACTACTCAAAGCAGCTCGAAATGGGGCTGAAAGAACTGCGTCTAGAATAGTTTACCCTGCTGATTCGACAGCCCGCAACACTGTTTCTTCATAGTGCAGTAAAATTTGTTATAATTACTGGTGTTTGCGGGCGTCGTATAATGGCTAATATGCCTGCCTTCCAAGCAAGCGATGCGAGTTCGATTCTCGCCGCCCGCACCAAAACGGAACTAGAACGCGTGATAAGGGTTGTTTTGAGATTATTTATGGAAAAATTATATCGCGTCGTTATCAATAGACAAGAACAGGTGACAGAAACGCCGGGAGAATACGCCGGTTGGCGTGCCGGAAAGATATTCGGCCGTCTCGCCTGCCGTTCTGGCATGCGGATGAAGCCGGAAAGCAGGATATTCTTTGCGAACATGGAAGAAGCGATCGCATCTGGGTACCGACCCTGCAATAAATGCAAGCCGATGAATCAAGATGATTTCGATAGACATTCTGCAATTATTGCGGAAATGACGCTCCAAAAATTTTACGGCCGAAATAAAAAATAGCAAAAATCACTAAGCTACTTATCTGCTATAATACCCCTATGACCAAAAAGCTTATGCGAATCGTCGTCAGCGCCGAATATTTGTCTGCCGCCGTACTTGTCGCGCTGTTTTTCGTCATTGTCGGGCATTTTGACTGGTGGTGGCTATTCGTTCTGTTTCTCGTGTTCGACGTTTCAGCCGTCGGTTATCTGGTAAATCCAAAATTAGGCGCTTTCACCTACAACGTCGGCCATAGCCTCATCAGCCCGACACTCCTGGCGGCTGTTTTTATTGCGACCGGCAACGAAACCATCCTGTTCATCACGCTTCTCTGGCTGTTCCATATCTTTGCTGATCGCGCACTTGGATTTGGGCTTAAACACACGACAGGCTTTCACGACACCCATCTGGGCAAAATCGGTAAAAAGAAGTAGTTGCCAATGGCTACTCTTGCAATTCGCCACGGTCTCTCGCATGCAAACAACCGCGAAAACTACGGCACGCCTGCGTTCGGCAATCCTAATGCTGGGTTAATGGACGAAGGAATATTACAAGCAAAGAACCTGAGCCCCATTCTGATACAGGACTATACAATCGATATCAACAATACGACTGTCGCCGTGTCCGAAATGCGTCGCACATGGGAAACGGCAAATTTCGTCGGGTTCCATATGCTGCGGCCCTATGAGTCGCTCAACGAAATCACCAGCAACCTGACATTCAAAGAAATAAATCAAATCAAGGCTTCCAGGCAACTTCCGCGTATTGCCCTACGCGCTGCTGAAGATGTATTGAACAACCCACCCGAGGAAAAGATATGGTTCACTCATGGCCTGCTAATTGCCAGCATGTGCAAAGTCCTGGATATCTACCAAGATCCGGACGACAGGCTCATCCCCCGCTTTTGTGAAATCAGAGAACTACCGTTATAATTCATATGAAGCGTCGCGCTCCTTAAACCAATTTATCAAACCAATTCGCCAGCTGGCGAATGTTTGATAAATTGAGAGGAAGCAAACGGAGGAGTGGCAGCTTTCGAACTTGTTCGGAAGCGAGAACTCCGAGTGAACGCTGACGAGCCCTGGTAGCTCAGCTGGATAGAGCAGAGGACTTCTAAGCCTAAGGTCGCAGGTTCGAATCCTGCCCGGGGTACCATGAAAAATGACTATGCATCTGCATGGTCTTTTTTCATAGTCTCGACAGGGCCGAAACTGCGACTCGCCAGCCTGTCTGGCGATAAGTCGCAGAGTTCGCGAACTGTCAAATCTTCGATTTGTACAGTGCCTAGTTGATGGCGGAATAGCTTCAGCTAGTCTGTCATCTTGCGTCACCCTGCCCGGGGTACCACGATTGACTTTTTTATATTTTATTATACAATATAGAATGTGATTGAATATGATCGCAACAATTCGGTAAATGTAACAGTCTCTGAACTAGCAGCAGATCAAATTGATGATGCAGCTAAAGTTTTGAGAGATAACCTCAGCGCACATTCCGCTTGGGCCGTAAAAAATCATCCGGCTCTATTTACACTATACGGTGCCGCTGCGGAAGAAGCATCTCCTGTCGTAGGAGTATGTGCCGTCAAGTATCCCGCAGTAGATGATGATCCCTATGCGAATATAGTCTTTATGGCTGTTGAACGCGAACTGCAACGCAAGCATCGAATCGGCAGCAAGCTATTGAAACACGTGGAAGACATCGTTCGATTGGAGGCTCACCTCAAAGGCATCACGATCGACTCGTATCAACAAGCAGAGCAATTTTACTTCAATAACGGTTATCTTCATACCGCAGGTAGAACCAAGCCTGAACCATATGCCTGCAGAGACGGGCTGTTCATCAAAGAACTCACGTAAGTCCAGTTCTAACCTCGCGCAACACGCTGTACCATGAATAAACGTGGCCTATTGCTCCAGTAAGTTTCTGTTTCGCCACGCTACTACGCCCACTACCGCTAGCATAAGCCCAAGACAGCCTATGACTAGTAGTGGCACGACCTTGATGTCTTCTGCTGGGGCGGCCGCAATGTGCGAGAGCGGCGATATATCCATAACCCATTGCTCGAGTCGTAGCATGGGAGCCAGCCATGCCATAAACACCACGAAACCAAAGTACAGCCACATGAGAACGCTTGATAATCGAGGTATAACGCCAAACAGCACTATATAGCCGCCTATGAATAACAGTAATGATGGTATGTATGATATGCCTGCGAGCGTGTACTCCATCGTGTCAGCCGTGAAGTCCGAAGCTATATTGACCGATACCGCCAACGCCATGCCCGAAGCGACTAGCATGAATATCCCGCCAGCAAGCGCAATTGCACTATGCCACGCGATCCAACTCATCCGCGACATACGTGTCGCTAATAAGTTCTCCAAATGACCGCTGGATTCTTCGGCACGTAGCCTGCCCAATGCATGTACTACGTACCCTATCACCATCAACGCAATCATCGAAAGCATAGCCGATAGAAATGATGGGACCATGGCACCTTCGCCTCCCATAGCAACGATCATTGCCTTCATGCTTTCGGAGCTTTCGTATATATGAGTCATTTCGGGCACAAGCACGCCGATTGTTGCCACCATGATCATCACTCCCGCTAGCCAACCAAGAAATACGTTGCGCTGCAAATGCCACGTCAGCCCGAGCGGAGTCTTGAGAAATGCTCGTGCGTGCGGACGCCCTTTTCGAGATGGTAAGATGCTCGCGCCCACGTCACGCTTGCTCAACAAGAAAAATGCCACTGGTATGGCCACCACAGCAAATACTAACGGCAGTAGTAACGGCCACCACTCAGGAAATGTCAACGGTCGAGTAGCTTGCATCCAGCCAAACGGACTCAATAAACTAGGCCACTCTGGCTGCAGCAATCCTGATGCATCTGTCCGCCCCATGAAATCACCGATGCCACGAAGCACAAATGCTCCGCCTATAGCGGCCGCCAACATGCCATTAGCCGACCGAGCGCTCTGCACCAGCTGCACGACAATAGCTGCAACCGCCGACCATGCAAAACCAAAGCTCCCCATAGACAATCCAAATAGCCACGCCTGCTCAGCACTCCACGACGCCTCTACGAGTATGAGACCGACACCTATACCAACGGCTAACAGTAAATTTGCTCCCAGCGCTACTACTAACGCCGCTATCAATCCGCTAGCACGGTGCGCCCGGCCAGACAACAGCAACTCCTGCGCGCCCATTTCTTCATTTTGACGAGTATGCCTGACGACAAATAGCGTATTCATGAACGCAACAGCCAATCCCCACCATAAGACCGTTTCGATGGTCATAAGCCCACCAAGTGTTGGCGCGTCCATAGGTCCCGTCAGGAATATGCCAGCCGGATTGGTGCCAAATGTCTCATGTAGCGTCGCTAGGCTCGTTTCATCACCATAAACATTACGAAGCATTGGTACCATCGACACCAGAGATGCAACGATCGCGACTATCCAAACAGGCAGCTTAATGCGATCTCGACGAAAAATCAGTTTGATGAGGGTCCACGTGCCAGCGAACATCATTCGTCTCCATATTTACTAAGAAATAGTGATTCCAGATTGGCATGCTCTTTTTTGAGCTCTGTTAGTGTATAAACGGACACGGCCTTGCCCGCACGTATGATAGTCACGCGATCGCACAGTGCCTCAACTTCACTAAGTATATGACTCGACAACAGCACTGTCTTGCCTTCTTTTTTAAGCGCTCTGATTTCTTCCTGGAATACCTGCTCCATGAGCGGATCGAGCCCGCTGGTCGGCTCATCTAGAATATACAGCGGCACGTCACTGCTAAGTGCCGCTACTAGCGCTACCTTTTGACGGTTGCCTTTGGAGTATGTGCGAAATTTTTTTGTCGGATCCAACTCGAAACGTTGCAGTAAATACTCACGACGCTCCTCATCCAGTCCGCCGCGTAAACTACCGAGAATATCGATGATTTCGCCACCTGTAAGGTTTGGCCAAAAGTTCACGTCACCGGGCACATAGGCGAGCTGTTCGTGTAGCTGTACGGCGTCTTTCCATGGATCTTTGCCAAACAGTTTCACCTCGCCGTCAGTTTTCTTGAGCAGTCCTAAAAGTATCCGTATGGTCGTGGATTTACCAGAGCCATTTGGACCGAGAAAGCCATGTACCTCCCCTTCGTGTACATCAAGATCGAAGTTATCTAGTGCGGTAAATGAGCCAAACTTTTTCGTAACTCGCTTGACGCTGATTATTGATTTGCTCGACATTCATACCCCCTTTATTTAAACCTAGTATACTATAGCTCTGCCCCAAGAGCACTCTCAACCTGATCACGCGTGATCTCTATCGTGCTGCCTGGTGTCACGTCACCGCTTAGCATCTGTTTTGCCACGGTGTTTTCGACGGCACGCTGCACGACGCGGCGCATCGGCCGGGCCCCGAGCCGCGGGTCGTAGCCTTTCTCGACCAGCAGCTCCTTGGCGTCATCCGCTACGCTAACACTGATTTTTTGAAGCGCCATCTGCTTGTTGATACCTGTGAGAATCAAATCGATGACCTGTAGCAATTCCGGTTTTTCAAGCGGACGGAAGACGACGATTTCGTCGAAGCGGTTCAGGAATTCCGGTCTGAACTGGTTGCTGCTGATCAGCTCGTCGACGAACTTTTGCTCGAAATCCTGTAGCTTGTAGCCGCGCTCTATGTACTCACGTATACGGTCAGCTCCAGCGTTGCTTGTAGCGATGACGATCGCGTCGCGAAAAGACACTTCGCGGTTTTTGATGTCTCGCAAAATTCCTTCGTCAAGTAACTGCAGCAGTGTCGTCAGCACCTGCGGATGTGCCTTTTCAATCTCATCGAGCAATACGACGCTGAATGGCTGTTTCATCGCCTGAGCTGTCAGACTCGTCGGGTCTTCCGCGCCATCCGCGATAAGCCGCGACACGTCCTCCGGTCGAACATACTCGTTGAGATCCAGACGTATCATCCTATCTTCGCCACCGAAATACACGTCAGCCAGTGCCTTGGATAATTCTGTCTTACCGACGCCTGTCGGTCCTAGAAATAGGAACGTACCGATCGGTCGATTCTCATTGCGGACACCAGCTCGCGCACGCCTGAGTGCATCGCTCACGACCTGTACTGCGCGTACTTGATTGATCATACGCTTGTGTATGAGGTCTTCAAGGTTCAGTAATTTTTCGCGTTCGTCCTCTCCGCTCGCAACGCCGACTTTGATATTCATCGTTTGCTCAATCGCCTGCTGTACCGAATTGGCCGTCACAATGCCGCCTTCGCTATAGCTTGCCGCGCTTTCCAGCAACTTGATGGCCCGACCCGGCATCTCTAGATCATGCACATAGCGTTCACTCAGACGGTACGCTTCCGCGAGTGACTGATACATATATGTCACCTTGTGCTGGTACTCAAAAACGATTAGCTGATCTCGCATAACCGCGATCGTCTCTTCGCGGTTCGCCGGTGCGACACTGATGCGGTTGAGCGCGTTGATAAGTGCCGAATTCCGCTCGCCGATCTGCAAGAACCGTTGCTCATCCATGGTTAAAATAATTCGCAGACTACCGCCTTCCAAAATCGGTAGCAGTACGTTGGTCAAATCGACTGATCCGACGCCTTCTTCGAAAAACAACTGCGCGTTGTCGAGACATATGATGATGTTTTTTGCGCTGTACGCTTCACCAAGTACCTGCATGACTAGCCCCTCCAGCTCCCCGCGACCCGGCGCAGCCGCAATCAATGCTGCGGAATCAAGCATAAATACCTGACGAAACTTCAGATTTGCAGGAATCTTCGCCTTGGCGTCGAGTATCCGTTCCGCAAACGCGTGCACCAGCGTCGTTTTGCCTGTTCCTGCGCTACCGACAAGCGCCGCGTTTTGTCGACCGCCGCTACCGAATGTATCGATGAGCTGCTCAAGTGCTTGTTGATGCGCTTCGAGTTCGACGTGCATGCGGCCGCCGACCTGCTCAGAGAGATTCTGGCCGAAACGTTTGAGGAGCGGAATGTAGCCGAACGAAAAATCGCGTGCGATGCCGCCCGTCCGCATCGGCTGCTTGCTGCGCTCGAGCATTTGGCGCAAGTGCTCGTACCACTGAATGCCAGCAACCAAATCCTCGCGATCGAGTTTCATATGCGCCAGCAATGAGTCGCGGTCATTGAAGCTTTCGATGATCGCGACAGCCAACACGGCACCTGAGATGAACTCACTGCCCGACTGTTCACGCACGGCAATCGCATTTTGCCAAATCACCGCCGTATCAGTTGGTTGATCAGTAGTGATGTTCTGCAAAAAACTAGCCGTTATACCGAACCGCATGGCGAAAAATGTTCCACCTTGCACACTAGCTGCAACGCGCGCGACGTCTTGCGGCGTCGGATTCTTGCCGAGCTGACCTAAGATATCTCCAGCAAGCAACCCGTCAACGTTCGGACCTTCCAGCTTTGGACTCCTCAGGTCACCGCGGTACCATTCCACTATCATGGCTGGAAACGCCGCCAAGCCTACTAGCAGCCATCCCGCCGGCAGTTGAAATACTATAGCAACGAAGCCACCGATCAACAGTACGAACATAAGGAAACTCAGGCTGATTCGAATCGGCGTGGTCAGAAGCACGCCAAGGCGTGCCTTTGCTGATCGGATACTACCCGGGTTAAAACTTACAGGTTGATCCACGGCTGTACCCATCCTGTAAGCATTAACCCAAAGCCGATAATCGGAAATAGCGGTACGAGCGCCCAACCAATCAAGATAATTACGCTCAGCAGCACTTGCAATCCTACGATAACACCGCCGATGACAAGGATAATCAACCTGATCACAGCACCGATGACGCGCGAAAAAAGCTTATCTACCAGGGCACGCATTTTGACCTCTAGTGGTCCGTCGACCTTGCCTGCCGAAATCTGCCTATACGGCGAAAAAAGCGTCTTGAGCAGCAAACCGAACGAAAAATAATCGATCATACTATCGAGACGATCGGCTACTATGCGCATGCGTTGGCGCCAACCATCAGCGTACCACCAGTGCAGCAAGCTTGTAACTAAAAACATAACCATATTGTACCACGGTTAACGCACCGCACCGGCCTGCTTCTGACAGAGTCAGAACTCTGCCGGTGCGGTGTGTTAGCCGTGGACACAACGGAACATAGGGTATAATTGAGCTATATGACCAAACCTTACAGTGTCCTCATGGGCAAGGCGGTGCGCTATATTGCCCGTCTGCGCGGTGGCGGCTCGGCGCTTCCCGGGCTATTCGTCGAAAAAATCGACCGCTCATTCGTTTCCGACGCGCTGTCCAAGCTTCCTCGCGGCGTCATTCTTATCAGCGGCACCAACGGCAAAACGACAACGACCAAAATGGTCGTTGAACTGCTCGAAAGCCAAGGGCTGAAGGTCTTTACTAACCGTACAGGCAGCAACTTCACGCGTGGCGTAGCCGCGGCGCTGCTCGGTGAGATGAACACGTTTGGCAAAATAGACGCCGATATCGCCGTACTCGAGCTGGATGAAGCGCATGCCGTTCATTTTGCCGATAAAATCCCGCCGCGCTACAGTTTGCTACTCAATGTTATGCGCGACCAGTTAGACCGCTTTGGCGAAATCGATCATACAGCCAAGCTGTTACATCACATTGCACAGGTGACAACCGATGGCGTCGTCATAAATCGCGACGATCCGCGCCTCGGCAGCAAGGCATTCACAGAAGATATCAAGGCACAGCTACGTACTTTTGGTGTCAGCGATGAGCTCATGAAAGAGTTTCCATCAGATGATGAACTGCGGTCCGTCACAAACGAAAAATCCCGTACCGGTAAGCTTCGCAAAAGCGATACCTGTCTGGAACAAAAGAATGACTATGACGTCGAAATATCTTATGGCGGCAAAACACAAAAAGTCAATCTGAAAATCAACGGCATCTATAACATCCTCAACGCCGTAGGTGCGCTCGCCCTCTGTCGCCAAGTGATGGGCGGTAAGCTAGATGAAAAGAAGATGCTCACTGCACTGAGTAATGTCACACCGGCGTTCGGTCGTGGCGAACACCTCATCGTCGACGGCAAACCGTGTCAACTTGTGCTAGTCAAAAACCCAAGCGGCTTCCGTCTCGGCCTGCAATCATTCTCGCCTAGCGGCTACGCGACGATGATTGCCATCAACGACAACTATGCGGACGGCCGCGACATGAGCTGGCTATGGGATGTCGACTTTGACAGTCTCAGGAAAGAGGGCGTCGCCGAAGTCAGCGGTTCACGCGCCTACGATATGGCGCTGAGGCTGCAGTACGATGACGTTTCTATCTCGCATGCCGATACCGACCTTGTCCGATCACTCAAAAATTTCCTATCCGCCAACAACGGCAAACCGAAGCGTATCTACTGCACCTACACGGCCATGCTGGCACTGCGTCGCGAACTCGGCAAAATCACCGATGTACAGGAGGTGGCATGACCAGGAAAAAAACACTTACCATTCTGCACCTCTATCCACAAGACATGAATATCTATGGCGACCATGGCAATGTATTGGTGCTGGCAAAACGCGCCAAGTGGCATGGCTACGAAACCAGAGTCGTTGAATACAATCCAGGCGATACGTTTCCGAGTGACGTCGATATCATTGTCGGCGGCGGCGGCCAAGACAGCGGCCAGGATAAAATCCAGAAAGACCTCTACAAGATCGGACCAAAGCTACACAAACTGGCCGAAAGCGACACGCCTATGCTGGTCATCTGCGGGCTGTACCAACTGTTTGGTAAATTTTTCAAAACACAGGACGGTCATGTCATCAAAGGCATCGGACTGCTCGATATCGAGACGGTCGCGGGACCAGAGAGATTGATCGGCAACATCATCACCAACAGCGATGACTTTGGTGATATCATCGGCTACGAAAACCACAGCGGCCAGACGTTTCTCGGAAAAAATGTCCAACCACTGGGGACAATCATTCGTGGTGCAGGCAACAACGGTCAGGATGACTTCGAAGGCGCACGGCACCACAACATCATCGGCAGTTACCTGCACGGCTCACTGCTACCTAAAAACCCCGCCATAGCAGACTGGCTCATCGAACAGGCAGCAGCGAAAAAGTTTGGTAAATTCACGCCCGGCGACATCGATGATCGCTTCGCCGATCTGGCCCGCAAATACGCTGCTAAGCGCCCCCGATAGTAGATGATAGATGATAGGTAGTAGGTAGTAGTTAGTAGGTAGTAGTTAGTTTCTAGTAGACTGGAGTTTTTTGAGTTCTTCGATGACCTGCTCGCCATGTCCAAGTGGAGTAACTCGACCGTAGACTTTTCGTACCATACCGGTTGGATCGATGATAAACGTTTTGCGTAGGATTCCTTCACGACCAAACTGTTTCTTGCCCCATGCGCCGTAGCGCTCGATGACATCGCCGTCGGGATCGGTCAGCAACGTAAAGTTCAGCGAATGTTTCGCTTTGAACTTTACATGACTCGCGGCATCGTCTTTGCTGACACCGACTATCTCCGCGCCCAATTCCGCCAAATCGTCGCGCGCGTCACGCAAACTACATGCCTCGATAGTGCAGCCGGGCGTGTCGTCCTTGGGATAAAAATACAGGACTACCCATTTGTCGGCATAATCTCGAAGTGATTTCTCTTTGCCTTCATGATCAGGCAACGTAAAATCCGGTGCAATATATGGTACTTCCCTTTTCATACCTATAAGTATAGCGCACCTCGCCTTTCGTTCTCTATGTGTCAATTTGAAAAGCAGAGCAGGCTAAACTATAATGTGTAAATTGA